>CAMBGJ010000275.1 GCA_945865805.1 Bordetella parapertussis
TGCAGACGGTGACCGAGCGTTTGTTTTTACCGAAACCGGCGAAATTGTTGTTCTCGCCTTAACTGCGACACGTCTGGTCAGTCGAGAATAGACCCCCCATCCTTCCCAATCACTGCCCAACCCGCCGCCGCCTTCCGACTTAATGGGTAAGGTAGACTGCGCTTGTCGTTCTCAAATGCAGCGATTTCAATTCCACATGATGTCAAACGCTTGAGAGAGGATTGTTTATGCAACATTCGGGCTATGGCTCGATGAACGAAAGGATGGAGGAGTTCGTAAGGCTGTTTCCTGTCCATCCGGCATATCTCGATACGTTCGAGCGCGTCTATGTCGCCGAGAAGCGCGAGGTACTGAAGACGCTCAGTACCGCGATCCGCCGCATCATCGACCTCGATGTTCCGGCAAACGATACCGGTTTGATTGCCTATGACTCCTATTGGGGAGTGCTCCGGGACAATCCTTCGTTCCGGTCCGACCCCGCAATCAAGGAAGTCATTGATCGCAGCGCTGTTCTTGACGCGCGAATCCAGCAGGCCTTCACGCGCCCACAATACAAACCTGCCGCAATTCGAATTGTTCACGCGCTATCGGTGCACCGCCTAACGACAGCAGATATCTACGCGCCGCTTGGAGCGACCGCTGAGGAGTTGAGGGACGATCTCTGCCTAATGCTCCCGGTGCCTGAGAAAGACGCAGAGTTTCTCCGGACACTCGTCGAAACAGTGTTGAAGGAGGTCCTGCGCACGGTAAGCGGTCAGTTTCTCAGCTTCAATAAGGAAAATGGGCAGTACTTTCTCGATCTGAAAAAGGATGTCGATTTTGACTCCCTTATCGAGAAGCGTTCGGAGACGCTCAGCGACGCGCAACTGGATCGATACTATTTTGATGCGCTAAGGCGCGTTGTTCTCGAAGACCCGGACGCTCCGCCCTACGTTGCGGGATATCGAATCTGGGAGCACGAGACCGAGTGGCGCGAACGGCGCGCTGGCCAGCCACGCGAACACGAAGCCGAGAAAATACAGCAGACCGATGCGCGGCACCGCCACCAGCTCGCGCAGACTGCCGATCCATTGCGGGCGCCAGCGGCCGGGCGTGAGTTGTTTGGTTTCGCGCACCAGTGCCAGCACCAGCATGCCCGCACTGAGCAACACGCCGCCGCTGAACCAGAATAGCCAATGCGGCTTGTCGACCACGGCCACCAGCAGCGTGCCCACCGCAGGCCCGGTGGTCTGGCCCATCAGGTTGGCCGCTTGCAGGCGCGATAACGCGCGGCCGATGCGCTCCGGCGGGGTGTTCGCCACGATCAGCGCCTGCGAGGACATGGTGCCGCCGTTGAAAAACCCCACCAGCGAGAACAGGCAGGCAAACCACAGCGGCGTGGTGGCAAACGGAATCAGCGACATGAAAAAGCCCATGCCGAGCATCGCACGCAGCACCATGATCTTGCGGCCGAAGTAATCGGCGATACTGCCCCAGATCGGCCCACACAAAAAGCTGATGATGTAAAACACCAGCATCATGTTGCCGATCCAGGTTTCGAGGTTGTCGTGCACGCCGAGGTTGCGCACCATCAGCGGCAGAAACGGAAACGCAATCGCAAACCCCATGGAAGTCATCAGCGTCGCTGCTGGCAGGACTTGCAGATTGCGCCGCCAGTAGGGATACAGCGGAGGGCTTTCGGTGGGGTTGTTCAATGCGTGAAGCAGCTATTCGGATAGCGGTGAGGTTCGGTTGCGTGACGCGCTTTCGCTGGGCCCCGCGTGATAATCTTTGTCTTGATTCGCGTTGGCGGTCAATGAGAAAGTTATTATAAATCACATACTTATAATATGAATACCTAAGAAGGATAGCGCATGTTAGTCGTTGACGCACAAGTGCATACCTGGGCTGCGAGTACGCCAGAACGTCCGTGGTCAGGCGGCGGCGAGCCGCAACGGGAGACGCCATTTACCAACGACGATTTACGCCAGGAGATGAACGCGGCCGGTGTGCATCGCGCGGTGCTGGTGCCGCCGGGCTGGGAAGGTTCGCGCAACGATCTCGCGCTGGCGGCGGCGCGTGAGCATCCTGATCGCTTTGCGGTGATGGGGCGCATCGCGCCGCAGGTGTTGTCGAAATCGCAGGGCGCGCTGATCGGCTGGCGCAAGCAGCCGGGCATGCTGGGGCTGCGGTTGGCGATGAACATACCCAAGGCGCCGGAGATTTTTTCCAGCGGCAAGCTCGACTGGTTGTGGCAAGAAGCCGAGGCTGAAGGTGTGCCGCTGATGATGCTGATGTTGCCGCAGCATGTGCCACTGGTAGACGCCGTGGCGGCCAAACACCCGCAACTCAAAATCGTCATGGATCACTTCACGCTGGATGGCCACAAACGTGACGCCGCCGCGTTTCGTGATTTCGACCTGCTATTGGCGATAGCCAAGCGGCCGAATGTCGCGGCCAAAGCCAGTGCCCTGCCGTGTTATACGACCGACACCTACCCGTATCGATCGCTGCACCCCTACATTCGCCTCGCATATGACGCGTTCGGCCCGCAGCGTCTCTTCTGGGGCACGGATTTGTCGCGCTCGCCGATTCCCTACCGGCAGCAGGTGACGATGTTCACCGAGGAAATCCCGTGGCTTACCAATGAGGATAAAACGTGGATCATGGGGCGCGGGGTTTGCGAGTGGTTGGGGTGGCCTTATGCGTAGCGTGTACGATGGAGCTCGATGCGCTACTACCGCGCCCGATTCGCCGCGATATGCTCCGCCGCGCGAAAGCCGGTGGTGGATGATTTGCTTAACCCGCCGACGTATCCCACGGCGTCACCCCCCTCCAGCCCGCCCGTGGCGCAACCCGCCGCATACAGCCCAGTGATCGGATTGTCGTTGGTGTCGAGCACGCGGCAGTCGCCATCGACGGCGATGCCGCCCATGGTGTAAGTGATGCCGGCGACGAGCCGCGCGGCGTAGAAAGGCGCGGTGCGGATCGGCCACGCTTTGTGATCGCGAGTGCCGCGCGTGGGCGTGAGTTGTGTCGTGGTGCCTGCGTCGACAGCAGCGTTGTATTGCGTGATGGTTTGTTCCAATACGCCCGCAGGCAACGCGAGTTTTTGTGCGAGTTTGGTGATCGTGTTCGCCTTGTGCACCGTGCCGCCGTTGGTGACGATCAGCGGATTCGCGGGGGTGATGAAGGCCTTGCCGGGGCCGTCCCAGATCGGTTGGTCGTACACCACGATGGTGGACAGCGGGTCCGCCATACCGGCGATATGGTTGGCGAGATAAACGCCGCCCAGGCCTTCGTCGACGAAGCGTTTGCCGCTCAAGTCGACCATCACGCCAGCGACGCACAAATCATCCATCACCGGGAACGGCCACAGATCGTCGTTGGTCAGCGCGTCCTGTATCAGCGGGTGGCCGTAAAAGTTTTTCATGCCGACCAGCTTGGCACCGACGGCGCGCGCCATGTTGAGGCCGTCGCCCTTCGCGGTTTGCGCGTTGCGTTGGCGGATTTTCGTCGGCTCCTGAGTGACGAATTCCTTGAGCAGTTCGGGATTCGCCTGAAAGCCGCCATCGCTGATGACAACGTTGCGTGCGTCGAGCGTGACTTTCTTGCCCTGTTGTTCCGCCTCAATGCCGACGCATTGATTGCCTGCCATGCGCAGGCTTACCGCTCGCGTGCCGAGCAGTAAAGTCGCGCCGGCTTTTTTCAACTCCGCGTGCAGCGTGCGTAGCATCACATCGCCGCCACGTCCGTGCCAGTAGTCGCGGCCTTTTTGCGCGATGGGCGGCGCCAGTGTGGTCTGGCGGTGCGGCGCGTCGCCGACTTTCATAAAGCGCAGGCCCTTGCTGCGTAGCCACCGCGCCGTGCTGCCCGCGTTGTTCGCCATGGTGTCGAGAAAGCTTGGGCGTGAGAATCCCTGGGTTTTGCTTTTCATCGCATTCATCAGCACGTCGGGCGGCTCGTGCACATCGCGATACGACACATGAAACGCGCCACCGCAGATACGCGAGTTGCACAGGTAGCGATCAGTCTCGCCTTTTTCGAGGATGGCGACTTTCACGCCTTTTTCAGCGAGGCGCAGGCCGCAGGTGAGACCGGCGAGGCCGCCGCCGATGATGAGGGTTTCGTAGGAGTTTGTGGCGTTCATGAGGGTTCTTTACCAGAGAAAATCGTGTATGTTCAGTTCCGATGAAAGCGGTGCCTATTCAGAGGGAAATTACTTTAGGCAAGTTTTCATAGCAGCCAAACAGAGTAAAAATATCAATAAAAACAAATAGTTACGTATGGTATGGGTTTGATGTGCTGTCCTGTGGCGCTGTCAGAATTTCACCACCCGTGCCGCGTCCCGTGGTACACCGCGCAGACCGCTGGATCCCCGTCGGCACCGCATCGTTGTACTGCCTAGCGGTCTACGGCAGCAGCTTGTGGGTAGTGAGCGCATATTCATGGGCAAAGAATGCTATCACGGGCAGGGAAGGGTATAGCTGCAGCCTACCGCACATAGGGTTCGAACAACTCACACAGTAATTACTAGTGTCTCGACCCATTGGTTTCGATACATAGAACAATGCCGAAATCGCTGCCAGGCGCGAAGCCGCGCGCAGCCGGGTTGGGAACCCTTTGATCCCGGCGACAAAGCATGGCGGCGATTCTCGGCATTGTTGTATCGATATTAATGGGCCGGGACACTAGACTGCATCAAAGCATTAGCACTGACTCACGCATGGCGATTTTTAGGGCTTTTGCTTGATGCGTTCGAGTTATGGCGAACGTCGATGAATTGAACCTGTGGCAGCGCCACTAAACACCGGGATTTATGCAAAAAATTATGGTACTCATGAATCCCTGCGGAGTGCCGCTGTGTTAAGCCCGCCAGGCACACCCGCGCTGCGCCACCCGCGACTGGAATTGATCGATGCACTGCGAGCGTTTGCATTGTTCGGCATTCTTCAGGTCAATATCCAGAGTTTTGTGTGGGGTGCGGGTGACCCGCTCGGCTACTTTGCGCAAGCGCCGCGCACAGCGGATTCAATGGCCTATCTGCTGGTGGCGATGCTGGTCTCGTCGAAGTTTATTGCGCTGTTCGCGTTGTTGTTCGGTTTTGGATTCGCCTTGCAGTTTCGCGCATTGCACCGCGCGATGGCCAGTCAGGTTTCCGGCGCGCCGGTGTTGATCGCGGCAAAGCAGGCTTATCGCCGACGCCTCTGGTTTCTGCTGGTGCTGGGCGTCGCACACGGCATTCTGCTGTATTCCGGTGATATTCTGACGACGTATGCAGTGTGCGGCTTCATCCTGCTCAAGTACGCCGGCATACGCCCGGCGCAACTGGCGCGTGCGGCGTGCCAGTGGTGGATCGCCTGCGTAGTCGGCCTTGTAGCCGTGATGGGCGGCGGCAGCGGCTTGACGGAAACCATGGGCGCTGGGGACGATGACCTGCTACGTGAAACTGCGCTGGCGACCTTTTCGCTGTACACCACGGCCGGTTACACAGAGCAGTTGGCACAACGCGCGGGAGATTATCTCTATACGCAGATCGGCGTGCTGATTTTGATGACGCCCATGGTGGTCACCCTGTTTTTGCTCGGAGCACTTGCCGCGCGGCTCGGATGGCTGCTCCATCCGCGGCGCCATCCTCGGGTATGGCGTGCTGCCGCGGTAGTCGGTGCGCTTGGCTTGATTCCCGCCATCATTGGGGCGTTACTGAACTATCGGGCAGCACTCACCACCATCGGAAACATGAATTTCATCGCGGAACTGTTCATCCTGTTCGGCGCAGCGACCATCGGCCTCTACCTGTCCCTTATCGTAAAGCTGGGCCACACACGCGCTCTCAGTGCGGCGATTGCATGGCTCGCGCCAGCGGGGCGCATGCCCCTGACCAACTACCTGATGCAATCCGTGCTGATGGGTGCGCTGCTGTCGGGCTGGGGTCTCGGGCTGGGCGCTGTGTGGCGCCACGCGGAATTGTCGCTACTCGCCTTTATCATCTTGCTTGCGCAGATTGTGGCGAGCCGCTGGTGGATTGCGCGATTCGGGATTGGGCCGATGGAGGCGTTGTGGCGAAAGGCGACCTATCGCCGCTAACGTCGCGCGCTCAATGCGTTCAGTTCAGTGGCAAGCGTGAAGTTTTCATGGCGCTGCCGCGCCATGCTGACGTAAAAATCGCAGCAATTCCGCCGCGCAACGCTCGGGCACGGCATCGGTGATGTTGTGCTGATAGCCGTGATACACCACGAACTCGCACCGTGGCGCATGGGTTTTCACCGCCTGATATTGCTCGAGCGAAATGTGCGGGTCTTCATCGGGCACCACCACCAGCATCGGTTGTTTGATCTCGTGCAAACGCGGTGCCTGATTCACCTGGCGCATCACCGGTACGAAGCGGCAGAAAAAATCCTCGTCGGTGCGGCAGGCTTCATCGACAAACTACTGCACGAACGCGGGGTCGGCGCCCGGCGGAAAGCGTTCCGCTATCGTGGATTCAAAAAAGCCGCGTAGCCCCTTGGCCTTGACGCTGGCGATCCACTTGGTGTGATCGATATTGGTGTTGCTAAGCCCCGGTGCCGCCGCGAAATTCGCCAGCGTTTTCACGCGCTGCTGGTGATCCATCGCAAGCTGCATGGCGATGATCGCGCCCGCCGACGAGCCGGCCAGATGAAATTGCGCACAGCGCAGATGGTCGGTCAGTTCCAGCACGTCCTGTAGCAGGCGTTGAAACGAAAATGGATGTTCATCCGGCACGCCGCTTTCGCCATGCCCGCGCATGTCGAGCCGCACCACGCGGATGTGGCGCGACAGCACGGATATCCATGGGTAAAAGCGGCGCGAACTGCCGAGCACCGCGTGCAACAGAAATAGCGTTTCCCTGGGGCGCCACGGATCGGTGTGGTCGTCGACGACGTAACTCAGGCGCAGGCCATCGCTGGCGGTGAAGTTTTGCATGTGGATTTAAATTTTTGCTATAAGCACGGCGTAACCATGGCTGTTGTTCCTGCTCAGGTGGGAACCCTTTGTTGGATTTCGATCTTCATTACGCTTGAACCGGGAGGCCGTTATCCAGCTAAAACGTGTGAACTCAGTCTGAATGTAAAAACTTCCTCACCGCAGAGGCCTCATTGAAGTCTGATCATTACCCACATTTTTTTCGTGTTGAAGATGTTGGAATTCTCGGTCGTTGTTTCATGATTCGATACATTTCAGTCAAGGGTATCAGCTCCTGGAAACCTTTCCACAAAGTCTGTGTGCCGGGTTCGCCATCGTTGGTGCGGCCA
>CAMBGJ010000276.1 GCA_945865805.1 Bordetella parapertussis
AACGGTTCGTCGGCCAGGGCATCGGCTTCACGCTCGACCGCAGCCGTTTGCGTGGCGTCCAGACCCAGCCGGGTTTTCAGCTCGCCGAGAAAGCGGCGCTCGGCATCGCTTTGCGCACCGTCAGCGTCGCACACGCACACCGCCATTTCGTAGGCGAGCTGTCGGTGATCAGGATCGTCCAGCGCGGCGCAAGCGTCGGCCAGCGAAACACGTTTGAGCAGGACATCCTGATAAAGGCTGCTGAGTTCAGGCGCGCTTCCTTGATCCGCAAGCGATTCGGCCAGACGGCCAATCTGATCGCGTTCGCGGTCGTGCTTGTTGCCGTCGGCAAAGGCGGCGAGCAAGGCGATGGTCAGGATGGATTTTTGTTGTGCGGGGTTCATTTGCGGGATAACCTTTGTTGAGGTTGTTACTTGCTTTAGTGACCTTGTTTATCACTCGTGGTTCAACTGCCCCGCCCACTCCCGCCAAACGGCCAACAAAACGGCGAGCACGATCGGGCCGAGAAACAGCCCGATAAGGCCGAAGGCCAGCACACCGCCCAGCACGCCCAGCAGCACCAGCAGAAAGGGAATGTCGGTGTTGGCGGAGATCAGCATCGGGCGGACGATGTTGTCGATCTGGCTGACCACCAACGCGCCCCACAGCAGTACGCCCACGCCTGCCGCCATTTCGCCCTGAAACAGCAGCCACAGCCCGACACCGCCCCACGCAATCGGCGTGGCGAACGGCACCATGGCGAACAGCGTGGTAATCAGTCCGAGCAGGATGGGCGCCGATACCCCGGCCACCCAGTAGCCGAGTCCGGCGAGCGTGCCCTGCACCAGCGCCGTGACCAGCAGCCCATACGCTATGCACATCACCAACCATTGAACCCAGCGCGAACCGCAACCGTCTGTCGCAATAAGTGCGTATGGCCTCGGTCAGTTTGAAACCGCGTGCCTGGATGTCGATCTGCATGATGAATCTCCTTCATGAATGAATCATTCCTCTGCCGTGGGATACGTCCCTAATACCGCAACAGGCAGCCAACCCCCCCCCCCAATGCCATGAGCGGGTCGCAATGCGCCACCACCTCGATGGGACAATCCTGCTGTCCCGCGAGTCTCGCCACCTCCGCTACGGAGTCGATCAGGCGCAAGGCCGTTTCGCCACATTCCGGGCAGGCTTCGGGTACCGGGTGATCAAAGCGGATGGCGTGGCACGCCGTACAAATCCAACCATGCCTGGCTGGAGCACCCTGGGCAAGTAGCACGGTATCCACGCGCCGCTGACGCAGTGCTTCCAAACTCGCGGTCGCGCCCGCCACCGCCCTTCCCTGAGTACGAATTCCCTTTACAAACCGCGCCGCCACCGCCTGAGAATCCTGCTCTTCCCATTCGACAAAGGCCGATAGCGTAGCGGTCACCACGTCCGCTTGCGCGTCGCGGCTCGCCGCTGGAATGGTATCGATCAATTTGGGCACCAAGGCACTCGGCAACGCACCCCGCAGCTCGCTGGTCAGTTTGGGGTCCCCCGCCAGAATAAGATGCATGTGCCCGCCTTCCGCCATCAGTTGCCGTAACAAATCGACCTGCTCTTTCAGGAACTGCGAGGTGCGCTCGCGGCGATGGTTGGCGTAATGCTCCTTGGTCCATTCGCGGCCCACGCGCTCACGCAGCGCCGGTTGCTCTGTCCATGCCTGAATCGTCGCCGCACCCAGATTGACTTCGAAAATGCGCACCGACGCACGGGTCGCCAGCAACACGACATAGCGGTGATAGGTGTCTTTGAGCGTCATCAAATGAAACAGGTTCGGCACGTCATACACAGCCATCCAATTGGGAAGCGGTGCAGCAAACTGCATCGGCAGAAAAAAGTTGCCGGTGCGTAGTTGGCGGCTGAATATCGCGACGCCCTTGGCGTCAGGCCGCACCTTTTTGGCAAGGTACGATTTAATCTCATGCATGGCGGCATCGAAATCAGCGTGTGCTGACTTCTCGATCGTGCTGCGCACAGTCGATGCGCGTTCTTCTAGCACTTTGTCGTAGCTGCCCTTACCCTGTTCGAGATTGATATAGCAACTGACGAAGGGCGCCGACGTTTCCTCGACACAAGCCAGTGTGGCAATGTGACTTCTAAGCGTTTCCATCGTGGTTAGCGATTCGATTGACGGGTCTGCGTCGCGCTTGCTGGTGCTCTTGGCCTTAATACCCACCTGCGTGCCTATCTGCATGGCAAATCTCCTTTTAGGTGTTTTGTCAATAACCGAAGCGCCAGTGTAGGAAACCATGAGACATCTAACAAATCGAATATAATGGTGCAATAGATCGTTTTTTTCGATGAGTGGGTTGTTCAATTAACCGTTGTTCAGTGAGCCGCATGGCCTCCCTCAATTTCAAGCACTTGCGTTATTTTTGGACTGTCGCCAAGTCAGGCAGCATTGCGCGCGCCAGCGCGCAATTGCATATCACCCCACAGTCGATCAGCGGACAGTTATCCGAATTGGAAAACACACTGGGCGCAAAACTCTTTCAGCGCGCGGGACGCGGCCTCGAGATTACCGACGCCGGGCGCCGCATCTTGAGCTACGCCGAGGAGATATTCACCCTGGGCGACGAATTGCTGGACGTGGCCAGAGACCAAAACACCACGGCGACACTGCCCTTTCGCATTGGTGTCGCGGATTCGGTGCCCAAGTCGGTGACCTATCGCGTGGTGGAGCCGATACTGCACATTAAAGAACCTGTGCGATTGATTTGCCGCGAAGGTCGATTGCTGGCACTCCTGGGTGATCTTGCCGTGCATCGGCTTGACATGGTCATCGCTGACAAACCCATGCCCACCAACATCAATGTACGCGCATACAACCACTTGCTCGGCACCAGTGATTTGACGGTGTTTGGTTCCACCACACTGGCGCAATCACTGCAAGGCAAATTTCCGGCGTTGCTCCACAGCGCACCGTTTCTAATGCCAGGGGAAAGCACGGCCATTCGGCCGACACTGGAGCAATGGTTCGAGTCGCAACAGGTGCGACCACGCATCGTCGGCGAATTCGACGATGGCGCATTGCTCAAGGCGTTTGGACAAGGCGGTGCAGGATTGTTCGTGGCGCCCACGGCGATTGCCGACTACGTGTGCCGTCAATACAGTGTCCGAACGATGGGCCGTATCAATTCCGTCATGGAGGAGCTGTACGCGATCACCACCGAACGGCGGATCAGGCATCCGGCAACAATTGCGGTCTGTCAGGCGGCGACGCTGGAAGTATTTGCCGGCACCACATCCGGCAGTAACGCATCAACCGCAGCGCGACGACAATGGCGTGGCGGACAATTGAGCGCCAAGGCGGCCAAACCCATACGGTAGTCGCCACGCCCGTATTCGATAGTGTGTACACAAGGCACGCCCGCCACCGACAACTACGAATCGCCGGTGCTGAAATCCCTGCAGTGAAATCGTCAATTCGCCGCAGCCATCTCTGCGGCAACGACCGCACCCAAACCTGCGGACACCGCGTAGCACTCCAGTCTGCGCGCGATCCTGCCCAATGTGATAAGGCCCGCCGCCGCAACCAAGAAGGGCACTAACAGCAAAAACAGAAAATCGGGTAGCACGGTATCCAGCGACTAAGGAAACTCGGTAACCAGGGTTTCCAGGTCCATATTCGGATTCCCGATCAGGCACATATCTGCAGTGTTTGGGAATCACTCAATCGCGGTCACCACAGAGATGGTGACCGCGCCGGACTTTAGTCTGCCGCCTGTGCCGTCAGCTTGGAGCGCAACCGCTGGTTGGCGCAATACCCCGCATACAGCACCCCGGCGACGACCGCCGCATACAGCGCCCACACGCCGTAGCCCAGGCGGTCGGCGTAGGCTTTGACCAGCGGCTCGGTGATCATCATCTTCACCCCTGTCCACACCAGCACGCCGGCGCCGATGTAAACAATGGAGGGATATTTCTGCACGTATTTGAGGATCAACTGGCTGCCCCAGATGACGATCGGGATGCTGATCAACAGCCCCAGCACCACCAGCAGGAAGCTGCCATTCGCCGCGCCCGCCACCGCCAGCACGTTATCCAGCCCCATCACAGCATCGGCGATCACGATGGTGCGCATCGCACCCCAGAAGCTCGTGGCGGAATCAACCTTGTGATCTTCACCGCCGTCCGGATTAATCAACAGCTTATAGGCGATCCACAGCAATAATGCGCCACCTGCCAGCATCAGACCGGGGATTTTCAGCAGCCACACCACGATCACTGTCATCGCCGTGCGTACGACAATCGCGCCGACTGTGCCCCAGGCGACAGCCTTGGTGCGTAAATGCGGCGGCAAATTGCGCGCGGCGAGCGCGATGACGATGGCGTTGTCGCCAGCCAGTACCAGGTCGATTACCACGATGGCTAGCAGTGCCGAGAAAAACTCCGATGAGAATAGTTCCATAATTTACGATCTCCGTGTGCGATAACGTTCGTTGTCTACAGACGATTCCCTGCCGAACGCAAACGGAAACGAGGCCCCGCCGCGCCCGGCCAAGGTCTCGCTCGCACCCAGCAATCGCTGGTCGCCCGCGGGGCCGGGGTGTGATCACCTGATGACGATCACACCCGTGCTGACGACCACGCGATTTGGAGCTACTCCCCTCGTTGAGGATCTGCTTTACACACCGTGCTGCTAATGTGATGCTGCGGATTATGGTTAAGCTGTGGGTCGCGGTAAAATGAATAGTTATAATATAACTTATTGATTTTATTGATAATTCACTTAATACCTAATGATCATCATTACGAAACCGGATGCTTGTTTTTTTGTAATCGTGGCTAGTGCAAGCCTGAATCAATCCAACCATTGACCGCGCTTCACAATGATGAAACACTGGCTGCACGTTGGTGGTTCAACGTACCCTCCAAAGGGGAGTAGCTATCGCGGCTTTGCTAAAAGCCGCGACCGCTGAGCCGTCATTACGGGAACGCGCTAACGCGCTTTCCCCGGTTCAGCAGGCAACCGATCAGTGATCGTGTTTGTCAGCGAGACCTTTGCCCAGACAGGCAAGGTCTCTTTTGCGGCCTTCAATCTGTTCGAGGTGAAGGCCGCCGTGCTTATCGCGTTTTGTAAGCATGGCAAATGACAACGTACGCATCAGGAAAGGCTTACCATGCCCCAAAGCAAAATCCGCCGTTATCTGCGCCACGGCACCCTGCCCCAATTGAGCGTGTTCGAAGCGGTTGCCCGCCTCGGTAGCTTTACGCGCGCCGCCGAGGAGTTGTATATGGCGCAGCCCACGGTGTCCGTGCAAATCAAAAAACTTTCGGAGACCGTCGGTCTGCCCGTGCTGGAGCAGGTCGGCAAAACCGTGCGTCTGACGCCGGTGGGCCGCGAATTGCATACCGTGTGCAGTGAAATTTTTGGCACGTTCACGCGCTTCGAACAGCGTGTCGAGGACTTGCGCGGCATGCAGGCCGGTTCGCTGCATATCGGCAGCAGCACGGTGGCGAAATATTTCGCCACGCGCCAGGTGTCGGAGTTTCTGAAAAGCTACCCCGGCATCGACGTGAAAATGCATATCGGTAATCGCCAGTCGCTGCTGGATCGCATGGCGGCGAACGCCGACGACTTGTATGTGATGATGGAACCGCCCGTGGACGGCGGCTTTGTGACATTAAGCGTCATGCCCAATCCGATTGAAGTGATCCCACCCGCCGATCATCCACTGGCTGAGGAAATAAACATTCCTTTTGAACGCCTAAGCCGCGAAGCCATGATCGTGCGCGAGCAAGGGTCGGGCACGCGTATGACGTTGGAGAAACTGTTCCATGAGCACAATGTGCAGCCCAACATCCGCATGGAGATTGCCAGCAACGAGGCCATTGGCGAAGCCATCCGCTGCGGCATGGGGATTGCCATTCTGCCGCGGCAAGCGGTGGGTTACGACATGCAGCCGGGCCTCACCACGCTGAATGTGGTGGGCTTTCCGCTGATGGCGCACTGGCACGTGGTGTACCCCGTGGGCAAGCAACTGCCGGTGGTGGCTCAATCGTTCGTGGATTTTCTGCGTAAGCAGGCGGCGGTCGAGTCAAACAAAACCGGTAGTGCTGATGCCTGACATAGGCGCAAAATGATGGTCGATGTGCAGCGCAGGCTGTGGTACATGGGTAGCCACAACGGGCACCGGGGCGTTATATAATAATTAAATCAATTAGTTACAATTAACCATCCCATACACTGGCAGCCGACTGAATAGCCTGTGAGCACAAATCTGAAGTGCGATGTACTGGTTCTCGGCGCCGGCATGGTGGGCATCTGCGCGGCGCTGGCCCTGCAGGCGCGCGGTCGCGACGTGGTGCTGGTCGATCGCCGAGGGGCTGCCGAGGAAACCAGTCACGGCAATGCCGGTATCATCCAGCGCGAGGCGGTTCTGCCTTACGTGTTCCCACGCGACTGGAAAGCGTTGTTCGACTACGCGTTGAACCGGCGCCCCGAAGCCCATCTGCATCACGCGGATTTGTTGGGGTTGGCACCGTGGCTATGGCAACACTTTCAGCATTCCGCGCCGGATCGCGTCCAAGCCATTGCGCATGCGGCACGTCCCCTGGTCGAGCGCTGCATCGAAGAACACGAGGCCTTGATGCGGCCCGCGGACATCGTCGGCGTGATGCGCCGCACCGGCTATCTGCGCGCCTATCGCTCGGCCGAACGGCTGGAGAAAGAATTCATTGCCGCCGAAGCGGCAGCCGCGCGCTGGGGTATCGTCACCGAACACGTCAGCGCCGCGCGCCTGCACGAGCTTGAGCCGCATCTCAAAGGGATATTCGCGGGTGCGCTGTTAAAACCGCAGGCCGTGAGCGTGCCCGACCCCGGCGCTGTCGGCAAAGCCTACGCGGCGTTGTTTTGTCAACGCGGCGGACGCTTGATATCGGCCGATGCCCGCAAGATCGAAACCGCCGGTGAACGCTGGCGATTGAACGCGGATGCCCACGCCATAGACGCGCATCAGGTGGTCGTGGCGCTGGGGCCGTGGTCCAACGAAGTGCTGCGGCCGCTGGGCATTGAATTACCGTTGATCGGCAAGCGCGGTTATCACAAACATTATGCCGCGCTCGGCAACGCCACCTTGTCACGCCCCGTACTCGATGTGGAAGGCGGTTACGTGCTCGCGCCCATGACGCGCGGCATCCGGCTCACCACCGGTGCCGAGTTTGCACG
>CAMBGJ010000277.1 GCA_945865805.1 Bordetella parapertussis
GGCGAAACCGTGGGGTTGGTGGGTGAATCTGGCTGCGGCAAAACCACCGTCGGGCGCACGCTGTTGCGGCTGGAGAAATCCACCGCTGGTTCGTTTACCTTCGGCGGCGTGGATGTCACACACGCCGGCGGCGCGGCGCTGAAAAACTATCGCCGCAAAATCCAGGTGATTTTTCAGGACCCGTTCAGTTCGCTCAATCCGCGCATGACCATCGGCGACATCATCGCCGAGCCGCTGCTGGTGTATAAATTGCAGCCGGACAAAGCGTCCGCACGCGTGAAGGTCACCGGGCTGCTGCGCATGGTGGGCCTGTTCGATTACATGGCGAGCCGCTACCCCCATGAGCTTTCCGGCGGGCAGCGTCAGCGGGTGGGCATCGCACGCGCGCTGGCGATGGAGCCGGAATTCATCGTGTGCGACGAGCCGGTATCCGCGCTGGATGTATCGATACAGGCGCAGATCATCAATCTGCTCGAAGATTTACAAAAACAGCTTGGCCTCACCTACTTGTTCATCGCGCATGATCTGGCGGTGGTGCGGCATATTTCCGACCGCGTGATCGTGATGTATCTCGGTCGCGTGATGGAGATCGCCGATCGGGATGCGCTGTATGCCGAGCCGCTGCATCCGTATACGCAGGCCCTGCTCGAAGCGGTGCCGGTGCCTGATCCGTTGATCGAAGCGCGACGTGAGCATCGCGTGCTGGGCGGCGAAGTGCCCAGCCCGCTGGCACCACCCGCAGGCTGTGTGTTTCACACGCGTTGCCCGCAGGCGGAGGCGGCATGCAAGGAGAATCGTCCGCCACTACGCGAAGTGCGGCCGGGACATTTCGCCGCGTGCATCAAGGTTTGAAATGATTACCCGGTTGGGTTCTTCGACAGGCCGAGGAGTAGCGGTAAGTTATTGATTTATTTCAATAAATTTAAGTTTCGCGTAAGCGAAACCCACCTTACCCGCGCTGGACGTACGCGAAACTCAGTCCATTTTCACGCCGATATCGGTGATCACCTTGCCCCATTTTTTCAGTTCGTTCGCGATGTAAGCCGCGTGCGCGCCAGGTGTGCTGGGGCTGGGTTCGGCGCCTTGCGCCTGCAGTTGATCGCGTACCTCCGGCACGGCAAGCGCGGTAGCGAGTTCACGGTTGAGCCGAGCGATGATGTCCGCCGGTGTTTTTGCGGGTGCCACCAGGCCTATCCACGGCACGGCCTCGTAACCGGGGACAACCTGTTCGCTGATCGCGGGTAAATCAGGCAACGCCACGCTGCGTTTTAATGATGTCACGCCCAGTGCGCGGATGCGGTTGGCCTTGATGTGCGGCAGCGTCGAGGGCACGCCGGCAAAGTACACTGGCACGCGTCCGCCCAACACATCGGCGAGCGCGGCCGGGCTGGCCTTGTAGGGCACGTGCTGCATGTCGAGTTTCGCCATCGACTTGAACAGCTCCGCGGTCATGTGCGGCATGGTGCCGTTGCCGGCGGAAGCGTACTGAATCACGCCGGGTTTGGCGCGCACGAGTTTGATCAACTCCGCGGCGCTGTTTGCAGCGAAGGTTGAATGCACCACCAGTACATACGGCGTGGTGGCGACGAGGCTCACCGCCTCGAAGTCACGCAGCGGGTGATACGGCACCTTGCGCAGGCTGGGGTTCAGCGCATGCGTGGAGGTGGCGGACAGCGTCAGCGTATACCCATCGGGCGCGGCGTTGGCGGCGATTTCCACGCCTATGGTGCCGCCCGCGCCGGTGCGGTTATCGATGACGATTTGTTGATTCATCTGCACGCTCATGCGTTGCGCGGTAATGCGCGAGATGATGTCGGTGGTGCCGCCCGCGCCTTGCGGCACGATCAGGCGGATGGGGCGTGCGGGGTAGGTGGTGGCAGCGGACGGTGCAGTCTGGGCGTTGCTCGCCGCTGGAACAGAAAGCAAAAATATCAATAAAAACAGATAGTTACGAAATTTTGCCAATTTCTTTTTGTGCGCGTTTTGTCGCCCAGCGCGCCAGCACGATTTGCAGTTCGCGGATATTGATAGGTTTGGAAACATAGTCGTCCATCCCGGCCTTGACGCAATTGGCGCGATCTTCGATGGCGGTTGCCGCTGTCATGGCGATAACCACCGGTGCGGCGGTGCCGTGCGTGGATTTGATGATGCGCGTGGCTTCGAGTCCGTCGAGCACGGGCATTTGCACATCCATGAACACGACGTCGAAGCTGCTGCCCGCTGCCTTGTTTTGCATGACGCTGTCGACGGCCTGACGCCCGTCTTCGGCTACCTGCGGTGCGTAGCCCAGTTTGCTGAGCACCGCCTCGGCGACCTTGCGGTTAACCGGATTGTCGTCCACCACCAGCAGCCTCAGCGGATGCTGGGTAGCCAGCATGGTATTAAACGCAGGCGGCGCCACCACGGTTTGCCGCACGGGCTCCGTGCCGAGTGCGTTCATCACGGCATCGTACAGCTGCGATTGGCGCACCGGTTTCATCAGCCGTTGGCGAAACAGCGAGGCGGCGGATTCCGTTGCCGACAAATACACCGACGACAGCAGAATCAGTGGCAGCGCGCCGTGCGTGGCGTGGCTGCGGATATTGCTGGCGAGCGCCGCGCCATCCATGTTGGGCATGTGCATATCGAGTATCGCCAGATCAAAACGGCGCTCAGTTTGCAACAAGCCCAGTGCCGCAGCACCGCTTTCCACGGCGGTGACGCCCACGACCCAATCTTCAAGCTGATGCTGCAGGATGCATAAATTGGTCGGGTTGTCGTCGACGATCAGTGCACGTCTGCCGCGCAAACCGGTACGCGCCACCGGTGCCAGATGCGGATCGGGGTTGGGCGCACGCCGCGCCGGTAGCGTGAAGCTGAAGGTCGAGCCTTTGCCGAGCGCGCTGTCCACGCGCATGGCACCACCCATCAGTTCCACCAGCCGCTTGCTGATTGCCAGCCCAAGACCGGTGCCACCGTAGTTGCGCGTGGTGGACGAATCGGCCTGGATAAAGGGCTCGAACAGCGCCGCGCTGCGCTCCGGCGAAATTCCGATGCCGGAGTCGCGCACGCGGAATTCGAGCAGGCAGTTGTCGGCACCTGCCATCTCGTCTGGCACGCGAATTTCGGTATACACCTCGCCGCGCTCGGTGAACTTTACCGCGTTGCTCACCAGGTTCAGGATGATCTGGCGGATGCGCGTCACGTCGCCGAAGATGCGCGTCGGCACGCCGGCACCGATCAAATACACCAGCTCGATATTTTTCTCGCGCGCCTTGGACGCCAGAATCTCGCAGGCATCTTCGATCATCTGGCGCAGGATCACCGGTTCCGACTCGAATTCCATCTTGCCCGATTCGATCTTCGAAAAATCCAGCACGTCGTTGATCAGCGTCAGCAACGCGTCGCCCGACAGACGGATGGTGTCCACCATGTCGCGTTGATCGTTATCCAGCGTCGTGCCCTGCAACAAACCGGTCATGCCGATGACGCCGTTTAGCGGCGTGCGAATCTCGAGGCTCATGGTGGCGAGAAACGCCGACTTGGCGCGCGCCGCCGCCAGCGCATCGTTGCGCGAGGCGACCAGCTCGGCGCGGGAACGCGCAAGCTCGATGTGATTGTGCACGCGTGCGCGCACGATCGGCGGACTCACCGGTTTGGTGATGTAATCGGCGGCGCCCATTTCGAGCCCCTTGGCTTCACTCCCCTGATCGGTCATGCTGGTGACAAAAATCACCGGCAACTCGCGGGTCGCCGCGCGTGACTTGATGCGCGCATACAGCATATAGCCGTCGGTGTCCGGCAACATCATGTCCAGCAATACCAGCTCCGGCAATCCGGCGCCGTCCGCGGCATTTTCGGCATCAAGGATTTGCAGCGCCTGTTCGCCGCTGGTGGCGAAGCGTATGTCGTACTCGCCATCCAGCGCCTCGGCGAGAACCTCGATCGACAGCGGATCGTCATCGACGATCAGCACGGTGGCGCGTTCGGGCAGGGTGGCGGGTTTCATGGGCGGGGGTCTGCGTCTGCGCGTCGGATTAAGCCGGGTTCGCCGCGGGCGCATACAGCGTATCAAGCAACGCCAGTGCTTGTTTGAAATCGAGCGCATCCACGGCCTTCGCGGCCGTTGACCAATCGCCGCTGTGGTCTCCTAGTTTGCTGCGCAAGGTAGCGAACGCCCGTCGCGCAACAAAACTGTTGGCGGCGAGCAAGCGCCGCAGTTCGGCGAACTCGGCGGCGTGAGCGGGCGGCAATACTTGCGCTGCCGTGGTGACGCTGGTTGGACCTGCGGTATTGGCTGTCGTGGATGGTGTGCTGCCTTTGCCGCCCAAGGTGCGCAACACCGGCAGCACCGGTTGTAAGGCGATCTCCAGCTCCACCAACTCCGAGGCAAAAGCCGAACTGGCGGACGACCCATTCGCCAGCGCAGTTGAGGCCTCGGACATATTGTCGGCCGCTTCCGTCATCAAGCGCATCGACCGCTCCACCGTGGCGGCGGCTTGGGCGATGCCGTTGCCACCGAGGGTTGCCGCCGTGCCTTTGAGCGTGTGCGCCACGCGTTGCGCGTCGGCATACTTTTCTGCGGCGATCAAGTCACGCAACTGCGGCAGAATGTCTTCGCTGCTGGCGCCAAACCGTTGCAACATCGACAGCAGCAAATCGGTTTTGCCGCCCATGCGGCGCAACGCTGCATCCAGATCAAAGCCTGGCACCGGAGGCAGCCCCGGCACGCTCTGCGCTGCCGGAGGCGATGCCTTGCGCGGCACGGGGGTGGGGGCAGTACCCGCATCCGCGGCTTGCTGCGGCGGTTTCAGCCAGCGGTTCAGCACGCTGATCAAGCGGTCGGGGTCGATCGGTTTGGGCAGATGATCGAGCATGCCAGCCTGCTGACAACGCAGCTTTTCATGCTCGGTCGCCTGTGCCGTCAGCGCCACGATGGGCGGCGCACGACCAGCGAGATCGGCAAGGATCATGCGCGTGGCCGCCAGCCCGTCGAGCACGGGCATCTGCACATCCATCAAAATCAGACTGTAGTGTTGATGGCGATCACGCGCCATTTCCACCGCCACACTGCCGTCGTGCGCCTCTTCGACGATCACCCCGGCGTCTTCAAGCAAGGTGCGGCTGACTTCGCGGATCAGCGCACTGTCTTCCACCAGCAGCACGCGCGCGCCGCGTAGCCCAGGGTTAAGCGTGATGGGTTCGCGTTCGCTGCGCACCAGCGCCGTTTCGGCGGTGACCGGGCCAAACGCTGCGGTAAACCAGAATTCGCTGCCACGGCCTGGCGTGCTGGTGACATGAATTTCACCGCCCATCAGCGATACCAGCGTGCGTGAAATGGCGAGGCCAAGCCCGGTGCCGCCAAAGCGGCGCGAGATCGAAGTATCCGCCTGCATGAACGATTGAAACAGGCGCGAGCATTGTTCGGGCGTCATGCCGACGCCGGTGTCGGTGACCGCAAAGCGCAGCCGCGTCGCGCCCACGGTGGTCTCCACACTGGCTTTGGCCACCGGCATTTGGTCGATAGTAACCGTTACCGCCACGCTGCCCATTTCGGTGAATTTGATGGCGTTGTTCACCAGATTGAGCAGCACCTGCGATAAACGCAGTGGGTCGCCCATCACCGTGCGCGGCACGTCCGCCGAGCGCGTAAAGGATAGTTTCAAACCTTTTTCCTGCGCGCGCACCGATACCACGTTGGATACGCCATCCAGTACGTCGCTCAGATCGAACGGTGATTTTTCCAGATCGAGTTTGCCGGCTTCGATTTTCGAGAAGTCGAGCACGTCGTTCAACACGCCGAGCAGCGTGGTGCCGGCGCGCTGGATTTTTTGCAGATAATCGCGCGATTGCGGGATTTGCTCCAGCTTTTGCGCCAAATGCGCGTAGCCCAGCACCGCCGTCATCGGCGTGCGCAGCTCATGGCTCATGTTGGCGAGAAAATCGCCCTTGGCCTGGCCCGCCGCCAGCGCTTCTTCGCGCGAGCGTTCGAGTTCGGCGCGCAGTTTGCGATCGTCCGTGACATCGGTGTAGGCCGACAAAAACCCCACCGGCTCGCCGCCAGCGCGGCGCAGCACACTTTTGTAGATCACGACGTCACGTTTTTGTCCGTCGGCGCGCGTGAACACCGCGTCGGATTGGCGCAAATCGGTGTGGGAAGCCAGCATTTGCGCGTCAAGCGCGTGCGTTTCGGTCACCGCGTCGCGCGACATGAACCCGCTGGAGGTGCGCCCCAGCAATTGGCTGCGCGGAAATCCCATCCAGCTTTCCAGCGCCTGATTCACGCGCAGGATTTTGCGGCTGGTATCGCGCAACAACATCGGCACCGGACTGTGTTCAAACAACTGCTCGACCAGGGCCATCTGATCCTGAAGCTCGGCCTTCAGGCGCTTGTCGTCGGTGATGTCGGTATAGGCCGACATGAAGCCCATGATGCTGCCGTCAGGCCGGTGCATCACGCCCTTGTGCACGACGGTGTCGCGCAGCGAGCCGTCTTTTTTGCGCAGTTTTGATTCGACTTCAAACAGATTGCGGCCACTGGGCACGACTTCACGATCGTTGAGTTCCATGCGTCCGGCGATTTCGGGGGTCGCGGCCAGCATGCCGACCGAACGACCGATGAGTTCGTCGCGGGAGTAATCCAGCCATTTTTCCAGCGCCCGGTTGACGCGCAGCAACTTGCTCGACGTATCTCGCAGCGTCATCGGCACCGGGTGTTGTTCGATCAGTTGCTCGAAGAGCGATACTTGGTGCTCCAACTCGTCGCGGTGCTGTGCCATCTGCGCGCGCAGTTCCGCGTTGGCCTGGGTGAGCGTGTCGATTTGCAACCGCAGCGTGGCGATTTCCGCAGCGGTGCCGACGGGGGGTTGCAGCGGTTGGATCTGTGCGTTTTGCATCAGCTTGTCGGTAACTGTAGTGCGACGAGTACGGGGCGATCAGCGTTTACGAACGCCGGAGCACATATTACGCACGGTAGATTTGCGAGTTTTTTGCAGCATTACATTCTAGACCGTTCCCGAATCGATTCCGTGTCAATTCAACAGGGCAATTGCATCAAATAGCCACCATCCCAAGTAATTGCTCACGATAAGAATCGCTGGTTGATGCGACCAAGCGTCGCGTCTTGATTCCGCCCTTGCGGGACTTATCCAGACGCAGAATATTGAGCACCATGCGACGCACGGCGGC
>CAMBGJ010000278.1 GCA_945865805.1 Bordetella parapertussis
CATCGTGCGTGGCGTGCATGGCATACCGTACGATCCGGAGCGGTTCAAACACGTGGCCGACGAGTGGATGGCCGCTACAGGGGTCAGCGTTCTTACCAACGTGGTGCTGGCGGATGTGCAAATGCGCGGCGCTGACGTTGCAGCCGTGCTCGTACAGACAACCGCTGGTCGCCGCGCCATTGTGCCCCGTGTCGTCATTGATGCTTCTGGTGATGCCGAGCTGGTTGAGCTGGCGGGTGGCTGCACTTCATTTGCCGCAGAGGGCACCGTGCAAAGCCCGACGGCGATGTTCCGCATGGCACCCGTGGATCGCAGCGCGTTTGGCGCCATTTCACGACACGATCTGACGCAATTGCTCGAAGCCGCAGTGGCGGACGGGGCGGACTTGCCGCGCACTACCGTGGTGGTATTTCCCTATCTGGCAGGCAGCGAAATGCATCTCAATGCCACCCGTGTAACGCAGGCCGGCGGCACCGGCTTTAACCTGCTCGATCCTGTGGCGCGCGCTGCGGCCGAGCGCGAAGGACGCAAGCAGGTATTTGCTTACGAGCAAGTGTTCCGAGCGCGCGTGCCGGGCTTTGCAGGCGCGCGCGTGACCGCTATCGGCGCCATGCTGGGTGTGCGCGAAGGCCGCCGCATACACGGCGACGCGGAACTGACCGAAGCCGCCGTCATGCAATGCGAAAAACCGTCGGATCGTATCGCCTGCTGTTCCTGGCCCGTCGAAGATCATGTCAGCGGCCGTGAAACGGTGTGGCGGCCCTTGCCCGCAGGGGATTGGTATGGCATTTCGTTCGGCTGCCTGTTGCCACGCGGGCTACGCAATGTGATTGCCGCAGGACGATGCCTGTCCGCCACGCATACCGCGCAAGCATCGGCGCGTATCAGTGCCGCCTGCCTCGCCATGGGCGAAGCGGCGGGCACGGCTGCGGCGATGGCCTTGAATAACCCGAGCAACCCGTGTGACGTACGCGTCGACGTCAGCGCATTGCAAAAAACCCTGCGCGCGCAGGGTGCGATACTGGATCCGGATTAGCGGTGCTATCTATATCAGGTATTCTGAAGTCACAACGAGAGGCTGATAACTGCAGCACGTACAGAACACACGGAAGACATCCTGCGCCTTGCGCAGGTAGCGTTTGGTCGATGGTGAAGACTCAATCCGGCTGATAGCCGGAAATCTTCACTGCCAGCGCGAATTTTTCCAGATACGAATTCAGGCGCAGAGCAGCCTCTGCGGCGCTGGAGCCATTGGCAACCAGCCCTGCGGTCGATAAGCGATTACGCACATCCGGCTGTTTAACGATCTGGCTCAGATCAGCGCTCAGAAATTCCGCGATTTGTTTCGGCGTGCCCGTCGGCACCGCCGCCGCCACCCAGCCCGCCACATCAAAACCTTTGAAGCCCGATTCAGCCACCGTCGGCACATCGGGCGTATCCGCGAGGCGCACCGCGCCAGTGACCGCCAGCATCTTGAGCTTGCCGGAATTCACCAGTGGGCGCGTGCCAGCCACCGAATCCCACAGCACCTGCACGCGGCCATTGACCACATCGGGATGTGCGGCGGGGCCGCCCTTGTACGGCACGTGCAACACATCAATGCCCGCACTGTTAGTCAGCAACGCAATGCCCAGATGCGCCAGAGTGCCCGCGCCGTACGAAGCAAAGCTCACTTTGCCAGGCTGTTTTTTGGCGAGCATCAAGAGATCGGCGACAGAACGCCCGGAGAAGCCCGCGCCCGCCACGATGCACTGCGGAATTTCCGCGAGTAGGGTACGCAGCGATAACTCTTTGCGCGGATCGTAACCGAGGTTCAGCCGCGTGTTCGGTGCCACAGCCAGCTCGGTGCTGGCGGCAATGGCAATGGTGTAACCATCGGGATTCGCCTTGGCCACATACAACGCACCCAAGGTTGCACCCGCCCCGGGCCGGTTCACGATCACCACGGATTGACCGGTGCGCTCGCGCAATTTGTCACCGACCACACGCGCCGCCAGATCAGTGCCGCTGCCCGCTGGAAAGCTGACGAGGAACTGTATCGGTTTTGTCGGGAAATTTTGTGCTGCCGGTGTTGCAACGCAACCCATCGACAGCGCGCCCGCCATCATCGGCAACCACTGAACCTTAAAAATATTGTGCATATTTCCTTTGTGAATTCAGCGCGTCGATAACGGCACGTGACAGGCCTGCGGTTCATGCGTAATGCGCCCACATGCGCATCCTCTCAACAATACGGTGTTGAGTAGCGGAGTCAAGGTAATTCTTAAATTGATGCGGGCAGTAGCCGCATTCCCGGATCACGCCAGTGCCGCGAGCACCTTGTTTGGCGTAAACGGCGTCGAGCGCAGGCGCGCGCCGGTCGCATCGAACACCGCGTTCGCAATCGCCGATGGCACCACTGCGGTGGTGGGCTCGCCCGCGCCCCAGGGCGCTTCCGTGGGGCGGTCGATGAGATCCATGACCACGTCGGGCGCGTCGGGAAAACGCAGTATCGGGTAGGTTGACCAGTCGCGGCTCGTCACCGTCGAGCGGTTGAATTGCAAATCCTCGAACAGCGTGCGGCTGGTGGTCTGGATAACGTTGCCTTCGATCTGGTTTCTCAACCCGTCAGGGTTGATGATCTGCCCGCAATCGTGCGCCACGTAAAACCGCGTCACGCGCACAGCGCCGGTCTTGCGGTTGACCTCGACCTCAGCTACCGCCGCGACATAGGTGCGCACGAGTTCGTATTTCACGTACGACACGCCGCGTCCCTTGAGGATGTCACCCGCGCCGCGAGGCTCGCTGCCGCGCGGCTGCCAGTTTGCCAGCTTGGCGACGCGCTGCAACACTTCGATGCCGCGCTTGTCAGTCAAATGCCGGATGCGGAATTCAAGCGGATCGGCACCGCCCGCTTGGGCAATTTCGTCGAGAAACACTTCGTTGCCGAAGGTGTTTTGCATACGCCCCGGCGTGCGTATCCATGAGGGCCGGAACGGCGTGTCGGCAAGCCGGTGCGCGACGGTACGGATGTTCGGAAACACATATTGGATTGCCAGATGCTGCTGGATGCTGCCGGGGTGCGACGCCTCCCGTGGCATGTCCGCAAGATCGGCCGCGATCAGCGTCGCGCGCGATACGGCCTGACCCTGCGGGATATACGCTTCGGAGGTCCATGCCATCACGTTGCCGCGTTCGTCAAGCCCGGCGGCATAGTCGATCAACGTGGGCGGGCCTTTCGGATCCCATCCGTGCTCGTCCTCGCGGCTCCATTGCACGCGCACCGGTTGCCCGGTTTCTTTCGCCAGCAAGGCCGCATCGGCGGCGGCGTCCTCGTGGCCATTGCGTCCGTAGCAGCCCGAACCTTCGAGATAAATGCAGCGCACGTTGTCGGCCTTGATGCTGAACATGTCGGCAAGCTGCTTGCGCAACTCGTGCGTCTGCTGCGATGCGCTCCAGCAGGTGAGGTTGCCATCCGTCCACTGCGCGACGGCGCACGACGGTCCGATGGAGCCGTGCGTATTAATCGCGAAATCGAACGTCGCGCGCAGCGTGCGCGGCGCGGCTTTCAGCGCTTCGGCGGCCTTGCCGGTATTTTGCGTGACATCATCACGCGCCACGGGTGTCGCGCGCACTGCGTCCCAGAGTTTGGCCTTGTCAGGCAAGCCCGCCCAGTGCGCCCAATCCGTCTTCAGCACGCGCGCGGCGCGGATAGCAGACCACTCGTCGCGCGCGAGCACGGCGACGAAATCGCGCTTGCGCACCGTGCTGACGTAGCCCGGTATTTTTTTCGCCGCCGCATCATCCACGTCCGACAGACGGCCACGCATCGTCGGCGGACGCACCACGCGCGCATGCAGCATGCCGGGCAACTTGAAATCATGCATATAGGCGAACGTGCCGTAGACTTTCGCCGGAATATCAACGCGCTGCACGGATTTGCCGACGAAGCGGTAGCTCTTTGGATCCTTGACGCGTGCCTTGGGATCAAGCTTGAGCGAAAAATTCTTGCCGCCGACGAGCTTCGCATAAGGCATCGAGCGCCCATCGGCCTTCAACACCACGGCGCCATTTTCCGTGGTGAGTTGCTCTGCGGCCACGTTGAGCAACTTCGCGGCCTCGGCGATCAGCGCCGCGCGCGCGGTCGCGGCAGCCCGGCGGATTTCCACGCCGCCGCGCGAGATCGACACGCTACTCGTAGTGGCACCCTGATCGGGCGTGAGCAGCGTATCGCCTTCGACCACGGCAACGCGCTGCAGCGGCACGTCGAGTTCCTCGGCGGCAATTTGCATGAACGCTGTGCGCACGCCGGTGCCCAGATCAACCTTGCCGGAATAAATCGTCACCGCGCCATCCGCCCCTATGGCGAGAAAGCCATCCACCTCGCCGACGGAAAGGCTTTTCGCTGGCGCGAACGCCTGCGCCGATGCATTGCCAGGCAGCGCGAACGAAACCACCAACGCACCACCAGCGGCAAGAAACTCACGCCGATTCAGAGTAGTTGAGATCATCGTGGATAACCCTTAACTCATTGATTTTGCAGCACGTTTTACCGCACGAATAATACGCAGGTGTGTGCCGCAGCGACACAAATTGTCGGCCAGCGCTTGCTTGATGTCGTTATCCGACGGTGACTTGTTCACATCAAGCAGCGCCTTGGCCTGCATGATCATGCCGTTGATGCAGTAGCCGCACTGCACTGCCTGTTCATCGATGAACGCCTGTTGCAGTGGATGCGGTTTCGCCGATGTGCCCAACCCCTCCAGCGTAACGATGTCCTTGCCGACCACGAGCCCGAGCACATACGAACACGAACGCTCGGCCTTGCCCGCGACAAGCACAGTGCATGCGCCGCACTGCCCAAGGCCGCAGCCGAAATACGGGCCGGTGAGCCCTAGTTGATTGCGCAGCACGTAGAGCAACGGCATGCGTGGATCGTCGGCTTCGACCTGTACTGACTTACCATTCACTCGCAGGGTGTACGTTTTGGCCATACTGACCTCTTGGAGAGCTGCAGGAACTTTAGTTGAACCTGAGTAAAACCTGAGTTGCCGGTTTCGCGACTGATGAATTTATCCCCCTATCGGTGCACCGTCAATCGCAGAACAAAAGAATCTCACCTACGGCCCATTCGTCGCGTAAACGGGGCGTGGTTTCGACACGCTGCTCATCAGCTGCGCCATTCACGCCGGCGCGAAGGATAACTTCGGAAATTTGGGCGGTAGGAATGGAAAGCACACAATCAATTTGACGCCGGAATCTTTCAGCTCTGATGAGCATCCTTCGTCTTCGGACGCCCCACCCCCTTGGACGCGGCGCGCCGTTGGCTTAATGCCTCGATCTTTTTAATAAAGCGCTCGCTTCCCAGTGCCCAACCCTTATGCGTGCTGTCGCGGATGAATTTGAGATCATCCTTGGACACCGCCTCCCTGAAGAGTTGCCGGTACGCCTCTTGCCGTACCTGAACCGTGCGACCCAGCCGCTGATACTCCCGCTGTGGCGCCAACCAATCCACGGTGTTGCCGCTGCCGCCACCTGCGTTGTGCGCGTAACTGGACCAGGGATAATCGCGCGGGTGGGCAACCATACCCGCTCGAACCGGGTTTAGTTCGATATAGCGCATTACAGTCAGCAGGTAACGCTCGCTGTCCACCACCGTCGCCCGGTAGCGGCCTTCCCACAGCGTGCCGCTGCGTTTGTTGTTGAGGTTGAAATACTGCACGTAGCGGCGGCCCACCGATTGAAAAACCTTGCTGATGCTATCGACCGCGCCGGGCGTTGCCAGCAAATGAATGTGATTCGTCATCCAGACGTAGGCGTGGATGGCCAGATCGTGTTTAACAGACGCGTCAATCAACGCATCGCGGAAAAACTGATAGTCTTCGTCAGAGACAAATATGTTCTGGCGATTGTTGCCGCGTTGGATAATGTGTTGCGGCTGACCGGGAATGATGTAACGCGGCAGGCGGGCCATGGGCGTACTTTTTGAGTGGTTGGATTAGTGTTGCGCAGGGTATCATATTTTATCGTGTCTGACCCTATATTTTCCGCCATATTTGCCGACGTGTTGGAATTCGCCACCCACCTGGATTTATAGTTTTCCAAGACATGCTTCTTCAAACTCAAGCAGCCCTTCTTGCTCATATTTACTCCGACGTGTATGAATCTGTGCGTATACGACAGACGGTGGAATATCTACAGCGACCAGCCTATTTAAGTCGCTACGTTCCGATGAGCAGCCCATCTGCCTTAGCTCTTGCCTTACACGTGGCACTTCTCCTTCGCTCCCAACTGCGAACCACAGTCGAACCGTAGAATGCTGGGACGGTTCAACTAATTCTTCAAATCGCAACAAACTATCTGCGTCTGGGCGAGCCGAAACAATATCCCCTAGTGCAATCTCTCTTGCGTAAAAGGGAATGTTGTCAATTTTATATCCATTGTCAATTGGAATTGCCCACACACTTTCAATTTCAGTTGATTCGGAATCATCTCTGTCAATCGTGAATAGAATTTTTACGTGTGCTTTCATTTTCCTGTTTACTTATTGCTCTTTTTTATGTTGCAGGCGCGGCACAACACTTGCCCATTAATCGAATCTCCGTCACCGTCTTGACTTTTTGGAATGATGTGATCACGTTGCCTCTCATTAGCTGGCGGCGTCACACCCGTTTGCGATTTTTGTCCAGGTACCACCGGCTGATTACAACCTTCGCAAACGTTCTTGCCACCATGTTTCGCGGCATTTTCCGCTTCAATTTCTGCTTTACCTTTCGGCGTAAACAGGCCTTCGTAACGTCGGGGTCAGGCCTCAATACTGTTCGTTTAACGAAGAATGGCAAATGTCTGCCTCACGGTCAGGGGCTGCGGTCGCAACATTTCAGGCGAACAGTCGGGTCGAGTGCCGGGCAGCTTAGTCGGGTCGTGGCTCGGATAGGGTGAATTTCGTCGCTTGACCATCTGCGGATTCATGCGCCCTCGGCTAGCGCACTCGACCAGCACGGCGCACTGCGCCTGCGGGTAAGCCGCGTGGCCGGTGCGGCTGCCGGGATAGCCGAACGCGGTGGCGTTGGCCGCCTCGTCCGGCACTTCGAAGTTACTGCCATCAATCGCCACCAGCCGCAGTCCAGC
>CAMBGJ010000279.1 GCA_945865805.1 Bordetella parapertussis
TCAGCGACCGACCGTACTGACCGATCTCCACGAGAAAATACCTTGACCAGCGCTTGCTCGATAAAGCCTTCAGGATACGTTGATTTCACTTCTGCCTCGACCATTTAAGATTTAAATTCCGAGGCGACAACTAGTCTGACACCGGGGGCAACCGCCCAGCCCGCTGCAGGCGGGGCTGCGTGCGAGCCAAACCCGCACGTATCACCCTTTCATGGCCCCCCCTTGCGCACCGCTGCAGCTTCTGTCGATGTGCGCTGCCGGCTTTCGCCCGACGGGGGCCGCTGCGCGGTGGCCGGTGATCTCGGGGGTGCGCGATGATCCCGCGCCAGATCGAGACCGAGAGCCAATTCGTTCAGTGGTATAACCACGAGCATCGTCACAGCGCGATCCGATTCATCACCCCATTTGCCGCAGGGCGCACCCACATCGCCCGCGCTCGCCAATCTATGCGCTTTCAACTTCGATGTGCGCGTGCAGGCGTTAGCAGATCAATTCGGCGTGCGCTACACGCGTTACGCTGATGACCTGACGTTTTCCGGCGCGAACGAACTTGCCCGTCGCTCGCACACATTTGAAGCACATGTAGCCGCGATAGCGCTCGCTGAAGGTTTTCAGGTCAACCACCGCAAGACCCGCGTCATGCGTGCCGCCACGCGTCAGCGCGTGACGGGCATCGTAGTTAACCGGACACCCAATCTTCCACGCGAACACTACGACCGTCTCAAAGCCACGCTGCACAATTGCCTGCGCCATGGCCCTGCAACGCAATGCCCGGCGGGCATGGGTGAATTCAGGAATCATCTCGCCGGGCATATTGCACATCTATCAGCGATACATCCTGCGCGTGGCGCCCGACTAAAAAGCATGTTTGAACGAGTGCGCTGGTAAATTCAAGCCTTGTAGAGTGCGGCGAGGGCTGCGGCAAACAGCACTGCAATTTACATCTTGCGCGTACTGGCAATCGCGGGCGTGATTTCTCGCACCCAACGACTGCGATCATTTAACGTATTGTTTTTATTGATTTTTTATCAGGTAACATAGCATCTCCCGCGATCATCGCCCCATCACACGCCTCGACTCTATGCCCATCTATCGCCACTGCATTTACCCGTGGCTCGCCCTATGGGTGTTGTTGCCATTTGCAGCCAACGCCGCCAATCCCTACCCCACCCGCCCCATCCGCTTAATCAGCCCCTTCGCACCCGGCGGCGGCAATGACATAATTTCGCGTACGCTGGGCCCGGTGTTGACGAAGAATCTGGGGCAATCCATCGTCGTTGATAACCGCCCCGGTGCGAATACGATCGTGGCGATGGAGATACTCGCGCGCGCGACACCCGACGGTTACACACTGGTCACCAGCAGCAGTTCGTTGGCAACCAATGCCACGCTGTACACCAAGCTGCCGTACGATTCGATCAAGAGTTTTGCGCCGGTGTCGATGGTGGGGGTGAGTCCGCTGGTGGTGGCGGTAAATCCTGCGCTGCCCATCAAGACCATCGGCGAATTGATCGCCGCCGCCAAGGCGAAGCCCGGCTCGATTCTGTATCCATCGGCGGGCACCGGCAATTCCACGCATCTCGGCGGTGAATTGTTCGCGGTGATGGCAGGCGTGACGCTCACGCATGTGCCGTACAAGGGTCTCGGCCCTGGTCTGGTGGATTTGATGGCGGGCCGCTTGCAGGCGATATTCAGCACCGCGCCAGCAGCCATTCCGCACATCAAAACGGGCCGTCTGCGGGGACTTGCGGTGACCACCGCCGCGCGCTCGAATCTGATGCCACAACTACCCACCGTGGCGGAATCGGGTGTGCCGGGTTATGAAACCGGCTCGTGGTACGGCATCACAGCGCCCGCCGGTACGCCACGGGCAGTGGTATCACGGCTCAACAAGGAAATCACCACCGTACTCGGCACGCCGGATTTCCGCGAGCAATTGCTCAACGCAGGTGCCGATCCTATGCAGACGACACCAGAGCAGTTTGCCGCTTACGTGCAGATTGAGATCGCCAAATGGGCGAAGGTGATCAAGCTGTCGGGGGCAAAGGCGGAGTCGCTTTAACCTCTACAGCGTCGTCACCCCATCGTGACGACCACCTTACCGATCAACTGATTGGTTTCGACGTAATCCTTGGCGGCAGGCGCCTGCTCAAACGAAAATACGCGGTCGATCAGTGGGCGTATCGCGCCCGATTCCAATGCGCCGGCAAAATCCGCCATGAAACCGCGATGCGCGATCGCGCGCTGTGCGGGCGAGAGCGGCGTGTTGGATATGCCCATGATCTGCAGGCGCCGCCCGTGCACGGTTTCCATATCGAAATCCGCGTGCATGGTGTTATCCACATAGCCGACGATGATCACGCGGCCAAAGTCGGCACACGCCTGCACACATGCAGGAAACGCCGTGCCGCCCACGAGATTCACTGCGATATCCACGCCCTTGCCACCAGTCGCCTGGCGTACTGGCTCCGCAAAATCACCGCCGCGCGCGACGATGCCGACATCCAGCCCCAGCTTCTTCAACGCTTGCAGTTTTTGCGCCGAGCCCGACGTGCCGATCACGCGCGCGCCCGTGTGTTTGGCCATTTGCAGTGCCGCCACGCCCACGCCCGACGACGCGCCGCACAGCAGCACCCAGTCGCCCGCCTTCATGCGCCCGAACTGGCACACCGCTTCCCAGCCGGTGACGTACGCGGCAAGTAGCGAACCCGCTTCCTCCCACGACATCGTATCCGGTACGCGCGAAGCCAGCGCCGGGTCCACCGCCGCATATTCGGCAATAGCGCCATGGGCACGAAACATCACGCGCTCACCTTTTTTAAAGGGCGACGAGCCGCCATCGACCACTTCGCCCGCGCCATCCACCCCGGCGGGCCGCCCACCCGCCGCGCTGTGGCGTTTGATGCGCGCCATGATGTCGCCGCGATTGATCGACGCCGCGCGCACACGTACCAGCATGTGCCCGGCGCTGGGCACGGGCATGGGTGTGTCGCGCGCTTCGAGTTGGGCGGTGTCGGCAGCATTACCGGTTTTGTTGATCCAGTAGGAAATCACGTTAACTTCACTCCACCTTAATTCCAACTTCGCGGATGATCTTCGCCCACACACCAAACTCGCGCTTGATGTAAGCGCCGAATTCTTCTGGCGTGTTGCCCACGGGCTCGGCGCCAAGCGCGATGATACGTTCGCGCACTTCGGGTATCGCCATCGACTTGGCTATGGATTGATATAGCCGGTCGATGCTGGCGCGCGGCGTGCCGGAATTGACCAGCGCACCGTTCCATTCGTTGGCTTCGAAGCCGGGCACGGCCGCTTCGGCAATGCTGGGGATTTCCGGCAGCGCCACGTTGCGTTTCAGGCTCGACACGCCCAGCGCGCGCAGCTTGCCGGTTTTGAAGTGCTGCACCGACGACGGAATGGTGGCGAACAGCAACGCGGTTTCGCCGGAGAGCAACGCGATCACCGCCGGCCCGCCACCCTTGTACGGCACGTGGGTCATTTTGATGCCGGTGGCGAAATTAAAACGCTCGGACGCCAAATGGTTGGCACTGACATTGCCCGCCGAGGCGTAATTCAACGCACCGGGCTGGGCCCTGGCAAGCGCGATCAAATCCTTCACCGTTTTTGCTGGCACCGATGGGTGCACCGACAGGGCAAACGTCACCAGCGACATGAACGACACCGGCGCGAGATCCTTCGCCGAATCGAAAGGCATTTTCTTGATCAGACTCGGATTCGCCACGAACGTGAGGTTGGCGATGCCCAGCGTGTGCCCATCGGGCGGCGCCTTGGCAGCAAGGTCGAGCCCAATGGTGGACGAACCGCCGGGCCGATTCTCAACAACCACTTGCTGGCCAAGTAATTCGCTCATGCGCGGCGCGAGTATGCGCATCACCACGTCGGTGGAGCCGCCCGGCGCGTACGGCACGATGGCGCGCAACGTGCGCGACGGAAAGGTCTGGGCATTCACCGCACCCACGCAGGACACAACCCCTACCGATATCATAACTATTTGTTTTATAAGCACTTTTTCAAAACCCTTACTGACAGTTATTTCATTCCACCTTCATTCCACTTTTAGCCCCGCATCGCGCACGATCTTACCCCACTTGGCCAAATCGGCTTTCAGCAGCGCGGCGAACGCCTGCGGGCCAGGCGTGACTTGCTCGCCCGCGCTAGCGAGGCGTTCGCGTATTTCGGTACGATTCAGCACACGTGCCGTTTCGGCACTCATACGCGCAACGATTGCCTCTGGCGTACGCGCGGGCATGAGATAGCCGAACCAGGTATTGGCCTCCACACCTCTGTAGCCGGATTCGGCAACGGTGGGTACGTTTTTCAGCGCCGGCACGCGGCTGGCCGATGTCACCGCGAGCACGCGGATGGTGCCGCCCTGCACCTGCGGCAATGCCGTTTCCACCGAGGCATTGAACACGTTGATGCGGCCGCCGAGCAAATCGGGAAAAGCCACCGCCGCTCCCTTGTACGGCACGTGGATGAATTTCACGCCCGCTGCGCGCTGCAGCAACTCACCGCTCAAATGGCCGATGGTGCCATTGCCGGTGGTGGCAAAGGTCAACTCGGCGGGCTTGGCCTTCGCGGCGTCAATCAGATCGCCGAGCTTGTAGTACGGTGATTTTGCCCACACCATCAGCGCCACCGGCATCGACGATATCAACGACACCGGCGCAAAATCACGCACGGAATCGTACGGCAGCTTCGCATACAGATTCGGGTTGACCGCGAGGTTACTGGTCTGCCCGATCACCATGGTGTAACCGTCGGCCACCGCTTTCGCCGCAAGATCCAGCCCCAAATTACCGGCGGCACCGGGCCGATTGTCGAATACAAATTGCCAACCGTGGGCTTTGGTCAATTCGTGCGCCACCATGCGCGCCAATATGTCGGTGCCGCCGCCCGGCGGAAACGGCACAATCAGGCGGATGGGCTTTTCTGGATACGCCGCCAGCGTGGCAGCATGCGGCGTCCCCACGGCACCACCCACGACAACATAGGCGGCAAGCCAATAACCCACTCTAAAACCCTTCATCGATTCTCTCCATCGTAGACTTTCTGTCGCAATGCTCGCGCGGAGTATCCGGCACGCTGCCCGTTTACGCAATCCGCGCACCAGGCGTAGCGGTCTGTGATTAAATGCGGACTTCGTTTCACCACCGACTTTCTGAAGGAGCCGTTGCATGAGTCATCCCGTCAAAATGGGCATCGTGGGTCTTGGCCGCTGGGCCAAGGTGCTGACGCGCGCCGTTGCCGGCAAGTCCGATCAATTGCAAATCATCGCGGGCTACAGTCGCTCGCAAGACAAGCGCGACGAATTCGCCAAAGAATTCGGCGTGCCTGGCGTGCCCGACATGCAGGCCATGCTGTCAAACCCGGATATTCGCGGCGTGATTCTGACCGTGCCCAACGAGCAGCACTGGCCGCTCGCCGAGCAGGTCGCCAAGGCGGGCAAGCATGTATACACCGAGAAACCCATCGCGCAAACGCTGGAAGACGGGCTCAAAATCGAAGCGCTGGAAAAACAATACGGCATCACCGTCACCGTCGGCCACAGCGCGCGGCTGATGGCGGGCATCCGCATCATCAAGGCGCATATCGACCGTGGCGATCTGGGCCGCGTGGCCTTCATGGAGGCGAATTTTTCCAACGAACGCGCGCTCGAGCTCACACCACAAACCTGGCGCTGGTACAAAGATCGCGCGCCCGGCGGCAATCTGTCGCAGTTGTGCATCCATCAGTTCGACGTGCTGTACATGCTGGGTGGGCCGGTGACGGAGATTTCGTCGATGTCATCCAAGCTCTCGCCAGTGGGCGCAGAGGTGGACGATCAATCGATGAGCGTCATACGCTTTGCCGACGGCAAGCTGGGGTACGTGGGCTCAAGCTGGACTTCACCCGGCATTTTCAGCGTGCGCGTGTTCGGCACCAAGGGCTTGATGCATTACGAAATTGATTTTGGCACCTGGGATACGCCGCATCTGCTGCACAAAAATTCGGTGCTCTACATTCAGCGCGGCAAAGACGGCTGGGGAAAACGTGAAGCACTCAACATTCCCGAAAGCGATATGTTCCGCGCCGAACTGGAAATGTTCGCCGCAAGTTGCGTCAGCGGCAAGCCGGGCGAACTTACCGCCTACAACGGCAATGTCGCGGTGGCGATGGTCAATGCCGCGCTACGCTCAATCGAAAAGAACGGACAATCCGTAAAGGTCGCGGATATCCTTGGTGAAACCCGCAAACGCGTAGGAGCGTGACATGATACCCAGCCGCTACTTTATCAATCTCACGCAGCCAGAGATTGCCGCGCAATTCAAGAAAAATCCGCTGGTGATTCTGCCCGCCGGCAGCGTCGAACAACACGGCCCGCATCTGCCCACTGGCACCGATATCTACGCCGCCAACGTCATCAGCCACGCGGTGGCCGAACGCATGGACGGCCTGGTGCTGCCTGGCGGCCCGCTGGGTGTAACACCCATGCACATGCCCTTCGAAGGCACCATCACGCTGTCGCCGGAAACCTACCAAAGCGTCGTCGTTGAAACCGGCGCATCGACCGCCAAACACGGCGCCAAACGGCTGATGATTTTAAATTGGCACGAAGGCAATATCCCCTCGCTCGCCATCGCCTCGGAAAAGCTGCACCGCGATGTCGGCATGAGCGTGATCGTGGTGCAGGCGTGTTATGTCGCCGCCGAACTCTACGGCCACGACTGCGGCGGCCTCACCCACGGCGGCGAAATCGAAGCGCTGGCGGTGCTCGCCTATCAGCCTGATCTCGTGCATCTGGATCGCATCGATTATTCGTCCGACCATTCACATGGCCGCAAGTGGGACAAACTGCGCCGCACGCGCAGCTATCAACCGGTGTTGCGTGATATCAAAACCATCGCCGAAACCGGATGGTACGGGTCACCGGAACACGCCACCGCGGCCAAGGGCGTGAAAATGCTCAACGACATTGCGGATGCCATTGCGAAAGAATGCGGCGAGATTTTCGTCATGCTGGATGAAGCCAATGGTGGCAACGGTGGAACAGCGGAAATCAAGCATCTAAAAATAATCAATTAAAA
>CAMBGJ010000280.1 GCA_945865805.1 Bordetella parapertussis
ATCAGCGCGCGGATGTCGGGGTCGCTTTCCTTATCCAGCGCTTTTTTTACCAGCGGCAATGCACTGGCATCGGCGTTGGCGGATAACGCTTTGGCCGCCGAAAAACGCGTGGCACGCGCGGGTGACATCAGATTCAACGTGGCCACTGCCCCCTGTGCGGTGCTGCGTAAACGGTTGTTGGCCACGACGTCTTCACGCGCGTCGGGCAGAGCGGCGAGCTTTTCGCCGGTCATCGCGTCTACCGCCGTGTTGCCTTTGACGATCAACACCCGCTTGCCGGCTACTTGCAGTTCGCCCGCGCCCAGCGCTTCCAGTATATTGGCCGCGCGTGGGTCACCTTCGGTGATAAGCGCTGCGATTGCTTCGATGCGTTCTTCGCCTTCACCCAGCGCGAGTTTCTCCACCGCCACACGATCGAGCGCCACGGCACGGGGCATAAAAAGCGACAGGCACGCAATGAGGGCGCTTATCAGCACCAAAATAGGGATTGTTGAGTGTTTGCCGCGCATAAAAAGGGAGCCTGAATCAAGCCCCCTTTTTGTGCACGGCGGAGTCTGCACTCCGCCGGTGCTACAAAATTACTTCTTCTTGGCTGCGGGTTTCTCGGCCATCAAGGCCGGCTCGTCTTTCTTTTTGTCGTTGCCGGGGATGAACGGGCTCCACGGTTGCGCCTTCACCGGGCCTTTGGTTTTCCACACCACGTTGAACTGGCCATCGGCTTTGATTTCACCGATGAACACGGCTTTGTGCAAATGGTGGTTTTTCGCATCCATGGTGGAGGTGATGCCCGACGGCGCGGTAAAGGTTTGACCACCCATCGCCACGCGCACCTTGTCCACGTCGAACGACTTGGCTTTTTCCACCGCCTGTTTCCACATGTAGATGCCGATGTAAGTGGCTTCCATCGGATCATTGGTCAGCGGTTTGTCTTTGTGACCGGCAATGTTTTTCGCCTTGGCATACGCGGCCCACTTTTTGGTGAAATCATCATTGGCCGGCGACTTGATCGACATGAAGTAATTCCACGCCGCCAAGTGCCCCACCAGCGGCTTGGTATCCACGCCGCGCAGCTCTTCTTCGCCGACCGAGAATGCGATCACCGGCACGTCGGTCGCCTTCAAGCCCTGGTTGCCGAGTTCTTTGTAAAACGGCACGTTGGAGTCGCCGTTGATGGTGGAGATCACCGCAGTTTTGCCGCCAGCAGCGAATTTCTTGATATCGGAAACGATGGTTTGATAATCGCTGTGGCTGAATGGCGTGTATTTTTCGTCGATGTCTTTATCGGCGACGCCTTTCGATTTCAGGAATGCACGCAGGATCTTGTTGGTGGTGCGCGGATACACATAGTCCGTGCCCAGCAACACCCAGCGCTTGGCTGCACCACCTTCCTTGCTCATCAGATATTCGACCGCCGGAATCGCCTGTTGATTGGGTGCTGCACCGGTGTAGAACACATTGCGCGAAATTTCTTCGCCTTCGTATTGCACGGGGTAAAACAACAGACTGTTCAACTCCTCAAATACCGGCAGCACGGATTTACGCGACACCGATGTCCAGCAACCGAAGGTAACGGCGACTTTGTCCTGCGTAATGAGTTGGCGCGCCTTCTCGGCAAACAGCGGCCAGTTGGAGGCCGGGTCTACCACCACCGGCTCGATCTTCATGCCCATCACGCCGCCCTTGGCGTTGATTTCTTCAAACGCCATCAGCGCGACATCTTTCAACACGGTTTCGCTGATTGCCATGGTGCCGGAGAGCGAATGCAGCACGCCGACCTTAACGGTTTTGGCTTGTGCGGCGGCATCCGGTGCGTGTATTCCGATCCCCGCGGCGACTGCCAGCGTGCCGGCCAGCGCAGACATGCGCTTAATAAATGATCTACGGTAAATCATGTCGAACTACCCCCTTGAGTTGAAATGTCGAAGACTCGCGTCATTTGTGATGATGTAAATGAGTGCATAGCCGGTTAAAGCACGACTCGTGCCACGTCTCCGCTGCTCATGAGCGAGGGTTGCTTGCGCCATCGCGCGCAGGTTCGATGCATGCCAGAGCACGGCGGCGAGCGCGTTCAGCTAAATCACTAAATATACCTCTCTATCTGATTTATAACGATAATTTATGTTTCGTCGGCACACAGATTGGCCATGGTTGCGCAGCAAGGCGCCGCTCAAATAGCGCACCAAAATAGCGCCGGTGAATTTGCCGCGCACCACATCAGGCTGTGCATCACGCGCCGCGAGTCTTTAAGCCCGTGAGGTCATCGCCGCTTTAAAACGGCGTTCGTAGGCCGTTCATTGAAACTAGCGGCACATCGCCAACCGGCGCAACGGCGCGGAAAGTGGCAATGCAAATTACATAAAACATTTGGCCCCTCGGTGTTGTTTGCCCCATGGCATGAAAGGTGCTCTTCCTACTTTGGTGCATAACACGCATCGATCAATAAATTTAATCCTACTCACAGCAAAAAACCTAAGGGGCAAAAATGAAACACGCGGAGCAACGACGTCCGTCATCCCGATCAACCCATTCACTGCGCGGCAAGGTGGCGCACAGTGTGCTCTCGCTCGCCCTGCTCGCGGCGGCGCAGAGTGCGTACGCCGGCGTCGAACTCAAAATCAGCGACGATGCCAGCGTCAATCTGGGCGTGGGCCTCAGAACCAGCTACACCAGCACCGAACGCGGCGCGCCGAACGGCACTTCCCGCTCCAGCGACTTTAACCTCGACAATGTGCGCCTCTATATGAGCGGGCAATACGGCAAGGTCATCAAGGTCACCTTCAACACCGAACGCTTTGGCGGCCCGGGCGCCGCCGGCGGCGATAACGTGCGCGTGATGGATGCCATCGCGCAATTTGAATTCATGCCGGAATTTAATCTGTGGATGGGACGCATGTTGCCGCCTAGCGATCGTGCCAATCTGTACGGCCCGTTTTTCGCGCTGCCTTGGTCCTATCCCGGTGTTGCCTCAAACTATCCCAATCTCGCGGTGGGTCGCGATAACGGCGTGATGGCCTGGGGCAAACCGTTCGGCGGAAAACTGGTGTACTCGCTGGGACTATTCGAGGGACACAACAAGAACGCGGCTCTCTCGGGTGGCTCGGACCGCTTGCAGTTCTCCGGACGGCTGGCGCTCAATCTGCTTGACGCGGAACCCGCCCCCGCGCATTACACCGGCGGCTGGTACGGCGGCAAAGACCTGTTCACCGTCGGATTGGCCACATCCAGGCAGTCCGATGGCGTAGGCAGCGCGACCAGAAAGGGCAGCCTGAACATCTGGAACGCCGATGTACTTTTCGAGAAAAAGCTGGCGTCCGGCGTGCCCACGCTGGAAGGCGCTTACTACAAGTACAACCTCGGCGCGGTGGATTGCGGTTCCGGCGAACCCGGCGCGGTAGGCTGCCCGGCGGTATTGCCCACCGGCGACAATCTCGGCGGTCAAGTTGACGGCAAGTCCTATTTGCTGGGCGCCGCGTGGCTCTTTCCGCAGCAAATCGGCTGGGGAAAGTTGCAGCCCTTCTTGCGCCATCAAAAGTTCAACCGCTCGGTAAGCAACACCACCAGCAAAGCCACCGATCTGGGGCTGAACTACATCATCCGCGGGCCGAACGCCAAAGTTTCGCTGATGTACACCAAGTTCAGCGATAACCGTCTGGCGGTGCCGGTCAGGGACACCAACATGTTCACCTTGGGCGTACAACTGCAATATTAATCCGCCCAGTGGCACGCATGCCACGGCATGCGTGTCGCATCGGGTTGCCTATCGGTCGTCGTCCCTGTAATGTCGATGCCTTACGCGGCCAGCGCCGCGCAACGTGAAAGCCGTTACCAGGGGACACATGAGCACATCCATACGCCACACCATCGGCGGCACTAGCACCACTGCAGGCAATGGCGATCCGGCGGTGAATCCGGCGCCGTACCCCAAGGCGGTCAACGCTTCGGGGGCCGCGGCCGAGTGAAGCAACGCATGGCACGCCCCCCACGCATACGCGCCATCACCCTCGATCTGGACGACACGCTGTGGCCGTCCGCACCCACGCTGGCACGTGCGGAGCAGCGCGCACACGACTGGCTGGCGACGCATGCGCCCGAAGTCGCAGCGCACTGGAGCATCGAGGAGTTTCGTGAATTGCGCTACGGCATTTTCAGTAAAAATCCGCATCTGTATCACGATTTTTTGCGCATCCGCCGCATGGCGCTGCAAGCGGCGTTCGGACAGGCAGGCGTGGCGACCGCGGCCGCCGCCGAGCGTATTGAACAGGCGCTCAACGTCTTCATGACCGCGCGCAACGAAGTCGATCTCTACCCTGAAGTGACCGACAGCCTCACGCGTCTATCGCAACGTTACGCACTGGCCTCGCTCACCAACGGCAACGCCGACGTGCGCCGCATCGGCATCGGCCACTATTTCAAGGCCAACATTTCCGCGCACGCCCACGCCGTCAGCAAACCCGACGCGGCGCTGTTTCATATCGCCTGCCATGAACTCGCCTGTGCGCCGGAAGCGGTGTTGCACGTGGGTGACGATATCGAGCTGGATGTGCGCGGCGCGCGTGCCGCCGGCTTGCAGGTGGTGTGGATGAATCGGGGTGATGCGGTGTGGGTGGGTGATGACGTGCCGGCTGTTGTGAAAAACTTATTGGAACTCGAGCGATGGCTTGATTGAAATGGGCGGCCCATGCATTCAACGTTATCGCCATGCCGCCTATTTCCGGGTTGAACCCCCGACCGCACTGGATTGCTTGTCCAACGATCCCATCACATGCCGGTGAAAATTAACCAGCAGCCCCGCCGTCACCCCACGAATATAATAATCCTGATATTGAATCGCAAAGTACGAACGCAGCCGCCCGTAGGATTGCTGCGTGTGGCGCAGATGGTTGGCCGGGTCAAGCAAAAAGGTCAGCGGCACTTCGAATATTTCAGCGACTTCATCGGCGTTCTGCCGCAGAGTTAGCGGCGGCTGCACCACCCCCACCACCGGCGAGATGCCGTGGCCGTTGCGGCTGACGTAGTGCCCCAACCGCCCGATGACTTCAACTTGCCCGGCGGGCAGGCCGATTTCCTCGAAGGTTTCGCGTAGCGCGGTATGCTCGGGCGAGGGGTCGGTGGCTTCGGCGCGCCCGCCGGGGAAACTGATCTGCCCGGCGCCATTGCGCAAATGGCTGGCGCGCACCGTGAACAGCACCGTGGGGTCGTCACGCAGGATCACCGGCACCAGCACCGACGCGGGCCGTTGTTTGCCGGCGGCGGGCAGCGCTTCCTCGGGATCACAATAAATCGCCTCGGTCGCCTGCGCCCAGGTGCCCGCGAAGCGGTCACGCAACCATGCCATGTCGTAAGTCATCACGTTGTATCACCATTTGAGTGCTGCCCAATAAAAACACCACCGCAGCGGTGGCTTTTTTATTTGGTGGGACGAGGACAATCGAACTGGAGCAATAAGCATTTGTTTATTAACATATTTTTAGTTAGGGAATTTACAGATGCCCCCAAAGATGCCCCCAAGGTGCCAACGCTACCCCTCGTTACGCCTATGTCGCGATGGTATCGCACCGATTGCGAAATACCCGTAACACCTTCGCCTCAAATTCCGCATCGGGCATTTCAATCTGGCCTGCCTTGCCCAATCCTCGCATAATTTCCGCCTGCCGCACAGCGCCCACCTGCCCATAGCACAAGAACGTCGTCAGCACTTGGTCGTGCCGAAGATTTTGGCTCCATGCCTTGAAGTCTTCCGGCGACTTGCACAGCTTCTCGCTCAGTTGCACCAGCGTGTTGCGAACACTGTGCGGATTGAAATACGGAAGTCCGGCACGCTCGAAGGCTTCACGAAAAATCTTGCGTATGGGCGTGGCGTTACTCCAGTGCTTGCGATCCAGCCCCGCCACCTCAAATTGCCGCAGCGCAGCCCCGTACGCAACGCGCGTCGCCGGAAACAGCGGATCATCATTACCCCATAGCTTCACCTCCCGCAGATACCGCACCCACGCCTCTACAATGGCACGCGCCTCGCCCCCCACGGGAAAGAAGTAGGTCGTAAACGTCTTGCTGAATTTCGTTTTCACCTCGCGTGCATCCTGCCGCACGCAGCCGCCCACCAGATCAACATGCTTGAGCTTCAATGACGCGACCGCGCTATCGCGCGCGCCGGTCAGCAGGATAGACGCCAGCCTCATGCGCCAGACCCGGCGTCGACTGCGATTTGGCCACCTCAAAGAACTTGCGCCGGGCATGCGCCCAGCACGCCACCTCAACGATCCGGCCAGCGCGGAACAAGGCATCAAACCCGGCGTAGGCATCGGCCTGAAGATAGCCCGCGTAGCCGCCCAGAACGCGCAGCGGGTGCAGACCCTCGCGTGACTCGGTGAAGTCGAACATCACTGCGGGCGCATGCGCGGCCCAGCCGCCCCCCGGATCAAGCTTGAACCCGCCGCAGTGGTAAGCCCACAGCCGCGCAGTGCGGGTCCTGCCGCGCCTGCCCCTGCCCCGGCCCCGGACTGTGCCAATTGCAAGGTGGTGTCGTCGGCCCCGACGACCGCAGCGGCGAGCACATGGGCCGTCAGGGGCGCGATCAGACGCTCGAGCAGTTCGGCCGCCCCCAGCGTCCAGTCGCACAAGGTGGTCTTCGAGAGGGTCACGCTGTGGCGCCCGAACATGCGCTCCTGGCGGTTGAGCGGCAGATGATCCTGGTACTTGGATACCAGCACATGGGCCAACAGACCTGCACCGGCATTTGACTTCGGTAGCGGCGAGGGTTCGGCTGCCGCCGTGCGGATAGTCGAATCGCCATCTTTCTCGCAGCGGTACTTGGCGCGCGCGTGTTCGATCACGGTCAGCACCGGCGGGGTGTATTCGAGGGTTTCCGAAACTTCTTCGCCGATTTGCGCGACCGTGTCAAATTCGGCCTTCTCGGCCTCGCTCAAGTCGTAGTCGATGCGCTGGCGCGGCAAGTCCTTGGGCAGACGCGGGCGCCCGTTCGACTTGGCGCGTTTGTAGCTGACGATTTCAAGCTCTGGCGGCGCTGGCACCGGCACCG
>CAMBGJ010000281.1 GCA_945865805.1 Bordetella parapertussis
GCGCGAGAAGCCCGGCGAGGTGTAAAAATATAGAATAAAAACAAATGCTTACATAATCATCTGCCAAGGCACCCCATCCTTGCGCACTATCGGCGCCGTCACATTCTCCGATGCCAGCCACGTTTGCACCGGCAGGCTGTGCTTGCCACCGCCGCCCACCACCACGATCACGATGTCTTTAACCGCTTTATACTGATGCTGGTAAGGTTGCGGCGCGGAGGAGAAAAATGCGATCCCATCAAATCGGTCTGTTGGCGGCAATGCTCGGCTTGGCGGTGCCGCTGCAGGCGCAGCAAAACTTTCCCAGCCGGCCGATCCGCATCATCATCCCCTCCACACCGGGCAGCACGCAAGACATACTCGCGCGGCTCATCGGCCCCAAGCTCACGGATAGTTTCAGGCAGCCGGTGGTGGTTGAAAACCGGCCGGGCGCGTCGGGGATACTTGGCATCATGCAAGTGGTGAAAGCGACCCCTGACGGCTATACCCTGATGGCGATGGGGCCGGGCTATGCCGTGTTGGCCGCCACGCGTGACAACCTGCCGTACGATGCGCTCAAGGATTTACGCGGCGTGGCGCAAATCGGCTACAACACGGCGGCGTTGCTGGTGTACCCCGGCCTGGGCGTAAAGTCGGTGAAAGAACTCATTGCGTACGCCCAGGCGCGTCCCGGCAAAATTTTATTCGGCGCGTCCGCCGCCGGCAGCTCGACGCACATGAACGGCGAACGCTTTCGTCTGGTGGCTGGCATTCAGGCCAGGCACGTGGGCTTCAAGGGCCAGCCGGAGTTCCTGATCGAAATCGCCGCCGGCCGCGTACAATTTGGCGTAAGCGGCATCGGCGCTGCGATGAGCCTGATCAAAAACGGCCAACTACTGCCGCTTGCCATCACCTCGCAAAAGCGCGCGGCGGCGCTGCCCGATGTGCCCACCTCAGCCGAAGTACTCCCCGGCTGGGGCAACGATGGCTCGCATGCGTTGTATGCGCCAGCCGCGACGCCACGCCTCATCATCCATCAACTCAACAGGGAAGTCACGCGTGCTCTCGACGCGCCGGAACTGCGTGAGCGCTTGAGCACCATGGATTTCAACATTCACACCCTGACACCGGATGAATTCGACAAAGCGCTGCAAAATGATATCGCGCTGTTTACGCGCATTGCCCGTGAGGCGGGGTTGCGGGCGAAGTGAAAAGGCTCTTCACCACGGAACACACGGAAAATTTCTCGTGGATTATTTTCCGCGTGTTTAGTTGCACTGTGTTACAAAGAAAATTCCCTCCCCTTCCAGGGGAGGGCTAGGGTGGGGATGGGGGGCGGCTGCGTCCACCCCACCCCCATCCCCGCCTTCCCCCTGAAGGGGAAGGAGTTTCTTAGGAAATTTTGTAACACAGTGCAATTAGCGTGTTCCGTGATTAATTGGCGGTGACGTTGGGGTTTATGGCAGCCACCGCAATTTGCCTAGTGTAACTATTTGTTTTTATTGAATTTTTGCCCCAGAAGCCTTCACCACCTTGGCCCACTTCTCGGTCTCCATCGTGTGCAGCGCCCAGAATTCCGCCGGCGTGCCGGCGATGGAAGTGCCGCCTAAATCTGCCAGCCGCTGCATGATTTTCGGTTCTTTCAACACTTCGTTCACTTCGCGGTTGATGCGCGTAATGATGGCAACGGGCGTGCCTTTGGGCACAGCCAAGCCGAACCAGGCGCTGGCTTCGAAGCCGGGCACGGTTTCCGCCACGGTGGGTACATCAGGCAGTTGCGCGGAACGCTTGGCAGTGGTGACGGCGATGGCACGCACGTCGCCGTTGCGCACGTAGCCGATGACGCCGGGCATGTTGTCGAAGATCACGTGGTTCTGGCCGGCGATGATGTCGATGAGGCAGGGGGCCGAACCTTTGTACGGCACGTGCACCATGCTGATGCCGGTCATCGCCTTGAACAACTCGCCGGACAGATGCACCGACGTGCCCGCGCCGCCGGAGCAGAAGTTCAGCTTGCCGACATTGGCCTTGCCGTAATTGATAAATTCCTGCACGGATTTCACCGGCAGATTCCTCGTCACCGACATCACGTTGGGCACGCGAATCAGCCCCGCCACCGGCGCCATGTCCTGCAGGAAGTTGAAATTAAGATTGCTGTAGAGCGTAGCATTGATGGCATTGGCCGGGTTCGTTAGAAACCAGGTGTAGCCGTCGGGTGCGGCCTTGGTGGCGATTTCCGTGCCGATGTTATTGCCCGCACCGGGGCGGTTGTCGACGATGATGGTTTGCCCCATGCGTTCGCCGACGCGCTGGCCCATGATGCGCGCGAGGATGTCGGTGGTGCCCGCCGGCACGTAGGGCACGATCCAGCGGATCGAGCGGGCGGGGTAATCGGCGGCAACGGTGTTGCCAGTCGCTGCGGCTGTTGATATCGCCATCAGAAGACCCAACGTGAACTTGTTCAAACGCATGTCGCACTCCATCGAAATAAGGCAGAAACGAAAATTATCCCCCTTGTCATTCCCGCGCAAGCGGGAATCCATAACGCTGTTGCACATGAGACCCCGTATGGATTTCCGCCTGCGCGGGAATGACAGTGTTGGTTTGGCTTGACTGTCGCCAAGCCAAAAACTGCGGCATCATACCCCGTTCCCACCATAAAGTGGACACGCAAGGACGCCACTTGCATCGGCCATGTAAACTGCTCATCCCGATCCATAGGAGTCTCGCTTGCTTACGATTTTTCAAACCCTGTTGCGTGCGGCTACGCTGTTGGCTCTTGGCCTGAACGTAGCCCATGCCGCCGACTGGAAGCCCGAAAAAGTCATCGAAATCATTGTACCCACCGGCCCCGGCAGCGGTGTCGATGCATCCGCGCGCACGGTGCAGCACATTTTTCAGTCGAACAAAATGGTGGAGCAGGCGATCAACACCAGCAACAAGCCCGGCGGCAATTACGCCATTGCGATGAATTATCTGGGCCAGCACAACGGTGATGCGCACAAGCTGATGGTGCAGACCAGCACGCCACTGACAGCGTTTATACAAGGGCAGATCAAGCTGAATTATTTTGAGTTCACGCCGATCGTGAACCTGATTTCGGAGCCGATCGCGTTCGTGGTCGCCGCCAACTCACCGATCAAGAGCGCGCGCGATCTCACGGCAAAACTCAAGGCCGACCCGGAATCGGTGAGCATTGCCCTATCTGCCGCGCGCGGCAATGCGTTTCATATCACCGCCGCGCTGGTGGCGCGCACAGTGCAGGCCGACATTAAAAAACTCAAGATCGTGGTGTTCAATGCCTCGAGCGAAGGCGCGACGGCCGCTGCCGGCGGACACGTCGATGTGATGGCCGCCACGCCCGCCACTGTGATGCCTCTGGTGCAGGCGGGCAAGGTGCGCATCATCGGCATCGCCTCCCATACGCGCTTGAAAGGCGCTGCCGCGCAGGTGCCCACCTTCAAGGAACAAGGCATCGACGCGGTATTCGACGTACCGCGCGGCTTTATCGGCCCGCGCGGTTTGTCGGCCGAGCAGGTGCGTTATTGGGATGGCTTGTTTGCGCGCATGGTGAAGTCGGACGACTGGAAACAGGCTGTCGAGAAAAACCAGTGGGTGGAAAATTACATGAACAGCGCCGACATGGGCAAAGAGTTGCGGCGCCAGCACGGCATATTGAAAGACGTGCTGAGCGAGTTGGGGATGGTGCAGTAGCTTGTGCGCGGCGTCTGGAAAAATAATGAATAAAAACAAATACTTACGATCCATCACCGCCGTCGCGCTGATGGTGGCCTGCGCCCACGCGCAAGCCCAAGGTAGCCCCGCCAAGCCGGTGCGTATGGTGGTGGGCTTCGCGCCGGGCGGCAGCACGGATGTGGTGGCGCGCATTTTGTCGCGCAAGCTCACTGACAACCTGGGGCAACCGTTCGTGGTGGAAAATCGCGCGGGCGCGTCGTCGAACATCGCCGCGCAAACCGTGGCGCGCGCACCCGCTGATGGCCTGACGCTGCTCTACGCCACCAGCACGTTGACAGTGAACGTGAGTCTGTTCAACACCTTGCCATTCGATCTACAAAAAGATTTCGTCGCGGTGGCGCCGGTGGCGGACATCCCGAGTTTTCTCACCGTGCACGCGTCGCTACCGGTAAAAACCGTCAAGGAACTCGTCGCGCTGGCGAAGGCGCGCCCCGGTGATTTGAGCTACGCCTCGTCGGGCAGCGGCAGCGCTTCGCATCTGGCGATGGAGTTGTTCAAATCCACCGCCGGCATCACTCTGGTTCACGTGCCTTACAAGGGCGCGGGGCCGGCCACCTCGGATTTTCTCGGCGGTCATGTGCAAGTGCTTTTCATCTTCAACGCCGAGCAGGTGAAATCGCACGCCAAGGCAGGACGCCTGCGCGCGCTGGCCACTGCCACGCGCCAGCGTGTCGCTGAATTACCGGCGTTACCAACGATGATCGAAGCGGGTGTGCCCAATTACGAAGCCAGCGTGTGGAACGGCGTGCTCGCACCGGCCGGCACGCCGCGCGATATCGTCACGCGGCTCAACACCCAGATCGCGCAGGCGGTGAAGGCGATCACGCCCGCACTGAATGAAATCGGTGCGTATCCGATGACATCGTCGCCGGACGACTTCGCCGCCTTCATGCGTGCCGAGGTCGGCAAGTGGGCGAAGGTGGTAAAGATTTCAGGCGCGCGCGCCGACTAACGAGTTTGCATCGGACAACATCATGAGCCAGGGCCATCTGCATCACGTTCAATCCCAAAACCGCGATGAGCCTGATGCTTCGCTGGCCATCGCCGCCCACCTCGCGCGTACGCGTTTCGAGGATTTGCCCGCCAGCGTGGTAACGGCGGCCAAGGCATCCATACTCGACACGCTGGGTTGCGTGCTCGCAGGCACGCCGTGCGACGACGTGGTGGCCATCCGTAAAGTCGCCACGGCATGGGGTGGAAGCGCCAGCAGTACGCTGATCGGAAGTGGTGTCAAGGGCGGCGTAAAGCTGCCCGCCGCCAGCGCGGTGCTCGGCAATGGTGCGGCAATACACCAGTTTGATTTTGACGACACGCACGACGTGGCGGTGATGCATCCCTCGTCGGCAAGCCTGATGCCCGCGTTGGCGCTGGCGGAGCAATTGGGCGGCACGGGCGGCAAAGCGATCATCACAGCGGTGGCGCTGGCCAATGATTTGTCCAGCCGCGTTGGTCTTGCCGCAAGCGGCCGCATGTGGGATCACCCGTGGTTTCGCGCGCCGGTGATCGGCATTTTTGGCGCGACGGCGGCGGCGGCAAAAATCATGAATGCCACGGCAGCTCAGCATGTACACGCGCTGGGCCTCACGCTGCCGCAGGTCAGCGGCACCTGGGCGAGCCTGCATCACAAAGGCTCCAGCGTGCGTTCGATCCGCGATGGGCTCGCGTATCGCAACGGCGTGCTGGCAGCGGAACTGGCGGTGAACGGCATACGCGGCGACGGCGAAGTGTTTGATGGGCCTTATGGCTTCTATCAGGCGTTTTTTCGCGGTGATTACGAAAGGGCCGCGTTGCTGGATGGCCTCGGCCAGCGTTACGAAACCGAACGCATATCGCTCAAGCCGTGGCCCTGCATACGCCATCTGCACACGGCGCTGACGGCGGTAATGGAACTGGTGAATAAAAATAATCTCGCCTTCGATGACATCAAGCAAGTGATGCTCGGCCTGGGGCACATCAACGTAGACCGTTGCCGCTCGGTGGCGCTGGGCAGCGTGCCGGAAAATCACATCGACCTCGCGGGTAATATGCATTTTGCCGTGGCCGCCGCGATACGCCATCGCGGCATACCGCTGGCGCTGTATCACGACACCTCGCTGGCCGATGACGTAATAACCCACGCCATGCCGAAGGTGCAATGGCAATACGAAGCGACGCTCGACGGCCACACCTTTGAATCGAGCCGCGTGGCGATCACCCTGACCGACGGGCGCACGTTGGAGGCGCGCTGCGACGTGGCGTTGGGCCACCCCGATAACCCGATGAGCGCCGATCAGCGCATCGGCAAATTTGTCGATTGCGCGGCGGCAGCGGCGAATCCGTTGGCCAAGCCACAGGCCATGCAAATCGTCGATGCCGTCGATCGGCTCGACAAGCTCGACAATATTGAACCCTTGATGAGGTTGCTGGCATGAGTAACGAACCAGATGATGTGCTGCTCGAACCCATCGCCGATGGCGTGGTGCAACTGCGCTTGAATCGCCCGCAACGCATGAACGCGCTGGGCCACGAGATGAGTCACCGCCTGCTCTCAGCTGTGGAAAGCGCATTGACGTCGAAAGCGCGCGTGATCCTCGTGCGCGGCACCGGCAAATCGTTTTGCGCGGGCGCCGATCTGAAAGAACGCCGCGACATGAATGCAGCGCAACGCGCCGCGCACAACACGGCGATCAATGTGTTCCTCAACGCGCTGGCGAATGCCCCGGTGCCGACCATCGCGGTGATCAATGGTCTGGCACTCGGGGGCGGTTGCGAACTGGCGATGATCTGCGACATGCGCGTGATGGCCGCCGACGCCACCATCGGCCTTACCGAAACCCGCATCGGCGTAATCCCCGGCGCGGGCGGCACGCAACGCCTGCCGCGCTTCATCGGCACAGCACACGCACTCGAACTGATGATGACCGGCGAGCCGATAAGCGGCACGCGCGCCGCCGAGATTGGTCTGGTCAACTGGGCGGTGCCCGCGGATCAACTCGATGCCAAAGCACAATCGCTGGCCAGCGTGATCGCCTCGCGCTCACCGCTGGGCTTACGCGCAATCAAACGGCTGGTCTACGACGGCGCGGAATTACCGCTGGAAACCGGCATCCAGCGCGAACGCGAAAGCCTGTTGCAGGTGCTGGCGTCGAAGGATTACGCCGAAGGGCTGGCGGCGTTTGCGGAGAAGCGTGCGCCACGATTTATCGGCGAATGACATTCGAAATTAAAATTATCGCAACTGCTCAGCGTAACGATAAGAACCTTAATCCGAGATTATTCATTAGGCCGTTTTGCACGTCTGTCATCGTGAGTGT
>CAMBGJ010000282.1 GCA_945865805.1 Bordetella parapertussis
CTGTATTCGAGAAAAAAACCGCACCCGCCGTAACGTTCTTGACAATCAAGGGCGAAATCATCCCGCTGTTGGTGCTACGCGGCAAGGTGGTGCTGGTGAACTTCTGGGCGACGGACTGTCCGGTGTGCATCCGCGAAATGCCGCAACTGGTGGAGACGCACAAAAAATTTCAAGCGCGCGGGTTTGAGACCGTGGCGGTGGCGATGTGGCACGACCCGCCGATCCGCGTGGTGGGGTACGCCGAAAAAAATACGCTGCCGTTCAAAGTGGCGTTCGATCCCGTGGGCGAACTCGCCAGGGCGTTTGGCGATTTAACGCTGACGCCGACGATGTTTGTGATCGACAAGCGCGGGGATATTGTTTACCGCGCGGTGGGGGAGCCGGATTTTAAACAGTTGCATGTGCTGCTGAACAAGTTGCTTGCCGAGGGGTAAAGCGTGACGCCGAGGCGTCACGCTCTTTGCGGGCTGTGATGATTGAAAGTGCGATTTTCGCTACATTCCGACCTATCAAAAACTAAGCCACCCCCGCCTCATGCGCCTGCTGATCCGCGTGATAGCTGGAGCGCACCAGCGGCCCACTCGCCGCGTGGATAAAGCCCATCTCGGCCGCTTTTGCCGCGTACCTATCAAACACCGCCGGTTCGACAAAACGCAGCACGGGTAAGTGATGCGCGCTGGGTTGCAAATACTGGCCGATGGTGAGCATATCGACGTGGTGTGCTCGCAAGTCGCGCATCACGGCCAGAATTTCTTCGTCGGTTTCGCCGAGGCCCACCATGAGACCGGATTTGGCTGGCAGGTGCGGAAAGCGTTCTTTAAATTTCTTTAATAAAAACAAAGAGTTATTGTAATCGGCGCCAGGGCGAACCTGCTTGTATAAGCGTGGCACGGTTTCGAGATTGTGGTTCATCACGTCGGGCGGGCATTCGCCGAGAATGTCGAGCGCAATGTCGAGGCGGCCGCGAAAATCTGGCACCAGCACTTCGATGCGGGTTTGCGGCGAACGGGCGCGCACTTCGCGGATGCACGCCTTGAAGTGTGCGGCACCGCCATCGCGCAGATCGTCGCGATCGACGCTGGTGATCACCACGTATTTCAGTTTCAACGCGGCGATGGTGTCGGCCAGATGCACGGGCTCGTCGGCATCCGGTGGCAGTGGCTTGCCGTGGCCCACGTCGCAGAACGGGCAGCGGCGCGTGCACAGGTCGCCGAGAATCATGAAGGTGGCTGTGCCTTTGCCGAAGCATTCGCCGATATTGGGGCAGCTCGCTTCTTCGCATACGGTGTGCAGCTTTTGCTCGCGCAATATCTGTTTGATCTCGCGAAAGCGCGGGCTGTCGGTGAGGCGTACGCGGATCCAGTCGGGCTTTTTCAGCGCCTGCCCTGCGGCCACCGGCACGATCTTGATCGGGATGCGTGCGGTTTTGGCCTCGCCCTTTTGTTTTGTGCCTGCTTCACTCATGGCAGCACGTCCAGCAGGTGCCGCGTCAGCTTTTCGCCCACGGTTTCAAGCGGATCACCCACGCCCAGATCGCGTAGCTGCGTGACCGCCAGCCCGGCGTAGCCGCAAGGGTTGATGTGGGTAAACGAGGCGAGATTCATGTCGATGTTGAGCGAGAGTCCGTGGTAGCAACAGCCGTTTTTGATACGCAGGCCGAGCGCGGCGATCTTGGCTTCGGTGTTGTTCGCCATGACATACACGCCGGGTGCATCGGCGCGGTAATGTGCGGTGATGTCGTAAGTGGCGAGCAAGTTTATCACGGCAGATTCGAGCTTACGCACCAGCGTGCGCACGCCCACGCCGCGCCGTTTGATATCGAGCAGCACATAGGCCACCAGCTGGCCGGGGCCGTGATAGGTGATTTGTCCGCCGCGATCGGTTTTGATCAGGGGGATGCCCGTGTCTACCCGCAGCAGGTGCTCGGGTTTGCCCGCCAGGCCCAGGGTGTAGACCGGCGTGTGCTGCGTGAGCCAGATTTCGTCCTGCGTGGCAGCCGTGCGCGCGGCGGTGAATTGCTGCATGGCGCGCCACGTGGGTTCGTAGGCGGTAACGCCCAGGCGACGTATCACCGGGGCGGGCGCAAAATCAGGGGAATTCATTGCGGCAAATATTGTCCCAGTTGTTCCTGGGGCGGAACGGTAGCACAATGCCGCCTTGCCCGGTCATTGCACTTTTCGGAACGTTATGAAACTTTCAGGATTTATCACCGCCAGCCTGTTGTCGCTCGCTTGCAGTGCGGCACAGGCGGCGGAAAGCCGCTCCTATACCGCCGATCTGGCGACGATGTATAACGAGTATCAGCGCGTGGTGGCCTTGCGCGACGCCTGCATGACACTGCCCGGCAGGCGCGAAGAAATTTTCGGTGCGTACAAGGATTGGTTCAATCGCCATGAGCGCATCATCGATGATTTCGACAACCGCTTTGCCGCGTTGGTGAAGCGCGCGTCGAAAGATCAGGCGGATTATTCCCGGAACTACGGCAAGTATCAGGCCGAGGTTTTGCAGTTGCGCGAGGACAACAAAAAGCTGCTGCTCGCCAACAGGGAAAAACTGCTTCAGCAGTGCGGCGAGTTTCCCGACTACGTGCGCAGCCCGAAGTCGGATATCCCGGCGATGTTTCCGTTGGAGTTCAAGACGATTTATCGTCCGCGCTGAACGCCGCGTACACCACGGTTTGTGCCGGCTGGCGTGCCCGTCGTTACGCCCGGAGTACGCTCGTGCTCGTGGCGGGGTAGAATCCACCCTTTTCTTCAGGGAGTTACAGCATGGGCAGAGGCGACAAGCGTACGGCAAAGGGCAAACGGTTCAAGAGTTCACACGGTATTTCGCGGCCTGCGGGCAAGACAGTGGTGAAGGCCGCTGCCGCCACGGCCAAGGCAAAAAAGACTGCGAAAAAGGCCTGAGTCACAGCGTCACTGCGGCCCGTTGCATGGCAACCTTCTGAGGCCGTTCAAAGCACCTTGACCACCATCGGGTGGTCGCATAACGCCTGATATAAGGCGTCGAGTTGCACGCGCGAGGTGGCGCGGATGGTGCAGGTGAGGCTTAAGTACTTGCCCTTGCTGCTGGGGCGCATCTCCATACCGGCGCCGTCGTAATCGGGCGCATGCTGCTGAACAACGGCGAGTATCGATTGCGCGTAGCCCACGCGCTGATAGCCGATAATTTTCAGCGGAAATTCACACGGAAATTGCAGCAGACTTTCTTCGGTCATGGGGGCGGGTGACTGTCACGAGCGCTATGCAGGCTTGCCATATAACAAGCGCTACGCAGGCTTGCGCATGACTTCGCGTTTGAATTCCTGATACAGCGCGTGCATGCGCTTGAACAGCATGCCGGGCGCGCCGTCACCGACGGGTTTGCCGTCCAGCGTGGTAATGGCCAGCACTTCCTTGGTGGACGAGGTGACCCAGATTTCATCGGCGGCGCGCGTTTCGGCCTCGGAGATTTCACGCACCTCGACTTCAAACTCTCGCGCGTGGGCGATTTCAAGCACCACGTCGTAGGTGATGCCCGGCAGCACCAGGTGGTTTTTCGGCGGCGCCAGCAGCACGCCGTTTTTCACCACGAACACATTGCTCGCCGAGGCTTCAGTGAGCTTGCCGTCGCGAAACAAGATCGTCTCGACCGCGCCCGCGTCGGCCGCCATCTGCCGCAACAGGCAATTGCCCAGCAGCGATACGGATTTCACATCGCACTTCAGCCAGCGGAAGTCCGACGCCGTGACAGCGGATACCCCGTTGTCAATCTGCGCCTGCGGCGGCGTGGTGAGCGGGCTCGACATCATGAACACCGTCTGCTTCATGTCCTTGGGGAAGGCATGATCGCGTTTGGCCACGCCGCGCGTCACCTGTAAATAAATGGATTGATCCTTGCCGTCATTTTTGGCGATCAATTCTTTCATGAGATCCATCCACGCGGCGTCGGACATCGGATTGGCGAGCCGTATGCCATCCAGACTGTGTTGCAGGCGACGCAGATGTTCAGCCATGCGAAACGGCGTGCGTGAATAGGCAGGCACCACTTCATAAACGCCATCGCCAAAAATAAAACCGCGGTCGAGCACCGGTATGCGTGCTTCTTCAAGCGGCATGAACGCGCCGTTCAGGTAAACCAGGTCAGTCATACAGGCCTCGCATTTAACTCATTGATTTTATTGATATTATTGCAACGACAGCCGCAGGGCGTCCCAGCTGCGTCCGATGATGCCGGCCACTGGCACGTCCTCCAGTGCCACCACCGGCAGCGTGTGATAGGGCTTACCGTTTAACTCCAGCTTCAAGGTGGCCACAGATTGCCCGGCGCGCAGCGGGGCGAGCAGCGGTTGCTGACTTTCGATCTTGGCCTTGAGGTTGGCGGCCTGACCCTTGGGTACCGTCACAAACAGCCCGGCGGGGAAGCCAATCTTGACGTTGTTCAGTGTGCCTTTCCAAACGCGGGGCGCGGTGGCCGCCTGCTGCGGCTCATACAGACGCACGGTGTCGAAATTCTGGTAACCGTAATTCAGTAATTTCTGGCTTTCGGCGGCGCGCGCCGCGTCAGAATTGGTGCCCAGCACCACGCTGATCAAGCGCCGTTCGCCACGCTTGGCGGAACTGATCAGGCAGTAGCCTGCGGCCTCGGTGTGACCGGTCTTTACGCCATCCACCGTGGGGTCGCGCCACAGCAGCCGGTTGCGATTGGGCTGGGTGATGTCGTTATACGTGTATTCTTTTTGCGCGTAGAGCGGATAGTGCTCGGGGTATTCGCGGATCAGCGTCGCGGTCAGTTGCGCCAGATCGCGTGCCGTCGACACATGGCGCGGCGCAGGCAGTCCAGTCGCGTTGGCGAACTGCGTATTGGGCATCCCCAGGCGCTTGGCTTCCTGATTCATGCGCGCCACGAAGGCCTCTTCGGTGCCGGAAATCACCTCGGCCAATGCAATCGTGGCATCGTTGCCCGACTGAATAATCATGCCGCGAATCAGCTCATTCACCGTCACCGGTATATCGACCTGGATGAACATGCGCGATCCAATGGCGCGGCGCGCCTTGTCGGACACCGGCACCACTTGCTCGGGCTTGATTTTTTTCTGCTTGAGCGCGTCGAACACCAGATACGCGGTCATCAGCTTGGTCAACGAGGCGGGTTCAAAGCGCTCGTCGTGTTTGTAACCCGTGATGAGCTGCCCGCTTTGCGTATCGAGCAGCACCCACGAGCGGGCGGCAATCTCCGAGGCGGGCGCATTCTGCGCGCGCACCCCCGGCATGCCCAGCACGCCGCATAACATTAACAAAATAAAAATGATTCGTTTCAACACACCACAATTATACGTCGCGCGGTGCGTGCCATGTGCGGCATGCCGATGCAAAAATTAAGCGGTTTTGTCCTGCTCGAGATAGCGCTTCATGGCGGCGCGCATCAGGCGGGTATTGTTCTGAAAATTACGGCAGCCGGTGCAGATGCACAAGTGTAGCTGCAGCCACAATTTTTCACTGATGCTGAGCGGCGTTTCGTGCTGACGCGAAAGCAGCATGGAAACATCCTTGCAGGTGATTTTTTTCACGATTCAGTGGCGTTCTGGCGGCGGCTCGATCGGTGCATGGCCATTATTTTTGCCCGAACCATTTCATTTCAAGGCACTCGCGCAGGCTCAGGCGCGCGCGGTGCAGCATGACCCAACAATTGGTCGTTGAAACATCCAGTTCCTTACAGATCTCGCGGGTGTCGCAATCCATGACTTCGCGCATCATGAAGGCGCGGGCGGTTTTAGCCGGGATGTTCCTGGCGCACTCCTCGAAGACGGCCATAAACGCTTTGTTTTCCAGCGCTTTGTCGGGATTACCCCAATTCGAAGGCGGCTGACGCCAGTGGCCATCTTCGAGAAACAGCGCGTCGGCGATGTCGCTTTCGCTGGCGTCGCCGTCACCCGAGATCAACGGTTGCTCGCGCGACTGGCGCCGCACATGGTCGATGATCTTGTGCTTGAGGATGCCGGTGAGCCAGGTCTTCACCGATGACTGGCCGGAAAAGCGATCCGCGCCTTCGATCGCGGCTACCAGTGTGTCTTGCACCGCGTCTTCCGCTGCGCCGGCATCGCGCAATTGCAGCGATGCATAGCGCAGCAAATAGGTGCGGTGCTGTTGGACGGCCGAGGCATCGAGACTGGCAGTGGCAGCCATGTTGAATTTGTGACGCAAGGGTTGTTTTTAAATAGTTATTTAAAAACAATAGCTTGCGGTGATTCTGTGAAATGGCGTGAATTACATCACACCCCGCTCTTGAAATCAAATGTGCGGCACCCATCTTCGAATCATCGGCGCGATTACAAACCAGCGCCTCAACCATCAGGAGATGACACTATGTTAAACGTAGCGCGTTTTTCCCCCTTCGACGATGCATTCGATCACTTGCTGCGCGGCTTTTTCGTGCGTCCGGCCACGCATGACACCAACGCAACCGCCGTGCGCTTTCGCGCGGATATCACCGAAAGCGACAAGGCGTACACCGTGCACGCGGAACTGCCCGGCGTGAAAAAAGAAGACATCCAGATTGCCATCGACGGCGATCAGGTCACGATCAGTGCGGAAACCCGCGCAGAGAAAGAAGCCAAAGAAGGTGAGCGTGTACTGCGCACTGAGCGCTACAGCGGTAAGTACCACCGTGCGTTCGCACTGGATGTGGCGGTGGACGAAGACGCCATAGCCGCCCGTTATGCAGACGGCGTACTTGAGCTGACGCTGCCGAAAAAAGCGACCGCTGCGGCCAAGCGCATCACCATCCAGTAAGCGGCACAGGCGGCGGCAGCAAAGAAATAGCGGGGCGGCAACATAGCGCCCCGCTGTTTTTTTGCTCATGGGGACCTCTAATAATTGGTTTGCAAAAGCAGGGCCGCCAAATTCGTGATGCTTGCGTCATGTTATGTTGGTTTTTGGCAAGATTTCGCTCGAAACTCGCTCCTTTTACGGGTATTTCCCGCCTTTTATGCCACAGCGGACGCACCT
>CAMBGJ010000283.1 GCA_945865805.1 Bordetella parapertussis
AGCATACGCCCCGCCGCGCGTGAAGCGCACCTGCAACGCTTTGGCTCATTGCAGGCGCACCTGCACATTGCATTGAATCAACTGCGTAGCAATCACCATGCCCACCTGCGTGCGGTGCTAAACCACGAGGAAACGCTGTTGTGGGAAAGCTACGCCAGCACCGAGGCCGTGAATAGCTCGCCCGATATACAACAGCAGATTCGTGACGCAGAAAAGTTCTTCGAGCACCTCGCCGCAACGCTGAGCCAGGACACCAGTGACGAGTATACTGCGCGCTGGCGGCATGTCGCGCAGGACATTTACATGCGTGCCGATGCAAGCATGGTGCAAAAACACGGCAACCTGCTTGCGCCGCTGGTCAAGGCGCAAGTGCGCCGTGACGACGACATCGGAAAACCACCCGCAGTGCCCGCTTGGGTAACCCCGGTGATGTTGTCGGCTTGGCGTAAAGAGCGCGAGGTGCGCGATCCCGTGCCGTGCTGGATCGTGGTGGATGCCGCCCGTGGCAGCGTGGTGCTGCAATCCACGCCTGCCGCCGCCAGGCAAAGTGCGCTGGGCGATGCACTGCTGCTGGACGCGGGTGGCGCGCGCGCGCAGGTGGGTAAAAGCAGCCGGTGGCGCACACTGCACCTGCCTGATTTACCGGTAAGGTTGTCGCGTTTTGACGATGCCTGCGAGTTGCGCATTGAAACCGCCCGCGAAATGCGCCTGGTGGCGCCCGTGCAGCGGCCACGCGGTATTGCGGGCTGGAGCGTTCACCCCGGCGGTGCGCGCGTTACCGCTGCGCCGTTGGCGGTTTATCAGGCGCATTGGCCCAGCGCAGAGTTGCAGGCTGTGCGTGCGAAACCCGTCGCCGATGAGCGCACGCCCACTTACACCTTCGAGGCCATCCCGGTCACGCCTACCGCAGTGCAAACCACAGTGACCTTCGGCATCGATGCTGAATTTGGCGCTTGGGCTGACCTGACGCTGGCTGCGCGCAAGGGTGAAGTCACGCAACGGCTACGCTGGATAGAGCCTGGGGAGTTCATGATGGGTTCGCCAGCGGGTGAGCTTGAATACAGCGACGAAGGGCCGCAACACCGGGTGACCTTGAGCGAGGGCTACTGGCTGGCGGATAGCGAGTGTACGCAAGCGCTGTGGAAGGCGGTGACGGGGAATAACCCAAGTCACTTCAAAAACGACGCACAGCACCCGGTGGAGCAGGTGAGCTGGGATGACGTACAGACCTTTCTACGAAAACTTGAACAGTTGATGCCGGGCATCGAAGCGAAATTACCGACCGAAGCGCAGTGGGAATACGCCTGTCGAGCGGGCACTGAAACGCCCTTCAGTTTTGGTGAAAACATCAGCCCGGAGCAGGTGAACTACGATGGCAACGAGCCTTACCTAAAAGGGAAAAAAGGCTTGTATCGTCAAGAGACCGTAGCGGTAAAGACCTTGCCGCCGAATGGCTGGGGCTTATATGAAATGCATGGCAACGTATGGGAGTGGTGCGCGGACGAACCGCGAACTTACGACGCACAGCCGCAACGCGACCCGGCGGGGCGGGTATCTGGCGGCAAGGCGGCGCACCGCGCGCGGCGCGGCGGCTCGTGGTTCGACTTCGCCGGTTGGGCGCGCTCTTCCTGCCGCTTCGCGTTTCCCCCCGGCTCCGCGTCCCGCGGCCTGGGCTTTCGCTTGTCCCTGAGGTCCATCGAGCCCGGTCAGGCGAAGGGCGTGCCCGGAGGGCGCGTTGGGGGTAAAAGGGGTGAAAGGGGTGGAAGTCCGGCGCGGGACGCGCCGGGCGTTTTATCACGCGTGCGTGAGCGGTTGGGATTGGGTGGTAAAAAGAAACGCTGATCACGCAGACCATGTCACTGAATTTTTTCACCATTCCGGCGCTAAACCCGCAGCCCGCTCAAAACGCGTTGAATGATTTTTGTGCCGCGCAGCGAGTGGTGTCGGTTGACCGGCAGTTCGTCGCGGCGGGCGCGGATTCGTTCTGGGCGGTGTGCGTCACGGTTGCGCCGGGTACGGGGCCATTACCCGCTGCGCTGAAAGCGGCGCAGCGCCGTAGCGGTGCACACAACGAGGGCGCGGGATCGGTGCGAATCGATTTTCAGCAACCCGTAGCCCGTAAGGAGCGCAGCGCATTACGGGAAAGCGTGACAAGAATGCGTCTCGTTGTCCTGAGAAACGAGCAAACAATGCGCGGCATCTCGGTAGGCAATTATCGATCCCGTAATACGCTGCGCTCCTTACGGGCTACCATTTCTACGGTTTGCGCCGTAGCGGCGAACCGCAAGGCGCCCAGGGTGCCGGTAGTCGCGGCATTGCACTTGCCGCGTCGAACGCTCCCTGGGTGGCCGTCTTTAGTTGGAATTATGTAACTCATTGATTTTATGGAATCATTTAAACGATTTCCGGTCCGGTTTCCACCTGCGTTTGCACACGCGTGGGGAGACGATATTCACGGGCTATGGTCGGAATTTGCCGTGGGGGCAGTCACCCAACGGCTACGCTGGATAGAGCCTGGGGAGTTCATGATGGGTTCGCCGGATGGCGAGCTTGACCACCAAGCGCGCGAAGGGCCGCAACACCGGGTGACCTTGAGCGAGGGCTACTGGCTGGCGGACAGCGCGTGTACGCAAGCGCTGTGGGAGGCGGTGATGGGGAATAACCCAAGTCACTTCAAAAACGACGCACAGCACCCGGTGGAGCAGGTGAGCTGGGATGACGTACAGACCTTTCTACGAAAACTTGAACAGTTGATGCCGGGCATCGAAGCGAAATTACCGACCGAAGCGCAGTGGGAATATGCGTGCCGCGCGGGCACGAAAACGCCATTTAGTTTTGGTGAAAACATCAGCCCGGAGCAGGTGAACTACGATGGCAACGAGCCTTACTTAAAAGGGGAAAAAGGCTTGTATCGTCAACAGACGGTAGCGGTGAAAAGCCTGCCGCCGAATAAGTGGGGCTTGTATGAAATGCACGGCAACGTATGGGAGTGGTGCGCGGACGGGCTGCGCGATTACAGCAAAGAGCCGCAACGCGACCCGGAGGGGCCGCTTTCTGGAGGCAAAGGTGCGCACCGCGCGCTGAGCGGCGGCTCGTGGTTCGACTTCGCCGGGTGGGCGCGCTCTGCCTTCCGCTTCGCGTATCCCCCCGGCATCGCGAACCACGTCCTGGGCTTTCGCTTGTCCCTGAGGTCCATCGAGCCAGGTCAAGATCAGGGCCGGTGAAGTTACGGGGTTGCCTGCCGGGACGGCAGGTCGCGCCCGGAGGGCGCCGCGTTTGGTTTTGGGGTTTGTCTGGTCGCGCCCTGGCACAGGTTGCTGCAATCTTAAATTTTGAACGCCTCCAGCGTTTCCGGCGCGAACAGGTCTTGTGGTTGCAGCCGCCGCTTCGACAGACCCTGTTCATGGTGATAACGCAAAAACGTATCCAGCGTGGCCTTGTTCGCTTCATAGCCATAGGGCCACCAGTCGTCGCCCATGTGCTTCTTCAACCACTCCACCTCAGCGATCATCCACGGCAGCATGTTGCGCAGCGCGGCGGTTTCGAACATTTCTTCGTAGCAGATACGTTGCGCCTCGGCAAAGGCTTTGTATAGCTCCATCGCGATCCAGCGGTTTTTTTCATACACCTCGCGGCGGATGGCGATGGTGTGCATGATGGGGAACAGTTTCGTCTTTTTGTAGTAATCGCGCTCGACGCCGACGTAATCCTCGAACAGACGCTTCACCTTGGTCGGTTGCGAGTGCAGCGTGGAGGGCATGCGCGGGCTGTGCAGGGCATCGATTTCGCCGCTGGCGAGCATCTGCGACAGCGTCTTGCCGGCCGGGATCGGATTGAGCTTGATGTGTGGCGGCAGATCGAGTTTGAGTTTTTCGTCGCGGCCCGGCGTTTCCTGACCGCCGGTCCAGTATTCGCAGTCGCTGATTTTGACGCCGTACTCGTCCTGCATGATGCCGCGGCTCCACACCGGGGCGGTCATCTGGTATTCGGGCGAAGCGACTTTTTTGCCGATTAAATCTTTTGGCTCGCGGATTCCGCTGGCCGCTGAAATAAACGTGCAGGAATGGCGGAACATGCGCGACGGAAACACGGGTATGGCGATAAACGGTTGCGGATCACGAAACAGCGACACGGTGTACGACGACAGTGACAGCTCTGCCACGTCGAATTCCTGATAGCGCAGCATGCGAAAAAAAGTTTCCTCAACGATGTGATCGAGGAAATTCAGATCAATGCCGTGCGGTTGCACGCGGCCATCGGCCAGTGCACGCATGCGGTCGTAGTTCCAGCAGGAGAGGGCGAGGCGGAGTTTGGACATGGGGTCTGGTGGTAGTAAGGGGTGAGGGGTGTTGTGCGGGTCGCGGTTAAAATAATCAAATAAATCAAATACTTAAGATGTATTCGTTCTGGCGAACGAGAACGCATTCGCGCACACCTAAATCGACGCAATCACCTCGGCAAACGCACGTTCGTGGTGGTTCATGATAACGCTCCAGTCGAACGCTGCTTCGGCTTTTTCGATGCCGCGATGCATGAGCTGGTGCGCGAGCCCCGGTTCGGTCGCCATGCGGCGCACGGCCTCGGTCAGCCTTATCAGATCGCCCTCGGGAAATAACAGGCCGTTGTCGCCGTCGGACACCACGCTCGGAATGCCGCCGCTCGCACTCGCGATGACGGGCAGGCCGGCGGCATTGGCCTCGCACAACACGCGGCCCATGGTTTCGACATCACGCGTGCCGGTATACGGATTGACGCTTTCCTTGCTGGCCAGCACGAACGCATCGGCGGCCCAGAAAAGGTGCTCAAGCTGACCATGCTCAACGCGGCCGCGAAAACTGACGTGGTTGCTGACACCGAGTTCTGCGGCCAGCGCCTCGTAATCGGGGCGGATGCGCCCGTCGCCGGCGACGACCAGATGCACGGGCAAGTCACGGCGCAACTCGCGCATCGCGTGCAACAGCAGATCGAGGCCCTTCTTGGCGACAAAGCGGCACGCGGTGAGCAGCACGAATGCATCCGCGGGCAAACCCAGTTCCGCGCGCAACGCCCGCTTATGCAGCGGGTTGGCATCGGGCCGCCTGAATCGCGCCACATCCACGCCGCCGGTGACCACCTGGATGCGCTCGCCTTCCACGCTCAGATTCAGCAGCAAATCGCGGGTGAAATCGCTGTTGGCGAGCACGCGTTGGTGGGCCTGCGCCGAATCGCGCATCAGCGCGTGCCGCGTCTTGTGGAACAACAGCTCCGCCCATTCCGGATACCAGCCGTGTTCCAGCCAGCGGCTGATCAGGCGTTGCAGAACCGGCGCGCCGATCAGCGACGACAGCAGTTGAAACGGATATCCCTGCCAGGGCCGCAGGATGTCGTTCCCCACGCTACGGCAGACCACCGGCAAACCGGTGCGCTCACCGAGCAGGCCGTAGAACACGGTGGAGCTGTAGATCAAATCAACACGCGAACGGCGTGCCAGCCGTTGCAGTGCGTCAACGTTATGCCAGAACCCGAGACGCGACAGACAACGATGCACGGGAACGCCGAAGCCGGCATCGAAACGCCGCGCGGCATCCTTAAGTGCGGGGTCGGCCACGCGATGCGTTGCGATCTCGACAGCGTAGCCGCGCGCGGCCAGATGATTCGTCAGATTCACCGCGTGCGTTTGCATGCCGCCAAAGCCGGGTGGAAATTCCGTCAGCACGAGTAGCAGGCGCGGCAGATTTCCCACCGGAGCACCGCTGGCTGCGATGTCGTTTGGCACGGTGCGTCTTCCTTTTTGTGAGCAACAATAATACCAGCGCGCCGAGGCATGCTGGTTGCGACACGTGATTGACACCAGATGAGCGAGGGGTACACCATTGCACCGCCCCGGCACGCATCAGCATTCGCCGCTTCTTCAGGAGAAATTCACTTGGCCATCGATTACATCAAACGCGACGGTGTCGCCTACATCACGCTCAACAATCCGGCCAAGGCCAATATTCTCGACAAGGCCACATCCGACGAGATATCGCAGGCGTGGATCGACATGTGGGAAGACCGCTCGATCCGCTGCGCCATACTCACCGGCGCGGGCGACAAGCATTTTTGCGGCGGCCACAATCTGGCGAAACGCAAAAACATCACCGAGGAAGAGCGCGAATTCCTGCGTACGCAACGCATCTACTGGCCGCTGGCGGGCACGGTACATGGGCAGAAAACCGGCGTCGATGGCCGCTTTGGCGACCACTATCCCCGCGTGTGGAAACCGGTGATCGCCGCAGTCAACGGCTGGGCTGCGGGCGCGGGGCTTTACATCCTGCTATCGACTTGTGATATCCGTATTGCCAGCGCGGAAAACGCGAAGTTCAAGTTTTCGCTGCTGACGCAAGGGTGGCTGGGTCACGGGCCGGGCGCGAGCCTGTTGATCAAACAGTTGCGTTATATCGACGCGATGAAGGTGCTGCTCACCGACGAACCGTTCGACGCCGCGGAAGCGCTGCGCATCGGCCTGATCAACGAAGTCGTGCCGCACGCGCAGTTGCTTGAGCGTGCCGAGAAAATGGCCCGTCACATCTGCTCCCTGCCGCCAGTGGCCGTGCGCATGATGAAGGAGTTTGTGGTGCGCTTTGGCGACCTGCCCACCGATCAGGCGTGGCACGTGCAAAACCTGATCAATGCGTTGATGATCCAGACCACCACCGACGGCGAAGAAGGGCGTCTGGCGTTCAACGCCAAGCGCAAACCGAAATTCACCGGCGCGTTACGCAAGCGCGGCGAGGCGTGGCCGGAGTTTTCGGAAGTCGATGCGAAGCGTCTGGACGAAGCGTTTCGTAGCGGGGAGTACTAACCCGAATGTTGCACAAACAATCGGATCTCAAGCATTTGACGGAATGTGGAATTGAAATCACAGCATTTCAGAACGACAAGCGCAGTCTCCCCTACCCATTAAGTCGGAAGGCGGCAGCGGGGTTGAGCGGTGATTGGGAAGGATG
>CAMBGJ010000284.1 GCA_945865805.1 Bordetella parapertussis
AAATCGCAGTTGTTCTGGCGTAGAATCCATGGTGGGCAAAGACCTGTTCGTGTTGACGAATGTGTTTCTCAATAACTCACATTGTACCAATCACTTACAGTGTTCTTTGCCCTCTTTATGCAAAATTCAGGCTAGAATCGATCTTCAACATAAGCCTCTACAAATTGCGACGTTGCACATAACATTACATACGGTAGCAGTGATCGTCACATGTGTCCACGGCATGGCGTCGATTCGTTCTACCGATCACGAATCGTAAACGGGTGTTGGTGCGGTATTCCCATCAACGAGACAACGCGAGTCCAATTAGTGCAATACAATAGTGTCTGCCGTGCATACCCTATTGATGCAAATATTCGCTTCCCTCGACATCGCCCTAATTCTCAATGAAAGTTCGCAGTCGCAAGCTAGAACAAGTAGCGCATCAGTCCGATCACATATCTAAATAGCCACTTGATGTTTTTGGCTGATGAAGAAAATCGGTACACAATTGTGGGTCAGTCACGACAAGGTGCAATGCGACACCTTATTCAAGGCATCAACAGATATTCAACAGCTGAAAAGTGTGTCACACCCTCACCAGGAAGGGTCATCATGCATTTTTCGAACGCCCGTTTTCAATCGTTGCACAGCAGGCTGTGCTGCCCTTTTCAGGGCAATCTGCCATAACGCTAAACCACAACGCAACCATTTGTCTTTCTTGATTTTTAATCTCAGTTCGCCGTAATCCCCAATTCGCGAATGATGCGTCCCCACTTATCGACTTCCGATTTGAGATAAGCGCCCATCTCCTCCGGCGAGCTCGTCCACGGTTCCAGCCCGACTTTTAGCAGCACTTCAGCGGCATCGGCGCGGTGGAGAATTTGCACGATCTCTTTGTTTAGCCGCGTGACGATCACCGAGGGTGTTTTCGCCGGCACCACGAAACCGTACCAGCTATGGGCCTCGAAGCCTGGCACGCCGGCTTGCGCGACGGTGGGCACATCCGGTAACAGTTTGGAGCGTTGCGCGGTGGTTACCGCCAGCGCGCGCAAGCGGCCAGATACAATATTAGGCATGGCCGTTGGCGTGGAGGCAAAAGACATCTGCACCTGACCTGCCAGCAGATCGACCATCGCGGGCGCGCCGCCTTTGTACGGCACGTGCAGCAATTGCGTTTTGGTCATCGATTGAAACAGCGCGCCCGCCAGGTGCCCCGCGCCGCCAACGCCTGACGAGCCATGTGCCAGCGCGCCGGGCTGTGCGCGCGCCAGCGCCAACAGCGCCTTCAACGATTTCGCCGGCACCGACGGATGCACCACCAGCACGCTGCCGCTTGAGATTGCCAGCGTCACCGGTGCAAGATCGGTAAACGGGTCGTAATTCATTTGCTTGATAAAAAAACGGTTCACGCCGAGATTGCCCCCCGCACCCAGCATCACCGTGTAGCCGTCGGGCGGTGCCCTGGCGGTGATCTCCGCCGCCAGCGAGCCGTTGGCACCGGCACGGTTTTCCACGATCACCGTCTGCGCGAACGCTTCGGCGAGCCGCGCGGCCACCAGCCGCGCCACGGCATCCACGCCGCCGCCGGCGGATTGCGAGGCGATCACGCGCAGCGATTTCGTGGGATACGTCGCGGGTTGCGCTGTTGCAACAGGCGTGAGCGGCACGGCGCTCGCCAACACGCCGACCGTAGCCCACTGCCAACTCCCTCGCCTGATCCCCACGTGATCTCCTTTTGAACGATTGAGCGATAATACATTGCATCAGCCATCCATAAACACAGGGAAATCCTCATGGACATGAGACTACGCGGCAAAACCGTATTGATCACTGGTGCATCCAAAGGCATCGGCCTGGCATGCGCACAAGGCTTCGCCGAAGAAGGCGCGATCGTGCATATCTCCTCGCGTAGCGCAAAAGAGCTCACCGCCGCCGCCGAAGGCATCGCCAAAAAAACTGCCGCCGAGGTGCACGTGCACGCGTTGGATCTGGGTGTCACCGCAAACGTGTTGGCGCTGGGTAAGGCCTGCGGCAACGTGGATATTCTGGTGAACAACGCTGGCGCGATCCCCAGCGGCGGATTGCTGGATGTCACCGATGATAAGTGGCGGCACGCCTGGGACTTGAAAGTGTTCGGCTATATCAATCTCACGCGTGAGATTTACAAGCGCATGCGCGAGCGACAATCCGGCGTGATCGTCAACGTGATCGGCGTCGCGGGCGAACGCCACCGCTCCAACTACATCGCAGGCACCACTGGCAACGCTGGCCTAATGGCGTTCACGCGCGCGCTGGGTGCGGAGAGCGTCGATCACGGCATCCGCGTGGTGGGTGTGAACCCCGGCCGCATCGAAACTGAACGTCAGATCGATCATTTCAAGGAACAAGCGCAACGCGAAATGGGCGACGCATCGCGCTGGCGCGAACTGCAAGCCAAGATAGCGGAAACCCTGCCGTTCAAACGCGCCGGGAGGCCGGACGAAGTGTCGGACCTGGTGGTGTATCTGGCCTCGGATCGTGCCTCGTATATGAGTGGCACCATCGTCACCATCGACTGCGGCGCTTCGTTGCGCGCGCGGGCATGATGCCAGCCTGGGAGACGATGATGAAAATACCATGCCTGGCGATTCTGATCGGCTTACTGGGGACAGCACAAACCTGGGCGCAACCCGCGTGGCGTCCGGAAAGGCAGGTGGAAATTATCCTGCCCACCGCGCCCGGCGGCGGCAACGATACCGTGGCGCGGCTGATGCAAAAAATGCTGCAGGAACAAAAAGCCGTGACCACGCCGATCGTGGTGCTCAATAAATCCGGCGGCAATCAAACGCTGTCGGTGGCCTATCACGCGCAGCATCGCGCCGACCCGCACTACCTGCTGTTCGCCACGTCGTCGTTTTTCACCAACCATATACAAGGCTTGTCGCCGAACAACTATCGCGATTTTCCGGCGCTGGCGCTGGCGTTTGTCGACTACAGCGCGTTCATGGTGCCCGCCAACTCGCCGTTCAAAACCTTCGGCGATCTGGTCGAGCGCCTGAAAACAGACCCCGAATCCGTCGCGTTCAGCGTGGTATCGCGCGGCGGCACCTCGCATGCGGTGGGCGCCATCGCCGCGCGCGCGGCAAGTGTCGATATCAAGCGCTTAAAGATCGTGGTCTACAAAACCAGCGCGGAAGCCACCACCGCGATGATGGGCGGACATATCCAAGCCTCCATCTCGTCGGCTGCAGGCTCGACCCCGCCGGTGGTCGCGGGCCAATTGCGCATGCTCGCCATCGGCGCGCCGCAACGCCGTCCCGGCGCGCTGGCGCAAGTGCCGACGCTGATCGAGCTGGGCCTAAAAGCGCCGGTGCTCGCCACCTGGCGCGCCATCTTCGGCGCACGCGGTATTACGCCAGACCAAATCGCGTTTTGGGAAGACGCGTTGGCGCGTGGTTTTCAGGGCGAGGAATGGAAAGCATGGATGACCAAGAACGATGTCTCCGCGCCGACGCTGCGTGGCGCGGAACTCAACAAGTATTTGGAAACGCAGTTCAACAACACGCGTGGTGTTTTGGTCGAATTGGGTTTGGCTAAATAGTTGTTTTAAAACAAATACTTACGAAAATAACGCTTGCCGGCACAAAGCGTAAGCGGCACGAGCGCGGTGCGCAGCTATTTCGTGATCTTGTCCATGAACTCTTTCAGCTTGGGTGCCCAGACACCACGAAGTACTTATTGGTATCGATGGCCTTGCCTGGACCGATCAAGCCATCCCAGTTGCCGGGTGCGGGATCGCTGGGCTTGTAGCGGCCGGCGGCATGAAAGGTGTTGGTATAGCCGTAAGTGATGAGCACCGCGTTGTTGCCGCCGGGCGCCAACTTGCCGTAGGTTTCATAGGCGATAGTCAGTTCAGGCAACACCGCGCCGTTGGTCAATTTGAAGTCGCGTGAGGTGTACGCTTTAACTTCAACGTTGTTGAGTTCCTGCGCGAGGGCCAGCGGCGACAGCGTGGCCGCCATGACACAACAGGCCAACGCCCAGCGCGAGACATACGGTTTCATTTTCATGGGTATTGCCTCAAGGTAATGAAGGTAATGCGCAGATTATCAGGCCGCGTCGCGTTGATTCAAAGCAGCCTGCAAAAACGCCGGATCAAACACTTTGTCCGCCATCACCTGGCAGCGCTTCATCAAGCGGTATTCATTCGGCGCGTAGTCCGCCAGTGCGCAATGCCAGGTGCCCAGGTGATCCCACATCAGCACATCGCCCACCGTCCAGTGATGCGTGTAGCGATACTTCGGTTTCAGCACATGCGCGTAGAGGATTTCGAGCATCTCGCGGCTTTCGCCGGGCGGCAGTTCGTTGATGCTCGCCGTGAATCCGGGATTGACGTAAATCACCTTGCGCCCACTAATCGGGTGCGTGAGAAACACCGGGTGCGGCACTGGCGGACGCGCGCGCAGCTGTGCCCCGGTTTGCGGCGGGCGCTTGCTGCCCTTGGCACGCATGAGTTCCTGAAATTGGTTGTGGTCGTGCAGGGCCGTGGCGTTGGCGAGCTTGGCCTTGATATCCGCGGGCAAGTCGTCGTACGCCGCCTGCGTGTTGGTAAAGTCGGTCGCACCCAGCGGCTTGCCGTCGCGCATGGGCACCTTGTGCGCCACCAGCACGTTGACGAAACCCGGCACACGGTTATACGTCATGTCCGTATGCCAATCCTGCCCCGCATCCGGCGTGCCGATCAGGCGGCCGCTTTCAAGCACGTTGGACAGAATCGAAACTTCGGGCACACTCACGTCGGATTTGCTCGAAATCATTTGCAGCGCGCCAAAGCGCGCCGAAAAATCACGCAGCGCCTGGGCTTCGATCAACTGCCGGGGAAAACACAGCACGCCGTATTCGCCCAGCGCGCGCAGCAGGCTGGCCAGATCGGCGTCGCTCAGCGGTTGTTCGAGATCCACGCCGGTTACCGTGGCACCTAGTATCGCGTCGACCGGTTCGATTCGCATATTGTTGTCCTTACTTGCTGGCTTTGAAGATCGGCGCTTGCCACATCAGCAAACTGGCTTGCCCGATTGACGTAATATTATCAGACACTCGCAAGCCCAAGATTCTCATGGAATACACCACATGGCATTCAGCCCCTACCCGTCCGTGATGTTGCGCCCCGCCGTGTTGCTGTTGGCGGCAACGTTTCCCGCCGCCGCGCTGGCGCAGTCGTATCCCGCAAAGCCGGTACGTATTCTGATCGGCTTCACGCCGGGCGCGGGCGTGGATATCGCGGTGCGACTGATCACGCCCAAAATGAGCGAAATTCTCGGCCAATCCATCATCGTGGATAACCGCCCCGGCGCGGGCGGCAACATCGCCTCGGAATTGGTGGCGCGCGCACCCGCCGACGGTTACACACTGCTCGCCAACGGCGCGCCCGCCGCGATCAGCCAGACACTGTATACGAAACTGGGCTACGATTTGATGAGGGATCTCGAAGCCGTCGCGCTGATCGCCAGCGTGTGCCAGTTGTTGACTATCCATCCGTCGCTGCCGGCCAAATCAACCAAAGAGTTCGTCGCGTTCGCCAAGAGCCGCAATGCGGTACGCAGTGAGGAACTCACCTACGCCACCACCGGCGCGGGCAGCACACCGCATCTCACCACCGAAATGTTCCGCATGCAGACCGGCATCAAACTGCTGCACGTGCCGTACAAAGGCACACCGCTGGCACTCAACGACCTGATCGCAGGCAATATCTCGTTCATGTTTGTGAATATCCTGACGGTGATGCAACACGTCAACTCCGGGCGGCTACGCGCACTGGCGATCACCAGCGCCAAACGCAGCCCCATCGCGCCGCATATACCCACCGTCGCGGAAACCTATGCGGGCTTTGAATCCGGCACCTGGTTCGCGCTATTCGCGCCCACCGGCACGCCCAAAGAAGCCGTCGCGCGCATCCACGACGCCGTCACGCGTGCAATGCAAACGCCCGAGGTACGCGACAAATTCATCGCCCAGGGCGCGGAACTGCTCACCGGCACGCCGCAGGACGCCGCCAACTACACGCGTGCGGAAGTGGTGAAATGGGCGAAGGTGGTGAAGGCTTCGGGGGCGCGAGTGGATTGAACGCCGGCAAGGATAGCGAGCCACCGCGCTGGAATTGGAACCTGGCTGGCAAAGCCAACGGTATCTGCTTGGGAACAGGCGTTGCCCCGTAATCCGCTGCGCTACTTACGGGCTACGCTTGCTAAATAACCCAATAAAAACAATTAGTTATGAATTAACAGGCAACAGTCAAGACCCCGACGTCATGACCCCGACGTCAGACGTCACACAGATCGTAGGGCGTCAATAAGCGCAGCGCATTGCGCCGAATGTGTTTATCGACATCGCCATACGGCGCAATGCCCTTCGGTTATTGCGCCCTACGCGGGCTTACGGGCTACGCTTGCTGCTGGACGAACTCGCCGATGTGCTGCCGCGCAGGAAGCTCGCCAAGGCCATTCGTGCCACCGGCAAGACGCCGGCGCAGCTTATCGCTGAGTATGAAGGGTTCGTGACGGTGGTGACGCCGGCGTCGATTCGCCGCACGGTGCTTGACGACGTGGATGATGATGCAGTGCTCGCCTGTGCGCTGGCAGCCAACGCGGATTTGATTGTGTCGGGGGATGCGCATCTGCTCAACTTAAAGCGCTATCACGGTATGCGTATCGTGGCGGCGGCCGAGGCGCTGGCTATCGTCGAGCGCGAGTAGGCTGCTTTAAATGACAACGCCCGCAGCAGCGGGCGTGGGTGGGAATTTCTTCTTGACGTACGATGACGAAAGACTTGACCCCATGTCTTTTGCTTTCCCCAGAGGGAACCCCAAGGCTTCATTCTTGGTATCACGGAACTGTTGTTCGATACCCATACGCCGGGCATACAGCTTGACCAGCGCGGCAGCGCTCAGTGTCAGTTCCGGCGAAGCGCTGAGCAGCCACGGCTCACGGTTACAGGCCGCGATCTTGCG
>CAMBGJ010000285.1 GCA_945865805.1 Bordetella parapertussis
TACTGCAAGTGCTTGATACAATGAGGATTCCTGATCGCCCCACTCGTCAACACGAACAGGTCTTTGTCCACTATGGATTCTACGCCAGAACAACTGCGATTTGCTTCGATTCCGGGCTGCACCATCCGCGCGGATTTTGCCGGCGGCGGCTTATCATCGGACCTGGGGCCGCTGCTACTCAAGGGCGTTGACCGTCAGATCGGTCTGACCGCGCGCGTGTGCGCAGCCATCGACGACACCCGGCATCCGGGCTACATCACGCATACCCTGCACGACATCCTCAAACAACGCATCTATCAAATCGCCTCCGGCTACGAGGATGGCAACGACTGCAACAGCTTACGCCATGACCCCATGTTTCGGCTGGGCGTAGGCTGCAAGCCCTTCGATACCGATGAGGCCGATGGCGCACTGGCCTCCGGTTCGACGATTTCCCGTTTCGAACACGCCGTGGACAGCAAGGATATCTATCGCCTGAGCGAAGCCCTGGTCGATCAATTCATCGCCGGCTACGCCACCCCACCCGAGGCCTTGGTGCTCGATATTGACCACTCGGAAGATGCCGCCTACGGCCAGCAGCCGCTGGCCTTTTACAACCATCATTATCAAAGCACCTGCTACTTGCCGTTAATGGTCTTTGAGGGTTTGTCCGGTGCCCTGGTGGCCGCAGTGCTGCGACCTGGCAAACGGCCCACGGGCGCGGAAAACGCCATGATTCTCAAGCGCGTATTGAAGCGTATCCGCGCGCACTTCCCAACCACTCAGATACTGGTGCGCGGCGACGGTCATTTCAGCACCCCGGAATTGATGGCGATGATCGATGGAATGGAATACACCGATTTTATCTTCGGTTTGCCCAGCAACGCGGTTATTAACCGGCTGGCTGAACCGGCCATGCAGCGTGCGTGCGCGTTGTGGGCCGAGGTGCAAACACAGGACGTGGTGCCCGATGCGGTGCGCTTATATGAAGAATTCCGTTACGCCGCCGCGTCCTGGCACAAGCCGCTACGCGTGGTGCAAAAGGCCGAAGTAATGGGCTTGGGCGAGAATCCACGCTTTGTGGTGACTTCGCTTACCGCACCGGAACCGGTTCGTGTTTATGAGGAATTGTATTGTGGGCGAGGTCAGGCGGAGAACTGGATCAAGCACCTGAAAGCCGATCTGGCCTCGGATCGCACTTCGTGCACCACCTTTCTGGCCAACTTTATGCGTCTGCTGGAACACGCTGCGGCCTATGTCCTGCATCAGCAGTTGCGCACCCAGGCGCTGCAACACACGGAACTGGCCCACGCGCAGCCCTCAACGGTCATCACGAAATTGTTCAAGATTGCCGTTCAGGTCCGGCAGTTCAAGGACCGCGTGATCTTGCATCTGCCGACCTCTTGCCCAGTCAAGCAGTTGTTGCAGACGGTGACCGAGCGTTTGTTTGTGCCGAAGCCGGCCAAATTGCTGTTCTCGCCTTAGCCCGGACACGTCCGGTCAGTCGAGAATAGGCCACCCATCGCTCCCAATCACCGTCCAACCTGCCGCCACCCTCCGACTTAATGGGTGGGGTAGACTACGCTTGTCGTTCTCAAATGCAACGATTTCAATTCCACATGATGTCAAACGCTTGGGAGCGGATTGTTTATGCAACATTCGGGCTAGAAACCTTCAAGCAGAAATCGTGGGATCGTGGAATCGTGGAATCGTGGAGTATAGAACTATGTCCAACACACAACTGGAAATCATCCCAACCTCCGGCGCCCTTGGCGCGGAACTTCATGGCGTCAATCTGGCCGAGCCGCTGGCGCCGCACACCGCCAAGGCCATCCGCGGCGCGCTTGCCGAGCATGGCGTCATTTTCTTTCGCGATCAGGCGATCACGCCGGAGCAGCACATCGCCTTCGCCGAGAGCCTGGCGCCGGTCAACATCAACCGTTTTTTTAAACTTGCGCCCAGCTACGCGCAAATTGCCGAGGTCAGGAAAGAGCCCGAACAGGAAAAGAACATCGGCGGCGCCTGGCATACCGATCACAGCTACGATCAGATTCCGGCGTTGGGATCGATACTGCTGGCCCGCGAGGTTCCCCCGCGCGGCGGCGACACGCTGTTTGCATCCATGTGGCTGGCGTACGATGCGCTCTCCACCGGGTTGAAGCAAACGCTCGAAGGCATGCGCGCGGTGCATTCGAGCCGGCATGTATTCGGCACCGAGGCGCGGCGTCAGCGAGAAATGGGCGACCGCCTGGTCAACGCCGAGCAGGCGACGCAAGACGCCGTGCACCCGGTGATCATCCGTCATCCCGAAAACGGCCGCAAAGTGCTCTACGTCAACCGCACCTTTACCACGCACTTTGAAGGCTGGACGGCGGAAGAGTCAAAGCCGCTGCTGGAGTATCTTTACGCGCACGGCGCGCGGCCGGAGTTCCACACCCGCTTCCAGTGGCGCAAAGATTCCATCGCCATCTGGGACAACCGTTCGACATGGCATCTCGCCGTCAATGATTACCACGGCGAGCGGCGGCTGATGCATCGCATTACGCTCGAAGGAACGCCCATCAGTGGCGTGCACTGAAGGGAAACCCATGGTTACCAGCGCGACGACATTCCAGGGCAAGATCAACCGCACCCGCGATCAGTCCGAACCTTGGTGGCCGCCGCTCACGCGTGCCCCCAAGGGCGCGCCCAACATCGTCATCATCCTGATGGACGACATGGGCTATTCCGATCCCGCTTGTTTCGGCGGCGAGATCGACACCCCCCACATCGACGCGCTGGCCGCGCGCGGCGTCCGCTTCAATCACTACACCACGCATCCGATCTGCTCGCCCGCACGCGCAGCACTCCTGACGGGGCGCAACGCGCATTCAGTGTCGACCGGGTGGCTCGCCAACAACAACGCGGGTTTCCCCGGTTACAGCGGCGAGATTCCGCGCGAGGCGCCCACGCTCGCCGAGACGCTGCGCGCGCAAGGCTACGCCACCATGATGGTGGGCAAGTGGCATAACACGCCCATCGCGTTAAGCACTCCTGGTTCGGCCAAGGATAGCTGGCCCACGCAGCGTGGCTTTGACTGGTACTACGGTTTCATGGAGGGTGAGACTAACTTTTTCTTTCCGGCGCGGCTGATGCTCGGTAACTCGCTGCTGCCCATCGACGAGTATCCCAAGGACTTCTACACCACTGACGCGTGGACAGACAAAGCCATTGAGTTTGTGCGCGAACATCGCACCAATGCACCGGACAAACCTTTTTTTCTGTATGTCGCCAACAACGCCGTGCATGCGCCCCTGCAGGCCAAGCCCGCCGATCTCGCCAAATATCGCGGCAAGTTCAACGCTGGGTGGACGGCGCTACGCGAGGCACGCTGGAAGCGGCAACTCGCGATGGGCCTTCTTCCGCCGGGCACAAGACTCGCCGATTCCGACCCCACGATTCCCGCATGGGACGATGTGCCGCCCGAAGACCGCGAACTCTTCGCGCGCCACATGGAGGTCTACGCCGCCATGCTCGACAGCGCGGATCAAAACATTGGCAAACTCACGCAAGCACTCAAGGCGAGTGGCGATTTCGACAACACGATATTCGTATTCACCTCCGACAACGGCGGCACCTTTGCGGGTACGCCCATCGGTGCGTTTCGCAACAACCGGCGTTACAACGGCCTGCCCGCGCAGCCCATCGAGGAAGAACGCAAGGGCTTGGAGCTTCTCGGCGGCCCGCAAAGCGAGGCGCTGTATCCTGCCGGTTGGGGGCAGGTGTGTAATACACCGTTTCCGAGTTCCAAGTCGTATACCGGCGGCGGCGGACGGCGGGTGGCGTTCGTCATGGCATGGGAGGCGGGGATCGCCGCGCGCGGAGAGCTGCGCCAGCAGTTCGCTCACGTCACCGATGTGAAACCGACACTGCTTGATCTCGCGGGCCTGAAGACGCTGGAGCAAATCAACGGTGTTCCCGCATGGCAACCGCATGGCAGAAGTATCGCCGCCGCCTTGCGCGACCCGAATGCATCCTCGCCGCGCAGCGAGCAGTACTACGAATGCTGGGCGAACCGCGCCTACTATCGAGACGGCTGGCTGGCGCGTTCGCTGCAAAAGCGCGGCGAAGCCATCGACATGGACAACTGGACACTGCACGACCTCAGCACGGATTTTTCTGAGAGCATCGATTTGCGCGCACGGCACGCGGACAAGTTGCGCGAACTCACCGATGCCTTCGACAAGGCCGCGTGGGAAAACCTGGTTTACCCGCTGGATAACCGCAGCATGGTGCAAAAGCTGGCGGACGCCGCCACGCGCGGGCAACCCAGCGGCCCGCGCACTTTTCGCGCGGGCGGGCAGACCATTCACCGCGGCGTGGTGGTGCCGCTGATCGCCGATCGCAGCTATCGCATCAGCGCGCGCATCGAACACGGCGCGGCTGACCAGGGCGTGTTGTGGTCGGTGGGTGAGTTGATTGCCGGCATGGTGCTCTATGTCGAGAACGGAAGGGCGAAATTCTTCTATAACGGCTTTGGCGAGTTTTCGGAGTTGCCGCCCGCGCCGCTCAACGCAGGGGCACGCGAAGTGGTGTTCGATTACGAGGCCACGGGCCAGCGCAAGGGCCGCGGACGATTGTTGATCGACGGCAAGCCCGTGATGGAATGGCAGCCGCTATCGCCTTCGCTGATGGGCGGTTTTCACGAGGGCATGGACATCGGTTTGGACCGGCGTTGCCCGGTGGATTGGCGTTTGTTCGAGAAGCATGGTGTGTTTCGCTACACCGGCGTGATCAACGAGGTGATCATCGCTCCGGGAGAACTTTCGCCTGATTCGGTGCTGCGCGCCACGGCGCCGGTCTAACGTGCTGGTAGCCTGCAAAATGAAACGATGCGCCGCGCTTGCCGTCGCATTACTCTGCGCCCAGGCACATGCACAAACCAGTACTGAAGTCTACCCAACGCGCAACCTGCGTCTGATCGTGCCCTTCGGCGCGGGTGGCGGGCCGGACGCGATGGGCCGCCAGCTTGCGCAAGGTTTGAGCGAGCGCACCAAGCGCAATGTGATCGTCGACAACCGCCCCGGCGCGTCGGGCCTGATCGGCATGGCGGAACTCGCCCGTGCCAATGCCGATGGCCACACCATCGGCGCCGTCAGCATTTCACAAGTGGTAATACAGGCGATGGCGGCGAACCCGCCTGTCAACATTGCGCGCGATCTTGCGCCCGTGGCGCATCTGTTTCGCCAATACACGGTGCTGATCGTGCGCCCCGATTCGCCCGCCAAATCCGCGCATGACCTCATACAACAAATACGCGAGAAGCCTGGTTTTCACAGCTACGCGTCCGGGGGCAATGGCACACCCGCGCACCTCGCGGGTGAACTCTTTCTACGGGCGAACAAGGTGCAGGGGCGGCACATACCCTACAAGGGCATGATGGTGGCGGTGACTGACATCATTCGTGGTGACGTGTTGTTCGCCTGCTCCGTGACCGCCAACGTCGCCACGCTGATTCACGGCGGGCGTCTGAAAGCGCTGGCGTTGCTGGCGCCCAGACGCAACAGCACCTTCCCAGACGTGCCCACGCTCGCTGAACTGGGTTTGCCGGAGGTGGACGTGACGAGCTGGACGGGCGTTGCCACGCCATTGGCGACACCGCTGGCGTTGCGGCAACGCTTGTCGGCGATCCTGCGCGAAGTTGTTGATGACCCTGCACATGCCAAAGCGTTTGGGACGCTGGGTCTGGAAGTGACGTATCAGCCGGCTGAACTGTTTGGTTCAATTATCCAGTCAGAGGTTTTGCGCTGGGCACGCTTTGTGAGGGATACGGGGCTGCAAATCGATTAGGAGGCATGCAATTTCAATCGACCTCGCGCCGCATTACTCCGCCCGTAAGCCCGCGTCCTTGATGATTTTGCTGTTGCGTGCGAGTTCGCGCTTGATGAGTTCGCCGAGTTCTTGGGGTGTACCGGTGAGAGGTTCCGCGCCCAGCGCGAGCAAGCGTTCTCGCACGTCTGGTTTGCCAAGTCCTTGATTTAATGCGGTATTCAATCTCTCTATGATCGTGCGCTGCGTTGCTGCCGGCACCAGAATGCCACCCCAGTTGGTGGCGTCGTAACCGGGCACTCCCGCCTCACTCAGCGTGGGCAGTTTGGGTAATTGCGCCGCGCGTTTCGGGGTGCTGACCGCGAGCGCGCGGATGCGCCCACTGTGGATTTGTTGCAGTGTGGTGATCATCGGATCGAAGGCGAGATCGATTTCTCCCGACATCAGCGCCGTCAGTGCGGGCGCGCCACCTTTGAACGGCACATGGGTGAGCTTTACGCCGGCGAGTGACTGGAACTGTTCCACTGCAAGGTGATTGCCGGACGCATTGCCCGCCGAGCCGAAATTCAGTTTGCCCGGTTGCGCCCTTGCTAGCGCAATCAGTTCCCTGATCGAGCGCGCGGGTATCGACGGGTGCACCAGCACCACATAGGCAAACGTCGAGTACATGCCCACCGGCGCGAAATCGCGCACCGGGTCGTAACCGAGTTTGCTCACCAGATGTGGCGACACCGAGAATGCGCCGGAACTGCCCGCGGTCAGTGTATAGCCGTCGGGCGTGGCTCGCGCGCCGAGTTCCGCGCCTGTGGCGCCGCCCGCGCCGGGCCGGTTGTCGACCGACACGGTTTGGCCGAGTTGCTGCGTGAGTTGCTGCGCGGCAATGCGCGCGAGGAAATCGGTGGCCCCGCCGGCGGCAAAGCCGACGATCAGGCGCAACGGTTTAACAGGGAATACGGCTGGTGCGGTCGGTTGTGCACGCACGGCGGCGGCCAAAGCGAACAACAATCCGGCGGCAAGCGCCATTCCTGGGCGAACGTAACTCATGGGTATGCTTGCCTATACCCAGCCGCGCCCACTCAATTCCGATTTGAGATAGGCATAAAACACCGGTGCGGCAATCACGCCGGGCAGGCCAAACGCGGCTTCCATCACCACAATGGCC
>CAMBGJ010000286.1 GCA_945865805.1 Bordetella parapertussis
AGCCACGACCCGACTAAGCTGCCCGGCACTCGACCCGACTGTTCGCCTGAACTGTTGCGACCGCAGCCCCTGACCGTGAGGCAGACATTTGCCATTCTTCGTTAAACGAACAGTATTGGGTCAGGCCTTGACTGTTGCCTGTCAATGGAAGTATGGCGGAAGAATGGGGTCAAACACCAATACATCGTAACCATTTGTTTTAATTGAACTATTTAACAACAACCCATCCGATCCGCGCCCGCGCCCTACTCACGTGGCGCACGCTTGGGCAGCAACGGCGGGCTTACGCCCTCCATCCCTGCAAGTCCCAGCACCGTGAGGAACAATGACTGGGCGCCGAGGTAGGCAAGCTGCGGTTGGTACCATTCGTTAAATGTGTGCACGCCACCATTGCGGCCGCCGCTGGCCAGGCGAATCGCGGGAATGCCAAGGCTGACGGCCAGGTTGGCGTCGTTTGAAATCTCGGTGTAGGTGATCTTCGGCAAGCCCACGGCGTTTATCGCAAGCGCAGCCGCCTGAATCACCGGTGAGTCAAAGGGCACGGCGCCCGCTGGCCGATCACCCACCAGTTTGATGTCGACACTGATGCTGGTCGCGCCCCAGCGTTTGTTTTCCTCTGCCACGGCTTGCTGAATATGCGCCATAACTTCGGCTTCGAGTTTGCGCAAGGCTTCCGTATCGCTGGAGCGCATGTCGATCTGCAATGCCGCTTCAGGGGCAATGGAATTGGTGGAGATGCCCCCTTCGATGATGCCCACCGTAAAAGTGGTCTTGGGGCTCTTGGGCGTTTGCACATCCGCGATCTTGCCGACGGCGCGCCCCAGCGCGTGTATGGCGCTGGGCATGCCAAAGGCGCCAAAGCTGTGGCCTCCCGGCCCCTTGAAGGTCACGCGAAAACGCCGGCTGCCCACCATGACCCGGCCGAGGGAATTGACGCCGCCGGTCGGCGATTCGAGCGTAATGAATCCGTCGATATCCTTGTTGTCGCGGAACAGCGCCTTGACGCCGCGCAGGTCACCCAATTCCTCTTCGCCCACGGTGCCGACAAACCAGAGGTCGCCCACGGTCTTGATGCCTGTCGCATTAAGCGCGCGAATCATCGACAGCAGCTCGGCCAGCCCGCGCGTGGCGTCCGAAATGCCCGGCGCGTAGAGTCTGCCGTCCTTCTCTTTGATGGTGACATCCGTGCCTTCGGGAAACACCGTGTCCAGATGCGCCGAAACAATCAGCTTGGGGCCGTTGCCTGTGCCACGCCGCACACCGATGGCGTTACCCTCGGAATCCATGCGCACATCCTGCAAGCCCAGCGCCTGCAGATGTGCGCGATAGTACTCGGCGCGCTTTTGCTCCTTGAACGGCGGTGCGGGTATCACCGTCATCGTCTTCTGGTCGTTCAACGTATTGGCGTCGTCCGCCTCCAGAAATGCCAACCCTTTCTTCACCAGCGCGTGTGCCGTGATGGCGGCAAAAGCGCTTTGCGCTGCGGGTGAAATCTGTGCTTGCTGAGTCGGCTGCACCTGCGCCAGTGCCGTAGTGGCGCTGGCCAAAGACACCGCTAGCAACAACGTACTTAAGCGCAAAGGCATGATCAACATCGCTCCGATGAGAACTGAGGACTTGGAAGAGCGCTGGCCGGTTGTGCCGCGCGTGCGCCGCGTTTTACCTGGTATCGCCAGCGTAGAGCCGAGCGATAAACCCGCTGCATTCCAATGCATCAACAATCGACGAATCGGTGAAATCCGCTTCTTTCAGATTGTGTGCTGCCGGGTAATTTGCGGAAAACGTATCGCGTATGGACTGTAACCCCGCATCGCTCAGTGCCATGCGCGGCACCTGCGGAAACAATGGCAGGTAAAAGCGCACCTGGTCTTCGACCAACTCGCGCTCGTTCACCTGCAAAAAGCGTTGCAGCAGCGGAACATAAACCGCAGGCTGCGTTTTGAAGGCGTGCACGGTGCGGATAAAGCCTTGCGCCACACGCATCACCAGTTCACGGTGGGTGGCAATCAGCCGGCGCGTGGTGGCAAACACCGACGGTATCGCCCCGCCAAACGCCAGGCTGAAAATGTTCCAGCCGTACTGTCGCTCGCCGGCAAAACGTAAATGCAGCGGCAGCGGGCCGGCATCGATCTTGCCCGCGATCAGCGCCTTGTAGATGTTGCCGTAGCCGCCCAGCCCCACGTAAGTGGCGGTGGCACCGGCCTTTTCGATGGTGAGCCGCGCGTTGATGCTGGTCTGGCCGGAGGTGGCGTCCGACAACACGCCGACGCGTTTGCCATCTAGTGCCGCCAGTGACTTCAGTTCCGGCTGCAACGCGATGCACAGATTGTCGTGCTGCAAGGCGTTGCGAAACAACACCACGGCGTCGCCGCCTTGAAGAAAATTCTCCACTACTGGCAGCGTGCCGGTCTGGCAGAAATCCCACTCGCCGCGCGCGAGACCGTGAACGGCTTCGGGGCCGGTGGTTTCCATCACCGGGAAGGTTACGTCCAGCCCTTGCTGGCGGAAAATGCCCGCCTCGGTGCCGCACCACGCCAGGCTGTGGGTCGGTGCGCGCAGCGCGGTGGTCATGCGTACCAGGGTCAATGCGGTGGTGGAATCAACCATGCGCAAATCCTTAAAACGCTTTAACGGCGGAGGAAATCTTCAATAGCGCGGATCGAACATCTGCGCCTCGACATCGCGCAGCGTGTCCGTGGGCCGGGGTTTGCTCGCCAAGCCTTGCTTGTAAGCCGCATCGGCGACGGTTGCGGCGATCGATGCCGATACTTCGCGGATGCGCGGCAGCGCAGGGTAGAGGCTGCCTTGCTGCAGATCAGATTCGGTCACCAGATGCGCCAGCGCGTGGGCGGCGGACATGAACATGTCGTCGGTAATGGATTTTGCGCCGCTGGCGATCACGCCGAGACCCACGCCGGGGAAGATGTAGGAGTTGTTGCCCTGACGCGGCACATAGGTTCTGCCGTTAAGCTCGACCGGATCGAACGGGCTGCCGCAGGCGAAGAGCGCGCGCCCTTCCGTCCAGCGATACGCCTCTTCGGCGGTGCATTCGGCTTGCGAGGTGGGGTTCGACAGCGCGAATACGATGGGCTGCGTATTGATGTGCGCCATTTCTTCGAGCACGGCTTGGGTAAAGGTGCCGCCCACCGCCGACACACCGATGATCGCCGTGGGTTTTAACATCTGGATGGCGGACAAAAAATCGTGTGCGGGCGGATGGTCGTGGGCGTAGGTCAATTTGTGTTCAGCAAGTTTGGTGCGGCTTTTCACCACCAGGCCTTGCGAATCCACCAGCCAGCATTGGTGCAGCGCCTGCTCGCGCGTGAGACCGTTGGCGATCATGGCCGATACAATCAAATCGGCGATGCCGGTGGCGGCTTCGCCCGCACCCAGGAACAACACTTTTTGTTCAGTCAGCGGCGCGCCCGTGATGCGCAGCGCGGAAAACAGGCCCGCCAGCGCCACCGCTGCGGTGCCTTGAATATCGTCGTTGAACGAGCAGATGCGATCGCGGTATTTTTCCAGCAGGCGAAACGCGTTGTGATTGGCGAAATCCTCGAACTGCACCAGCGCGCCGGGGAACACTTCCTGCGTGGCGGTCATGAATTCTTCGATGAATTCGTCGTAGGCGGCGCCCTTGGTGCGCGTTTGACGCAGGCCGACGTAATACATGTCGTTGAGTAGGGCCACGTTGTTGGTGCCGACATCCAGCGTGATCGGCAAGCACAGTTCCGGATGGATGCCCGCACAAGCGGTGTAGAGCGACAGCTTGCCCACCGGTATGCCCATGCCGTTGGCGCCCAGATCGCCCAAACCGAGGATGCGTTCGCCGTCGGTGACGACGATGATGCCCACCGGATGCGGCCAGTTGCGCAGCACATTGGCGATGTTGCCGCGATCATTGATGCCGATGAACATGCCCCGCGGCCGCTGAAAAATCTGCCCGAAGCGCTGGCAGGCGAGGCCCACCGTCGGTGTGTAAACAATCGGCTGAAGCTCATCGATGTTCTCGCACAGGATGTGAAAGAACAGCGATTCGTTGCGGTCGTGCAGCGAGTTGAGCGCGACAAATTTATCCAGCGGATCGGGAAATTTTCGCAGATTGGTGAGAAAGCGCTGCGCCTGCTCGACCTGGCTGTGCACATGCGGCGGCAGCAGACCGCGCAGCCCCAGCTCGTCGCGCTGCTTTTCGGTGAAGGCGCTGCCCTTGTTGAGCAGCGGATCGCGCAATACATCGAGTCCGCGCCGTGCGCCGGTGTTGTTGTTGTTCGCGTTGGCGGACATGGGTGAATCCCTTGGGTGTGATTTTGGTCTGTTATACCGTCGCCACGGGCGTGACGGGCGAGCCTGCCGCGCCGGGCATGCGTAACGGCGGTGCGGTGAGTAAAAAGCTGCTGCGGTTGTTCGCGCGCAGCCACGAAGCCAGTTCCGTCAGGTACCACAGTTCGCCCAGATGAATGCCGAGCTTTACGAGGCAATGCTCATGCAGCGGCAACGCCGGGCCGCGATGCGGCAGACGCGGATCAGCGCCCAGCGTGGAAGAACGCTCCACCGCGAGGTTATCGCAGGCGATGGCCGCGATGCCGCTGTCGGCGATCCATTCCAGCAGCGGTTTGTCGTAGCCGTCGAGTACGGTGCATGCGGTTTTGATCGAGTTGTCCAATTTGCCGTTGGCGTCACGAATCAACTGGCCCAGCCCGGTGTGCACGCACAGGATGTCGCCTTTTTGCACGGTGACATTATCGTCGCGCATCACTTTTGCCAGCATCTCGTGGGTGATCGCGGTGCGCGCGTCACCAAAGTGATGCCGCAGATCGACCATCACCGCGCGGCCCTGGACGCCGGTCAATGCCATTTCGCCCACAGACACGGCGCGTGCGCCCAACCCGCCATGCAAGCCGCGATCTTGTTCATCGACGATGCGCCAGCCGTTGTACGACACCGCTTCTTCGACGCCATCGCCGTCGGCGTCGAACATCGTGCCCTTGTGCGCAAAGCTGTCCCAGTGGGTGGAGTACTGCATGTACAGCATGATCGCTTCGTCGGAACCCACGTCGTTAAAGCGCGGATCAATTTTCGACGACGGCAAATTGAAGTAAGTCTCTTTGCCGCGAAACACCGGATGAAACACCGGCGGCTTGCGATTCGGGTTCAACACTGTGCCGCCGGGTTTATCGAGCGGATGCGACAACGTAAACACCTGCCCGGTTTTGACTTCCTTTAATGCCGCCAGTCGCCGTTCAGCGGTGATGTAGTTCATGCGGCCGTGTTGATCGTCGTCACCGAATTCGCCCCAATTCGAGCCGGGCGGGCGGTTTTTCCAGCGTGAGGTCACTTTAAATTTTCCATTTGAATCAGATTGTTATAGCATCAACAAACGCCTACAATCGTAGCATGCCCGCGCGCCTTGCGAGGCGTCTCCAGTGGCTGCCGGTCACGTCCTTTCATGCGTCCTTCCCTATATCAGGCGCTCACGCGCCATATGAATCTGCGATTCCGGCCGCAGCTTCTTGACTGTCTGCCTGGCTATACGCGCGCCTTGTTCCTGCACGATCTGCTGGCGGGCATCAGCGTGGGCATCATTGCACTGCCATTGTCGATGGCGTTTGCCATTGCGAGCGGCCTTAAACCCGAGCAGGGCCTGTACACCGCCATCATTGCCGGGTTTTGCATCAGCGCGTTTGGCGGCACGCGTTTTTCGATAGGCGGGCCGGCGGGTGCGTTTATCGTGGTGATCTATGGCATCGTCGAACAATACGGTGCGGCTAACCTGTTGATTTGCACGGTGATGGCGGGCGCGATGATGTTCCTCATGGGCGTGTTGCGGCTGGGCGCCATCGTCAAGTTCGTGCCGGAACCGGTGGTGGTGGGTTTTACCAACGGTATCGCGGTGCTGATATTGCTGTCGCAATTGCGCGATTTTCTGGGCCTGCAAGTGCCGCGTCTGCCGGCGGAGTTTTTTTCACTGCTCAAGGCGCTGGCAGCCAACCTGGGCACGATCAACCTACTGGCGTTCGGTGTAGCACTCGCGTGTACCGCTGCCATGTTGTGGTGGCCCCAGCGCTGGGCCCGCCTGCCAGCACCGGTGGTGATACTGATTTTCGCCACGCTGGCGGTGGCATGGGGCGGCCTGCCAGTCGAAACCATCGGCACGCGCTTTGGCGGCATTCCGCAGAACCTGCCGCCTTTCGCCGTGCCCGATTTGTCGATGGAAAATCTGCGCCGCCTGCTATTGCCCGCGATGACGCTCGCGCTGCTCGGCGCGCTGGAATCGTTGCTGTGTGCCGTTGTTGCGGATCATACCAGCCATGACCAGCATGATTCCAATCAGGAGCTGATGGGCCAGGGCATCGCCAATCTGGTGGTGCCCTTTTTTGGCGGATTCGCCGCCACCGGCACCATCGCCCGCACCTCCGCCAACATCAGGAACGGTGCCAAAACGCCGGTAGCGGGCATCGTACATGCGTTGACTCTGTTGTTGATCGTGCTGGTGGCAGCACCGCTGGCGATGCACGTGCCGCTTGCCGCGCTGGCAGCCATATTGGTGGGCGTGGCGATACGCATGGGGGATTGGCACGCCTTCACCACGCTGCGGTCGCACTCGACGCCACGCAATCTGATCATGCTGACCACCTTTGTGCTGACGGTGGTGCTGGATATCACCACCGCCGTGCAGGTGGGCGTGCTGTGCACCATGGTCATGCTGATCCGGCGCATGACGCAGGTGACCTCGATTTACGACGAAGGCGCGGCGTCCGGACATACCTCGGCGGTGCGCGTGTTGCACGTGACCGGGATATTGTTCTTTGGCACGGCGGACAAACTTGACGCCGTCGAGCTGACACCGCAAACGCGCGTGCTGGTGTTGAATCTCACACGCGTGGCTTTTCTGGATACTACCGCGCTCAACAGTCTCGACAATCTGGCCACGCGTGTGCAG
>CAMBGJ010000287.1 GCA_945865805.1 Bordetella parapertussis
GTGCCAGCAAACTGGCGCTGAGGAAGTCACTCAGCCGAGCGCCTGCACCCAGCACAGCCTTGGTTCGCGCCATGGCTTACTCCGTAGTAGCGAAGCCTTATCATGACACATATTTCACTAAACGAACAGTATTGAGGCCTGACCCTGACACTCTTGCTGCGTTTTTGGCGACCGAGGAATAAACCATGATTGTCAATATGAGGTTCCTCTGTAGATTTCTGGCCGCTGCAGTTTTTAGTCTTTCTTTTCTTCCGGCGTACGGTGCATCGGGTGAGTTTGTTTACTTTTTCCCAGGAGAGAAGCGAGCGTCGATTGTGATTGACTTGGGGAGAAGCGAGATTAGCGTTGGACATCGTGGTATGGTTGCCACGTTTACTATAGATGCGAAGGCTGATTCAATGGAAAGTGCCGCACTTACTTTTTCAATTTCTAAAGAGTTGGGTTTGCAAGACAGATGGCAATTCAAGTCTGTCGATCATCGGCGAATTGGTGAGGAGATCATTGTCCTTGGCGGAAGAAAGGTTGCTGTTGACAGAATTGATATATCCAACGAAAAGATCAAAACGGTGCTGTACTCCAGACGGTTAGGCGTGGTCGCATTCGAGGTGTTTGATGGTCAAAAAAATCAACGCATCTACCTTAAAGGGCATTGTGGATTGTTTGGTTGGCGTTGCGACTAATTGATCGTCCCGCAGGAGTAATCTAAGGGGTCAGGGTCGAATTAAATTCTGAAATACTGAGAAGGGCACAAGTTAAGTTAAAGCGGCGGCATTGTCGTCGGCAACACGGCAGCGGAATTCGCCGCACAGATCAGGGCGGAGATTTTGGCCAAGGGTAATCTGGTGAGGGCATCGGGGGCCAAGGTAAATTAGTTCATAAAATCATATACTTACGAAAAGTTCGCTTGCTCTTGCTGTCCATGTCGGCGTTGTGTAGATTGATGTGTAAGGAGTGACACATGGCCACCAATCTTTCTCTCGACCCTGATCTGATTGAACGCGCGCTCGAAGTTAGCGGCGAGCGCACCAAAAAGGCCGCGGTAACCCGTGCGCTGGAGGAGTTTATCTTGCGGCGCAAGCAAAAGGGTTTGCTGGATTTGATGGGCAAGCTCGAATGGGATAAATCCTTCGACACCAAGGCGGGGCGTTCCCGTTCGTGACCATTCGTGAGCATTCGTGAATCTGTTCGTCGATACCAGCGTCTGGTCGCTGGCGTTTCGGCGTGACGCGGCATCCGGTGCCGCCGAAGTGCTGGCCTTACGGCAGGCGCTCGAAGGCGGTGACACCATCGTCACCACAGGCGTGATTTTGCAGGAGCCACTACAGGGGTTCTCCGGGCCACGCGCCAGCAAGGACATCATCGACCGTTTTAGCACCTTGCCGCTATTGATGCCGGATCGTCAGGATCACATTGACGCCGCCGCATTACGCAACAAGTGTCGACGCTCGGGCGCGCAACTCGGCACCGTAGACGCGTTGCTCGCTCAGCTTTGCATACGGCACGCACTAACGCTGTTGACCACGGATAAGGATTTCTCCCACGCGGCTGCCTACTGCCCGCTGCGGGTGTGGAAGCCATCGCGGCAGTAGCTGCCGCTGGGAATCCGTCGTTCCAATCCAACAATTTTTGTTCGCTTCTCCGTCACTTGAATTTTTACGGCGGCGCGTTCAGTGGCGGGCGTCACGTCCTTGTGCGCGAACTGCTGGATTGGCAATGGTTGCCCCTTGATGCCCTGTGTTTCTCGCGGCGCTCGTCCCAGCAAGCGTCAATTTGTTTGACTTGCATTCGTATCCCCCTCCTAAAATAGGGTGCCATGTAAGCAGCGTGGCACTGTGTCACGCTTTTCCTTTTGCCCACCTATTCGTAATTTCGAGTTAAATTCGTCGCAAGGTGATCGCCCGCAAGTCCGCATCAGGCGCAGCACCGTCCACGCTTGTCGAATCCAAAACCATGCGCTCAACATTCAGACACGGCATTGCATCAGCACTGGTACTGCTCACCATCGCGTGCGGCCTGCCTGCGCCGGCGGCTGGGCAAAGCTACCCCAACAAACCTATCCGCATGATCGTGGCGTTTCCGCCCGGCGGGCTGGCGGATGTCGTTGCGCGCATTATTTTTCAGCCGGTGACGCAGCAACTGGGCCATAACATCATTATCGACCACCGGCCCGGCGCGCTTGGGGCCATCGCGGGCGACATGGTGGCCAGGGCGGCACCGGACGGTTACACCCTGTTGTTCGCCACCAGCAGCGCCATGTCAGCAGTGCCAACCCTGACCCGCAAGCCGCCCTATGACCCCGTGCGCGATTTCACGCCGGTGACCGATGTGGGCCGGGTGACGTTTTTCATGTTCGTGCATCCGTCACTGCCGGTGCGCACGCTACCGGAGTTGATCGGTCACCTACGCGCCAATCCCGGCAAGCTGAACTACGGCACCACCAGTGCAACGCCGATGATTGCCACGGCACAGTTGCTGTCGCTGTATAAACTCGAAGCGCTGCGCATTCCGTACAAGGGTGATGCGCTTACCGCCACCGATCTGGTGGGTGGCCGCATTCAGTTTGCCTTCATGAGCGCGGTGCCCGGCTACGCGCAGGCGCGGGAAGGTAAGCTGCGTGTGCTGGCGACCCTGATGCCGGAGCGCAGTGCGCTCGCGCCGGACATTCCGACGCTGGAAGAAGCCGGCGTGAAAGGCGTATCCACCACCTCATGGGCGGGCCTGTTCGGGCCGGCGCGCCTGCCCGCGCCAGTGGTCGAGCGCCTGTCGGCGGAATTTCGCACGGTGCTGTCGCGTGCTGATATCGTCGACACCCTCGGTCGGCAGGGATTTCTCGCGCGCGCATCAACGCCCGCGGCGCTGGGCGCTTACGTCAAGGAGCAGCTTGAGACTTGGAACCGTATCGTGCGCGAAGCGGGCATCGCCATCGAATAACGCGCATGGTTTTCGGCCTGGGCGATATCGTTTCGCTGCGTCACACAGTTGACCGTGCGTGGGACGGGCTGCATTACCACTGATCGCCAACGCACCAACGCGCTAGACGTCGGCAGGGTTCGGTGTCGTATCCGTGTGCCTGGCTTCGAGCCAGGGTTTTGGCCCCACCCTGGCGATCAATTCGGCGTGGATCGGCGGCACGTCGACAAAGCCAACCACACCGTAGTCCAACTGTGGCATGGGCACGGGATCCGGGGCGGCGTTGTGCGCGAATCCCAGCCAGCGTAGCGCCGACAGATTCGCAGACAAGGCCAGTGCGTCGAGGCCGGGTCGGCCGATCTGGTTGTTGCTGAGATTCAGCCAGCGCAGCCCGCTTACATGCGCGGAAGCAGCCAGCGCCGAAGCGTCGGCGTCGGACAGGCCGTTGTGGGATAGATCCAGCGAGCGCAGACGCGCAAGTTCGGGGACAGCGAACACCTCGGGCCGTCCGGCGACGCCGGTGAGGTACAGGTCCAACACGGGTGCCAGCGACAGCAACACCGAAGCATTCCGCAACCACTGATCAGCAGTCATTGAAACTAACTGGACGAATCCCCGCGCCAGCGCGGCGGTCTTTACCAGCGGCGCGACTGGTGCCAGCCACTCCGCCCGATGGGCGATCAGCAGCTCACGCTCGCGGGGCGTCGGTTGAGACGAGCGATTGTTCAACTGGATGCGGATCAACTCGGCGCGCGGGTCCGTGCCGAGCGCGTCCGCGTAGGCGAGCCGGGGCACGTCGTCCAGCGGCGCCCGAAGCACAGCGCGAAGATCGGGCTGGGACATCGGCTATCTCGCGAAGACAGGGATGCGGGCTTGCCGCCGATCAAACCATCGCACGCGAAGTCCTTTGCCGGTTGCGGAGCGTATTGCAGACGCCGCGTTTTTCTTCCAACGGCTTCAAGTCGCTATCGACTTCCACTGCTGCGCCAGCCGCTCGGCCGTGCGCCACGCCAAGGCTTGTATGGTGAGCGTCGGATTGCGCGCGCCGCTGGTGCCCATCACCGATCCGCCCATCACGCCGAGGTTCGGCACTTCGTGCGTGAAGCCCCAACGGTCGCAAGTATTCGTAGCTTTGTTGTCGCCCATGCGCGTGCCGCCGATGGCGTGGGTGGACGGGCCTTGCGTGCCGACGGGGGCGTCTTGCGTGGCGATGGCACCGGCTTCCATGAACCACTGCTTCATTTTCTCCCGCATGAATTCACTCATCTTGCGGTCGTTGTCTTTCCAGTCGGCGGTGATGCGGATCACCGGGTTGCCGAGACGATCTTTCACCGTGGGGTCTAGATCGAGATAGTTGTCCTCGAACGGCAGCGTGGTTTTTTGCATCGTCGCCAGATTCCAGCGGTCGGCGTTTTCCTTGACGAAGGCTTTCCACGCTGAGCCCCAATTGGATTTGCCGAAGGTGGGCATATTGGCCGCATCAATCGGCCGCCGGTCGGAATAGACAAACAGGTTGCCCCCGCCGATGAAATCGAGCGCGCTGTGATCAAAATTGTCGTCGGCCCAATTGTCGAGCGCCACACCCTGGCCCTGCGTGCCGTACCAGTTGTTGATGTTTTTCGGGAACAAGCCGAACACGCGGGAAGCGGTGTTGTGCGTCATATAATAGCGACCGACCTGGCCGTTGTTATTGGCCAAGCCATTCGGGAACGCCTTCGACTTCGACATCAACATCAGGCGCACGTTTTCATAGGTGTAGCCCGCGAGCATCACCGCGTCGGCGGGCTGAAAATATTCAACGCCGTCCTTGATGTAGGTGGCGCCGGTGACACGCCCTGTTTTGTCGTCGATGTCGATGCGCGTTACATGTGCACGCGTTACCACGGTAAGGCGCTTGGTTTCCTGCGCTTTCGGGATGGTGGTGATATGCGGGCCGTTCTTGGCGGCGACATGGCAGCCGCCGCGCGTGCAATAGCCATGATACAGACAGGCCGAACGTCCTTGATAGGGCACCGAATTAATCAGCGCCGCACCCGGAAACGGCGCCCAGCCCAATTTCTTGGCAGCACCGAACATTTGCTCGGTGAATTCTGTCAGCCGCAGTGGTGGCATCGGGTACTCGCAGCTGCGTGGCGCTTCGAAGATGTTGCCGCGCGGATCGATCTTGCCTTTCACGTTGCCAGCTTTGCCGGACACGCCCACTTCGACATCGACTTTGTCGTAATACGGTTCGAGTTCCTCGTGACCGAACGGCCAATCTTCGACGGTGCAACCCTTGGGCACTCGCTCGGCGCCGTAGCGGCGCGTGGTCTCGCTCACCACCTTGTAGTCCCACGGACTCAAGCGCCACGCCTGCGCAAAAAAATGCAGCGTGGTGCCACCCACCGCGTTCATCATCGGATGAAACGCCGGGCGCGGTGAGTAAGGCGCTTTGTCGTTGCGCCGGTGCGTGGGCACTTCCTGATTGGCCTTTTGCACCGATTGCGGCCAGCCGCGAAAGTTATTGCGCAATTCGTCAGGCGCGAAATCGCGCGCGTGCAGCCAGTCACCCGCTTCAAGACCGACCACATCAAGGCCCGCGCGCGTGAGTGGCAGCACCGCCGTGCCGCCAGCGGCACCCAGGCCAATCACCACCACGTTGGTTTTTTTCAGATTAGTGGCCATGACCCTCTCCTGCGTTACCGGCGCGTTTGCTGAACATGGCTTCGTCGTAGGCTGATTTGCGCAGCGGCTTCGGCGGTTTGCTCATGCTCTGATCCTCCACCGAAACCACCATGCGTATGCCCGGATAACCGATCAAATCCCAGCCGACGAAGTTGGCATTGCCGCCGTAATACGGATCGCTAAACATGCCTTGCATGGTGTGATTGCGCACCATGTTGAAAACATCCCGCCGGGTTCGCCAAAAACGGTTTGGCGGCGTTTTTTTCGAAATCCGTGATACCGCATCCTGATCGCGCGCATTGAGTTTGGTGAACAGCGCGCCTTTGGCGGACTGCGCATAGGCATCGAGCGCCGCCAGCCCCGACACATATGCCGCCTTGCTCGACGCCAGCGGGCCGGTGAGCGCGCGATCGATGTAATGCGCCGCGCGCGCTTCGGCGGCACCGGGGCCGTTCTCGTCCGTGGGCACAATGCGCGCGACCACGGCTTCGAGTACATCCGCTTCGGCAGCAGTGAGGGTTTCCAGTGCTTCGCGCAGTGGCGCTTGCGCGGACCTGGGTTGCGCCTGCGAACTACGGGTCAGTTCGGTGGCAGGAACAACAGCCACCGCCCCCGCAACCCCTACGCCCACCCCCACACGTTTGAGCATTTCCCGCCGGGCGGCGTTGCGCGGCCCGGTTTTGTCTTTGTCCGACATGACTCCCCCCTGGTTTTGTGTCGAGTGCAAACACTATGCCGACCGCGCGTTGGGGTCAAGTGGGGTGGTAGCGTGCGGCGGTCTGGCCGCCGACACTAACGGCAACTTACAGCAGCGCTACTCCAGCGGATCAAGCCGACTCGGTCCCATGCCATAAAACAACAGCACTGCGCCTTCCGATTTGGTCAAGCCAAAATGGCCTTGCCGGGCCGGTTCGGTGAACCACGTACCGGCTTCGTGCCGGTTGAGTTTGGCTTCGTCGTATTTTTCGCCGTAGCCGATGTAGTGCACGCCTTGCAGCACCACGGCATAGCGCGAATCGGGATGGTAGTGCGCGAGCGCCTGGCTATGCGCGGGCCAGCGCGTGGCGTAAATGTAAGGCCCCGCCTGCTTGGGGTCCCCCAGCAAGTAAGCGTTTTCGCGACCGGAACTGCTGGGCTTCCACTGCCACTCGCTCATGGGTTTAAGGTCGACTCCGGGGGGCAGCTGGGGGTGCGTATTTTGATCCATGATGAATCTCCGGGACGTTGGGTAGCGTCAGAATACCACGATGGCGTATTGGGGGGCTTGCTGTGGTGGCTTACTGTAGGGCACCTCTAAAAATAGCTTAATTTCGAGGCACATTGTAAACGTTGGGCGGGTATGTACGTTGTAAGGTTAAATCACCG
>CAMBGJ010000288.1 GCA_945865805.1 Bordetella parapertussis
ATATATCAATGCGTTCAACATGAATATCTCGATGCATCACGCGAACGCCAAACACCCCCTGCTCCGCTGCAACAGCACAGTAAAACAGAGGAACAGCCTATCGCATGCATCTCCTCAAATGTTGTGAAGTATTTACATTTTTGACGGATGCCATATGAGTGTCGCGCGCCAAAGTCAACAAGGTGGCGATCCGGGTTTTGCACCGCGTGCCGTCAGCACAGCAGTTCTGGCATTTTCTTGCGACGGATAAGCGCCGATAAACAGCGGTTGAAGTCGAACGCACGGCTTGTCATCGACGGAACGAAAATCGTCGTCACCACGCCGGTAGCATGCCGCGCCTTCATCCGCCAGGACATGGAAAAATGGGCGCAGGTGATAAAATCGGCCGACAGGCGGGACGATTAGCTAACTATTTGTTTTTATTGGTATTTTTACCGCGCCATACCCGGCATCATGCCGGGAAATCCTGGAGGGCCGCCGGGGCCACCTGGACCACCGGGGCCGCCTTTGTCATCGCCGGGTTTACGCGGTTGTATGACGATATCCGCGCGCTCTTTGATCATTGGCTCCACGGCTTTCGCGGGCATCACGTATACCCACTGACCGAGAATTTTTTCAAACTCGACGCGTGCCTCCAGCCCCTTCAACGACTTTTCGTATTCTTCGGCGCGGCGTTTGATTTCATCGGGCTTTTCATCTTTTTCCGGCGTGCGTGCTTTGGGCGGCGCACCGCTCAGCACAAAATTGAACAAATAATCGTTGCCGGTTTTTTGTTTCGCAATCTTGATGGTGTAGGTCAAATTGTCAAAGGTCTCGGCAACGATGGTTTTTACACTGTCGCCTTCAATCTTGGCATCGGTGGACACATCGCTGAACGCCAGTTGGCCCAGCGCGTTCACCGCGCCTACCGCAGCGCTGGGGTCCAGCTGGCCTGCGCCGGTGGCGAATCGCCATTGGCTGTATTCGAGCTCGCGCGTGATTTTCCATTGCGCCGCGCCTTCGCCGACGGTCAGCGATTTGATGCGGTCGGCCTTGAAAAAGTTTTTCGCCAGCCATTTACCGGCCTTGGCATCGATATTGGCGAACGGATCGGAGACCACCACCACCACGCCCTGCGCCTTGCTTGGCACGATCATGTAGCGGCCTGCCGGCACGCCATCGACAGCATTGGGCAGTGGATTGCCGGGGTCTTTTTTCATCGACACCTTGCCGAAGATGATCTGCGCGATCTGCTTGCCGGTTTTGTCCTTGAGCTCGAGCAGCGTGCCAGTGCCCTCGCCCTTGGCGTCCTTGCCCGGTTCCGCAAGATTAAGGCGCGGATACAACGACGCACCGACGGATTCGGACTGCACGATTTTCGCTTCCACCAGCTTGGCCAGCAGTTCGCTGATTTCACCGACATCCGCCGGATAACCGCCGCGCTCTTTCACGCTCCACGAACCTTTGTTGCTGACCAGCGTCACTTCGTTATTGGCGTCCTTTAAACGAATTTCCGTCGCATCGGCGGCCTTCAAATCCGGCAGCACTTTCGCACCGATTTTTGCACCGGCTTCTTTGTAGCCGGAAAGCTCCTGCCAGAACATCGCCATCCCGGCGCCGCCCAACACGGCGACCAGGCCAAGCATGATCAGAAATTGTTTGCGGTTCATGCGGACACCGCCTTTCTGACTTGCGCACGGCGGCGTAGCGCCAGCGTGATGCCCAGTATCGCCACCAGCAGCGGAATGGCACCAATGTTAATCACCTTGGTCACCAACTCCAACCGGTCGGTGTCGACGCGCAGATTTTTGCGTAACTCTTTCAACTGCTTGCTGGTGTCGGTCGCCTGCTTGCGGAATTTCTCGATCTCGACCTGCTGCTCCGGCGTGAGCACAGTCGCTGCTGCGCCTGCGGCACCGGTGCGGCCTTTTTGCAGCGCTTGCAATTTTTCTGTGATCTGGTTGCGCGCATCTTCGAGTTTTTTGATTTCGCCCAGATAGGACTGCTGCGCTTGCGCTTCCATCTGCCGCAGCACCGTCAGCGGTTTGCTGAACGCGGCGCGGCTGCGCAGCGTGGCGAGATTCTGGTCGCCCGCCTGCTGCTCCACCAGGCCTTGCACGAAAGCGAGGTTGCCGTTGCGCGGCACCACCACTTTTTGCCCGAACACATCCTGCACTTCGACCGCAGCACCGTCGGTCAACATATCCACGTCGGCGACCAGCACCACCGAGTTCTCGGCGGCGGCTTCGCGCATATGCTTGCCCGAGGGTGGCGGCGGCGGCACCAGCGCTTCGCCTTTTTTGGCGGGCGCTTGCGGTGCGGTGGGCTCGCCGTTGGGGAACGCCGATTTGAATTTGCCAGTCAGGCGCATCGCAATCGGTTCTTCTTTGCCCGTCGGTGCAAAGCCGCGCGTGGCGGGCTCGCCCGACAGCGTGGCGATAATCAAATCCACCGGCATGGCATTTTTCGACGATTTGATCAGCACATTCTGCTTCAAGCCATCGGCGAGCTTGCCCTTGAACGAACCGCCAAACGGCACCAACATCGTCCCCACCTGACTCATCACGATGTCGTCCATGTTGAAGGCGTCGTTGGTGAGCATCAGCAAGGTCGGCAACAGGCGCGGGCCAGAGCCGCTGGGAAAAGTCATGTCGGCAAGCACCTTACTATCCACTTCGACGCCCCAGCCCTTGAACAGGTTGTACAGCGTTGAACCGCCGGCCTGATTGCCGCCGAAGGGATTTTGCATGTCGGGCTGCTGATCGAAATACGCATACGGATCAACAAACGCCACCAGTTTGCCGCCACGCAGCACGAACTGGTCAATCGCGTATTCGGCTTCTTCGGTGATGTTTTTTGGGTGGATCACCAGCAGCACTTTGATGTCGTCGTCGATTTTTTTCACATCGAGTTCGATTTTTCTGACTTCAAAGGTGCGCTTCAACTCCGCGCCCAGCACCCACGGCTCGGTGGGTTGCTGTTTTGTCATCGGATTGAGCGGACGGCCCAGCACCGGCAGTCCGGCCATCAAACCGATCACCGGCTTTTTCGCCTGCGTGACCTGCGAAATCTTGCTGGTCAGATCGTATTCGAGCAGCCGCTCGCGATCGGCTGACAGCACGGGGATGGCCTCTTTTTTATCGAGGAAAGACACCGACAGACCGAGATAAAATTTCTCACCGGTGTTGGTTTGCTGACCTTCGACGTTATCGAGAGCCGCGGATTCCTCGGCATCCGAATCCGGCTCCGGATTGAATTTCTCGATGATGACCTTGCCGCCAGAGGCTGCTTTGTACTCGGCAAGCAGGTCTTCAACGCGCTTGGCGAAGGTCTTGATGCCGACTGGCACGGTGTTGCCGCCCTGCGTGTAGTAGTAGCGGATTTTCACCGGCGCTTCGAGCTTGCTTAAGATCACCCGCGTGCCTTCGGACAAGGTGTACACGCTGCCTTGTGTGAGATCGACGCGCGCCTTGAAAGCGCTGAACAGAAAATTCGCCGCGATCAGAATAATCGCCAGCAGCACCAGGCCGCCGGCGGAATAAAACAGGGAATCAAGATTGCTTTTTTTCATGGTTTTTCTCTTTTTCCTCGACTAGCCTGCTCGCTGGCCGCGAATAATCACGCCGGTGGTAAACAACGCGAAGCCGATCACCGAGACAAAAAACAGAAAATCACGCAAGTCAATCACGCCGCGCTGAAAGCCCTCGAAGTGCGTCATCACCGAAAAGGACGCGACCACTTCCACCACCACCGGGCTGGCGAACCGTACCAGCAGGTCCGTCACCGGCGTATACCCGGCAAGAATAAAGAACAGGCAGATCACCACCGACAGAATAAAGCTGATTACCTGATTGCGCGTCAGCGCGGAGGTCATGCAACTGATCGCGAGATACGAACCCGCAAGGAACAGGCTGCCGACGTAGCCGGCGGCGATGATGCCGTTGTCCGGCGCGCCCAGCCAGTTGACGGTGATCCACACCGGAAACGTCAGCGCCAGCGCGAGTGCTAAAAACGCCCACGACGCGAGAAATTTGCCGACAATGGCCTGCCAGGTCGTCAGCGGCATGGTGAGCAGCAATTCCATGGTGCCGAGGCGCCGCTCTTCCGACCACAGCCGCATGCCGACCGCCGGCACCAGAAACAGATACAGCCACGGATGCCAGGTGAAGAACGACACCAGCGAGGCTTCGCCGCGTTCAAAAAAGTTGCCGATGGTGAAGGTGAAAAACCCCGTCAGCAGCAAAAAGATGATGAGAAACACATAGGCGATGGGCGAGGTGAAATAGCCGCCCAGTTCGCGCTTCATAATGGTGGTGATGTTGGCCCAGGCATTCATGGTCATGGTTCCTTTGGCGGCTTTGTTTGTTTAGGTGGCTCAGGCTGCTTTTACAGTGTCGGGTAAGGTCAACGCGCGGAACACTTCGTCGAGCTTGCCCGACGGCGCGCGCGCCTTGAGTTCAGCGGGCGTGCCGCTGGCAACCATGCGGCCGCGGTCGATAATAATCGCCCGCGTGCAGGCTTCCTCAACCTCTTCCAGAATATGCGTGGAGAAGATGATCGCTTTTTCCGGCGCCATCTTGCGGATGAGGTTGCGCACTTCGTGTTTTTGATTGGGGTCGAGACCATCGGTAGGCTCGTCCATGATCAACACCTGCGGATCGTGGATCAACGATTGCGCGAGACAGGTGCGGTGCTTGTAGCCCTTGGACAGGGTATCGATGGTTTGATATACCACTGCCTGCAAAAAGCACATCTCAACCACGCGTTCAATCGCCGCTTTTTTGGCCTTGCCGTTCATCCCGCGCAGCTCTGCGGTAAAGCCCAGAAAGCCATGCACCGTCATGTCGGCATAGCCGGGCGCGCTTTCGGGCAGGTAGCCCATCAGGCGTTTGGCTTCGATGGGATTCTGCGTAATATCGAACCCACCCACGGTCACGCGCCCGGACGTGGGCGGGTAGAAGCCGGTGATGATGCGCATGGTGGTGGATTTGCCCGAGCCGTTCGGCCCGAGAAAACCCAGCACTTCACCTTTTTCCACAGTGAACGAGACGTCGTCTACCGCGATTTTGGCGCCAAAATGCTTGTACAGGTTTTCAACCTTGATCACTGAGATTCCTCCTCAAAACAACTTATGCCGTAATGAAGACCTTCATCGCGGGTTTTGGTTCATCCGCCCATATTAGGGCAGCAACAAGCTGCTTTCGAGCGCTTTACGCGCTAAAAGCGATTTATCGTAGCTATTTGTTTTTATAGTGTTTTTTGTTTTTGACGCCTAGCGGGCTGGTGCCGGTAGTCTGGATTGAACAGACGACCTACCGCTTACAAGGCGTAGAAAAATTGCATTCCTAGCTGTTGATTGCAATTCCTAAAAATGTAAATTTCTATTTATTTCAGATACTTACTTCAATACGCCCTGAAATCACCATTCCGTCGTATTCCCATTTGTTGCTATAATTTGCCTACACAGTGCCTACATGGAGAAAATCATGCAGCGGGCGAATCTTACAGCAAATAGGTTGGCTCTAGCGAAATGCGAAGCGGGGAAACAACAAACATTCTTTTGGGATGGCAAGACACCCGGCTTGGGGCTGCGCGTAACAGCAGGTGGGGCAAAATCATTCATCTTCGAATCTCGTCTAAACTCGCGTACAGTGCGCCTGACAATTGGCGACACGCGCACATGGACAATAGGCAAGGCCCAATCTGAGGCGACACGCCTAAAAACCCTTACAGATCAAGGTATTGATCCCCGTCAACAGCGAAGAGATAGTGCGGCATCGGCAGAAGCCGCTCGCCAAGAAGAGCGGCAGAAAACCTTGACGGTTGGCGAGGCATGGCAGAACTACATTGACACTCGCAAGGCGAAATGGGGTGAGTATCATTTGCGCAACCACCGTAATATGGCAAAGGTCGGCGGGGAGGCACGAACTCGCGGGCGGCGCAAGGGAGAAGCAGCCACTACCCAACCCGGCCCACTACATTGCCTCCTGTCACTACGCCTCGTAGATATCGACGCCAAAGCGGTAAGAGACTGGTTACAACCGCTGGCTGACAGCACGCCGACACAAGCCGCGCAAACCTACCGCGCACTACGCGCATTCATGGCTTGGTGTGCCGACCAACCGGCCTATCGTCATCTGATACATGCCGACGCCTGCAACCGGCGGCTTGCCCGCGACATTCTGCCGAAAGCAAAAGCAAAAACCGACTGTTTGCAGCGCGAACAATTGCAAGGCTGGTTCCAAGAGGTGAGAAGGATTGGAAACCCCGTTATTTCTGCATACCTGCAAGGCTTGCTGCTGACCGGCGCACGGCGCGAGGAAATGGCGCATCTGCGATGGGCAGGCGTTGATTTTCAGTGGAACAGCCTCACCATCCGCGACAAGGTAGACGGCGAGCGCATCATTCCGCTGACGCCCTACTTGGCGAAGTTATTATCGAACCTGCCCCGACGCAATGAGTGGGTATTCTCAAGTCCTATGGCAGCGTCTGGCAGACTGCAAGAACCGCGTATCAACCACAACAAGGCGTGTACTGCCGCCGGACTGCCCAGTATTTCACTGCACGGACTGCGCCGCTCATTTAGCAGCTTGACCGAGTGGATTGAATGCCCGGCAGGCGTGGTGGCGCAAATCATGGGCCACAAGCCCAGCGCCACAGCAGAAAAGCACTACAAGGTGCGCCCGCTCGACCTGCTGCGTATGTGGCACACCAAAATTGAATCTTGGATGCTGGATCAGGCTGGTATCGAATTCAAACATGAACAGCCGGGCTTGCGGGTGGTGAGCGCAGCCTAAAACCGAAAGCACCAGACTACCGCGACGGCGGGAACGGCGGGAACGGCGGGAACGGCGGGACACCTTCACCCGCCTGTCTGGTGCCTCCTTCTTGAAGGCTGCACTTGATGGGGTGCTGCACATGATTTCACTAAAACCGATTCCCGCGCTGGGTCT
>CAMBGJ010000289.1 GCA_945865805.1 Bordetella parapertussis
ACCGGCGTGGCGCATATCGGCATCAGCACCAATATTCTGGTCGCGGCACCGTCGCTGGGCGTAAAGTCGCTGAAGGAGTTTGTCGCATTGGCGCAGACACAACCGGGCAAGCTGATTTTTTCCACCAGCGCGGCAGGCAGTGCGGCGAACCTCTCCGGCGTGCGGTTTAACCGCGCTGCCGGCATCAAAGCGATACACGTGGCGTTCAAGGGCGGGCCGGATTCCATGATCGAGGTGCTGGGCGGCCGCGCGCACTATCACCTCGGCACGCTCGGCACGACCATCCCCTACATCAAAGACAGCAAGCTGACCGCTCTGGCGGTCACCACGCCGCAGCGCACGCCAGTGCTGCCCGATGTGCCGACGCTGGGTGAGATGTATGCCGAGTTCCAGCGCCCCGAGACCTCGCACGGCCTGGCAGTGCCCACCGGCACACCACGCGCCATCATCGAGCAGATCAGCAAAGAAACCGTGCGCATCCTCAACTCGCCCGAGATGAAAGAACGCATGCAACTCATCGGCTACGTGAGTGCGCCGGGCGGCCCGGACGAATACAGCAAAATTCTGCGCGCGCAGATCGAGACCATGGGTCGGCTGGTGCGCGACGCAGGGTTGCGCGGGAAGTAACCTGTTACACGCTGACCATCCATGCGCGCGTAGGTAAAATAACCGTCGGCTGGCTCAGTTGCCCGCCACCATTCGGAGACCCCATGAATCTGGATCAAGCCTTCACCGGCATCAAAGTATTGGCCGTTGCGCGCATCGTCGCAGCACCCTTTGCCGCGTATCAACTGTCGATGCACGGCGCGGATGTGATCCGCATCGAACACCCGGATAACGGCGACACCTCGCGCACTTCCGGCTTTCCGCCCACGCCGTTTCAGAAAGCGCAGATGGGCCACAACTTTGTCGCCTACAACTCGAACGCGCGCTCGATGACATTGCGCATCGACACGCCAGCCGGGCAGGCGGTGTTCCGCCGCATGGCCAAGACCGCCGACGTGGTGCTGGAAAACCTGAAGGGCGGCACCATGGCGCGTTACGGCATCGGCTACGAGGATCTCAAGAAAATCAATCCCGGCATTATTTTTTGTTCCGTCACCGGCTACGGCCAGAGCGGCCCGAAAAAAAGCGACCCTGCCATCGATACCGTGATACAGGCCACCAGTGGCATGATGAGCATCACCGGCACAGCGCAAAGCGGGCCGCTGAAAACGGGCTCGACCATCGTCGATTACGCTACCGGCTACGCGGCGGCGCTGGGCATCGTCACCGCGCTGTTTCAACGCAGCCGCACCGGCGTGGGCCAGACCATCGATGTCGCCATGCTCGAAACCGCCATCACCCTGATGGGCGGCGAAGTACAGCGCGCGATCAACGATCACGAAACGCCGCCGCTGGTGGGCAACGCCTCCGGCAAGGGCGGTTATGTCAGCGACACCTACCGTTGCAAGGAAGGCCACCTGTCGATAGCCGCCGGTGCCGCCAGCCGCCGTGTACGCCTGTGGCAAGCGATCAACGGTGAAGACATCCCCGCCGACCCACGCTTTGCCGACGACGTGACCGTCGCCAAAAACATGCAGGCACTGAATGACGCCATCGAGGAAAAACTCGCCGCGAAAACTGCGGCCGAGTGGGAACTGATCCTCAACAAAGCGGGTGTGGCCGCGATGGAAGTACAACCGCTGTCACGCGCCGTGCGTCATCCGCAACTGGAATACCGCAAGTTCTTTCACCGCTTTGAGGATACAGGTGACACGGGTTTGCCGCCGTTTTCTGTGCCTACCGCACCATACCGGCTGTCTGACGGCCCCGCAACGATACGTTCATTGCCGCCGCGGTTGGGGCAGCATACGGAGGCGGTGTTGGCGGAACATGGGTTTAGTGCGGAGGAGATTGCGCAGTTGCGGGCGGATGGAGTTTTGTAGGTCGGAACGCGAGCGGTTCCGACACTCAATTTTCCCGTCACCACGGTACGTCGGAACCGCTCCGCCCTTCGACAAGCTCAGGACAGGCGTTCCGACCTACAAATTGCAGTTTGAAACGTTTACACCCACAAGGAATCCCCCATGAAAATCATCGACGTAAAAACCTACCCCACCGTCTACCCGGTCTCGAGCCCGTTCTCCAACGGCATGCGCACCACGCGGCAGCGGCCGTTTGGCATTGTTGAAATCATCACCGATGCCGGCATCACCGGCTGGGGCGAAGGCGCATCGATTGCACCGCGCGCGGCGATTCAATCGCAGGTGATCGGGCGTGATCCGTTTCACACCGAGGTGATCTGGGAGGGGCTGGCATTCATGGGCGTGGATGCCGGGGCGATCAGCGGCATTGATATCGCGCTGTGGGACATCATGGGCAAGGCGCTAAAGCTGCCGATACACACGCTGCTCGGCGGCGCGTTTCGTGACAAGGTGCAGGCGTACGCGACGGGCCTGTTTCGCCGCGATGTGCCTGACCACACGGCAGCGCTCACTGCGGAAGCCAAGGGTTACGCCGATGCGGGCTTCAAGGCAATGAAAATGAAAGTGGGCTTTGGCGCCGATTACGACATCAAAAACGTCGCCGCCGTGCGCCGCGCCATCGGCGACAAGATTCTGCTGGCGGTGGACGCCAATTGCGCGTACGAACGCAGCAGCGCGATCGCCATCGGCCAGCGTCTGGTTGAAAACGATCTGCTGTGGTTTGAAGAGCCGATCAGCTCGGATGACGTGGAAGGCTACAGCGAGATTCGCCGCGCGCTGAAGGTGCGCATTTCCGGCGCGGAACAATTGCGTGGCCACCGCACGTTTCGCCGCATGGTGCAGGAGCGCGCGCTGGATATCATTCAGCCGGACGTGTGCATCTGCGGCGGTTTCACCGAGTACCGCAAGATCGCCGCGATGGCGAGTGCCAACCACGTGCGCGTGATTCCGCACATGTTCGGCACGGCCATACGGCTCGCAGCGACCTTGCAGATGCTGGCGGCGCTGCCCGACTCACCGCGCTCGCACGAACCCTTCCCCACCCTGCTCGAATACGACATGAGCGAAAACGCGCTGCGCACGGAACTGGCGCTAGAGCCGGTGCGCCACAACGCGGGCGTGGTGGCGATACCGCAGGCACCGGGGTTGGGGCTGGAAATTAATCGCGAGGTGCTGGCGAAATATACGATCAGTTCATGATGCGCCGGGATTACCACGCCCGTCATTCCAGCGCAGGCTGGAATCCAGTGCGTAACCTGCGCCGCGGGCACCTCGCCATCATTACGGGGCTGTTGCTATGCGTGCCAGCGCGGGCAGCGTGCCCGCCACGCAGATCGTCGCCAAATCCCCGGCGGACGGTTATACGCTGGGTTCAACCGGCAACCGCATGTGGATAATCCGCCACATATTCCGCGATCAAATCATCCATCGCCGCCGGCCCGCTTAAGCCCAAGCCCCGCGCACGCGCCGTATCAAAACGCCACGGCCAGCCGCCGACGATGGTTGAAATGGTGATATCGATTTCCACACGCACACGCGCCGCCACCCGCGCACCCGCATGACGCTCAAGCGCGGCAAGCATATCCGCCACGCGCACAGAAAGGCCCGGCAGATTCATCGCGGTGCGGCTGCCCCAACGCTCGCGCGGCGTGTTGAATGCGGCGATCAAACCGGCGACCGCGAAGCGCGGCGAGGTGATCCACACGCCCGTCGCCGGATCCACCGGGCACACCGCGTCCACGTCGGCCAGCGGCTCGCGAATCACGCCGCTCATGAAACCAGAGGCCGCTTTGTTGGGTTTGCCGGGGCGCACGGTCACCGTCGGCAGACGCACGCTGCGGCCATCGAGGTAGCCCTTGCGCGTGTAATCGGCAATGAGTTGCTCGCAGATAAATTTTTGCGTGCCGTAAGAATTCTGCGACTGCGGCAAGGTGTTGTCGGCAATCACCTCCGGCATGTCACCGCCGTAGACCGCGAGCGAACTGGAAAACATCAGCCGTGGTGCTTGTTGTGATGCACGGCAGGCATCAAGCAAGGCGCGCGTGGTATCGAGGTTGGCGCGCAAGCCCACATCAATGTCCGCTTCGCATTCACCACTGACCGCCGCTGCCAGATGAAACACGCCATCGATGTCCTGCATCAGACCATCAGCCAGCAGCACTTTTAGATCACCGGTGACGCTGCGCACGCGCTTATCCGCCAGCAAAGCGGCATCGCGCAACGGCGCGACATCCGCCAGTAGCAATGACGTAACTATTTGTTTTTGTTCATCTTTTAGCAAGGCTTGCGCCAGACGCACACCGAGAAACCCCGCACCGCCACTGATCAGAATATTCATGACTCGCGCCGCCTAATCAATACCCGTCGCCGCAAAAACGCTTTTCGCGGCATGCGAGGTTAATGCTCTCACCAACACTGAGGCCGCATCCGGCGCGGCACTCGTCGTGGCAACGGCCACGTGATACGTCGAAATATTTTGTATCGCATCGGGCAACGGCCCGGCGAATTTCGCGGCACTACCCTTGGCGATCATCACCTTGATTTCGGAAATCTGTCCCATGCCGATGGTTCCCGGCCCGCGCTCTGCCACGGTGGTGATGATCGCCGCACCGCTGCTCACCACAATGATTTTGTCGCCAAGCTGCGCCTTGAGTCCGAGCTTCTCCAGCAGCGCGGCAATATAAATCCCGCTCGATGCATCGTTATGCACCACCGCGCTCGCCGCGAGCAGCGCGCGTTTGAGCGCTTCGGTGTCGGATACATCTGGCAGCGGCGCATTCTGGTGCACCACCACGCCCACGCGCGAACGCCCAAGCAGCGCACGCGTGGCGAGCACGATGGCACCGCTTGCGGCAAATTCATCCATCGCGCCGCTGGTGGCCACCAGCACATCCACGTGTTCGCCCGCCGCGATGCGCTTACGCAATTTGGGTACTTGGGTGAATTCGACATCGACCGTGCAGCGGGTGGTGCGCGCATGCTCGGCGGCTATTTGCGCAACGCCGCCCTTGACGGCACCGGCTGAGAGTATTTTGAGATTCATAGGCGTTTCGTTTGGAACAACACTAACCTTGTCATTCCCGCGAAAGCGGGAATGACAGGGGCGAATTTCTCCATCATGCGGCTGACCTTGGGCTTCCATCACAACCTCACTATGGTATTCTTGATTTTAATCGACAGCGCGTGCCGTCTCGCCGATCCAATCAAAAATCCGTTCCCAGGAGTCTCGCATGAAAGAAGCCCAGCGCATTAAAGGCGTACTCGCACCCGTCTGCACCCCGTTCAAGGCCGACTACAGCCCCGACCACAACCGCTTTGTCGCGCAATGCCGCTGGATGCTGGGGCAAGGCTCCGGCCTTGCCGTGTTCGGCACCAACAGCGAAGCAAACTCGCTGTCGGTGAACGAACGCATGGCACTGCTAGACTCACTACTCTCGGCGGGCCTCGACCCCGCGCGCATGATGCCCGGCACCGGCTGCTGCGCGTTTACCGACACCGTGCGCCTCACCGAACACGCGGTCAAGACCGGCTGCGCGGGCGTGCTGATGCTGCCGCCGTTTTACTACAAAGATGTTCCCGAAGAAGGCCTCTTCCGCCACTTCTCCGAGGTGATCGAACGCGTGGGCGATGCACGGCTGCAAATTTATCTGTATCACATCCCGCCGGTGGCGGTGGTGCCCATCACCACCAAACTGGTCGAGCGTTTGCTCAAGCGTTATCCCAAGGCCATCGCCGGCATGAAGGATAGCTCGGGCGACTGGAACAACACCAAACTGTTCCTCGACGCCTTCGCCAAACAGGGCTTTGATGTCTTCGTCGGCAGCGAATCCTTCCTGCTGGCCAATATGCGCAACCACGGCGCGGGCTGCATCAGCGCCACCGCCAACGTCAACCCGGCAGCCATCGACAAACTCTACCGCGAATGGCAAAACGCCGACGCCGACGCGCAACAGGCGCAACTCGACGTGATCCGCAAAACCACCGGCCAGTACATCATGATCCCGGCGCTAAAAGCCGTCATCGCGCACTACGCCAAAGACCCCGAGTGGGCCACCGTGCGCCCGCCGCTGATGCCGCTGACAGCGGCACAGGCGCAGACCACGGTGGATAATTTGCTGAAGCTGGGGTTTGACATGCCGGGGTTGGCGAAGGCGGGGACTAGCGCTGCAGCAGTCTAGTCAACGTGATTTTTGTGGCCAAGTGGCGGGGTCTTGCACATCAGCTTGGTGCGGCCTTTGATCAATTATCTCCGAATCAATCCATCGGCCTCTACCACTGCCCTACAAATATTCGTCTTTTTTCCATTTATTGTTTTAACTGAGTTGGGTATTGGGCACCGGTACTGCAAGGTCATGAGTTCTGACTCAACAGCCTCTCTGAACGCAATATACGTTTGAGCCGAGTTTTCACTTTCTATGACCTGAGTAAATTTACTAAGTGAGGAGCCCACTCGCGATAACAAATCGAGTTTGTTACATGCATTGCCTGCAAAATGAGGAGGCCGTGGAAGGGTCCCTCCTTTTGCAAAATAGTCTGCAATCTTGGAACGAAGGCGATCCAGTTGATCCGCAGTAAGTTGGTGCTCAATGCTTCCTATAGTCTTGGTATTCGCATAGCCGGTGAAACGGACTCTGCCGTCACTACGCACCGCTACGTTGTAAACAGGTGCAACAATCGGATTGCTTGCCGGGCACACAATAGTCGGTCCACCTGAGCCTCCGTTGTGAACAATAAAGAGCAGCAACTCTGGTCGACCCAGTAGGCCCAACTCTTTGCTCTGTGCAATCGCAATATCCACGTCTGCCCCCCCTGGTGTCAGACTAGTTGTCGCCTCAGAATTTGAATTTTAAATATCGAGGCGAAAGTGAGATCCACGTATCCTGAAGGTCTGATTGAGCAAGCATTGGTTAAAGTATTTTCTCGCGGGAATCGCAGCGTGCGGTCGGTCGCGGA
>CAMBGJ010000290.1 GCA_945865805.1 Bordetella parapertussis
GGCTGACTTTAAGGATGGCAGCGCGCCTGCTAAGGGCATACATACTGTTATCGTGAATGGCGCGCCGGTGTGGGCGGGGGGCAAGGCGACGGGGGCGAGGCCGGGGACGTTGCTGACGCGGCGTTAGCGCGGGCAGCGTCGACTTGTTGGACGACATTGGCAAACGATCACGCAAAAAGGGCGCACGAACTGGAAGTCTTCTCAGAGTTCATCGTTGCGTCGCAACTAAAGATCGCGTTAGAGAGCGTTTCGCAACGTGACCCTCCGGAGCCTGACGTTTGGTGCCTGAGAAATGGGGAGGCGGTGTACTTCGAGCTAGGTCGGTTACTCGACAACGAAATGCAGAAGATGAAAATTGACGCGATGCGCTGTGCACCACGACCAGTGAACACGACCAAATACGTCGTTAAGTTGCCTGAGCGCGAAATGCTTCGTCGCAAGATCGCAATGACGTACGAGACGAACGGAACGCCTATAGAACTGCTGCTGTATTACGACAAATCAAGTTGGCTAGTTGGTGACGTGCCAGTTGTAGCTGACTTTCGCTGGCATGCGATTCACGTTATGCAGCCCATCCTTGACACGCAGTCGCACTTAAGGCGGCTGTGGGTATATGAGCGTCATCGCAAGACGGTGCTTTGGACAGGGTTGCCTACAGGGAAATCTAACAAGCAGCAAACGTAGGGTGGGCACGCTTTTTGTGCCCACGCGGATAGCAAGCGTAGGGTGGGCAAAGCGTAGCGTGCCCACCACCCACCGTAACCGCGTGGGCACGCTACGCTTTGCCCACCCTACCTAGTCGTCCCTGCAAAAAGCCAAGAAACGAGTTTTCTCCGTGGAGGAAGAGCGAAATATGCTCAAGAGCGGTGCACGGAATCCCGCAGAAATCGTTGTGTAAGGTAGCGAAATCTGAGGGAAACGCCAATGAGCCAAGAAGACTTTTTCCGCGCGCGGCTGGAACACATGATCGATCTAAAGCACCCGCTGGTCGTGCTCGCTGCGCGGCTGCCTTGGGGTGAGATCGAATCAACATTGGCCCCGCTGTTCGAGCACAAGGCGCAACCCGTGCAAGGCGAACCGGTTCAAGACCTGTTGGGCGAACATGAAACTCGCACGGGTGGCCATGTCAGCGCGGCGGGTCGCCCGCGTCTGCCGCTGCGGCTGATGGCAAGCCTCATGTATCTGAAACACAGCTTTAACCTGAGCGACGAAGAATTGGTCGAACGCTGGAGCGAGAACGTCGTGTGGCAATACTTCAGCGGCAGGGTGTATTACGAACCCCGGCTACCCTGCGACGCTACCCAGATCGGGCGCTTCCGGCGTGACCTGGGTAAAGCGGGACTGGAACAACTGTTGAAGTCCACCCTGCAAACGGCAGTGGACATCAAGGCGGTCAAGCCAGCAGAGTTTGAGCGGATCATCGTGGACACCACCGTGCAGGAGAAGGCGATTGCCTACCCGACGGATAGCCGACTACTGGAGATTGCCCGTTACAAAGTCGTCAAGGCAGCCAAACACGCGGGCCTTGCGCTAAAGCAAACCTACGCCAAAGAAGGCAAGACGCTCAGACGCCGGGCCGGCGGCTACGCCCACGCCCGGCAGATGAAGCGACTAAAACGCACCGTGAAGCGGCAGAGCACCATCCTGGGCATCGTCATTCGTGAAGTCAACCGCAAACTCGAAACGGCAGTTCCAGCCAGCGCACAGGCGCTCACGCATTTGCAAACGATCCTGGAGCGTGCCGAGCGCATTCGCAGCCAGCAGCGCCATGACAAGAACAAGCTCTACGCCCTGCATGCGCCGGAGGTCGAGTGCATCAGCAAAGGCAAAGCGCGTCAGCGCTATGAGTTTGGCGTCAAAGTAAGTCTTGCTGTCACGCACAAACAGGGACTAATGGTGGGAGCCTTGGCTTGTCCGGGCAATCCCTATGACGGGCATACTCTGGACAAGCAAATCGCTCAGACCAACCGGCTGATCGAGGGCGCTGAGCGAGTGGTCAAGCAGGCCGTGGTGGACTTGGGGTATCGGGGCGTGGATGCAGACAACCCAAGCGTTCAGATCATCCACCGGGGCAAGCCGAGCAAACTCACCCAGGAGCACAAACGCTGGTTAAGGCGACGTCAGGCGATAGAGCCAGGTATCGGGCACTTGAAGTCGGATCACCGCATGAACCGGTGCTATTTGCCAGGGGCGCTGGGTGATGCGCTAAATGCGCTGTGTTGCGCAGTGGGTTACAACTTGCGCTGGTTGATGCGGGCGGTGGCGCGCCAGAAACTTATGGCAGTTTTTTTGCGTCTTATTCGCGTCACGGCACTTCTGGTTCACGGCATGCATCTATCGGGAATGGCACGAATGCGAAGCCTTGTGCTCCCGCATGGACATGCTTTATCGTGCCACCTTGTGATCCCTATCCTCAAACTGCGGGCTTGAGTGAATTTTGCAGGGGCGACTATTTAGAAATGGCACGCTTGAGGCAACGATGGGACACATTCTTCGCGACAATAACGGGCGTCCGAACATCCCAGGTCTTGCACTTGAAAAATACTTCTTTGAAGTTTTCGATAGCTACTTGAATGGACTAAAAAGTCTTGGTATCGCGCCACCTCTGGTCGCAATGATTGCGTTGGAGGGCGTAGAGGGCGCGACATATGCGGTGAAGGCGAACACCGTCAGCGATCCCAGCCGACGCTTGATCGTCCCATTTTGTTGCTTCCGGATTGCGTGATCAACGAGTACGGACCAAAAGCTTCATATCACCAAGCGATTCGCCCAGCTTTTGACACTCTTTGGAATGCCATTGGCTACTTTGCATCGCAGTTCTTTGACGATTCAGGATTGTGGGTTGGAGACCGGGGGCGGCAGTACTGATTACGAAGAATCCGCGTAGGGTGCAATAACCGAAGCGCATTGCACCGCATGTGATTCGGCCACACAGCATCCTGTGCAATGCACTACCTGTTTTGTTTCCCGATGCCGCCTACGTCTCAAGCACTTCAAGTCCGGAAAAATATTTCCGGTAGAAGCCCCGATCGCGTGTCAGCAATCGGTTCGCTTCATGCAGCGCATGAGCGCCAATCAAAAAATCCGCCAATACACGTTCGCGTTTGCCGCCCGCCTTGCGGTACGCAGCGTGAGCCAGCCCCGCCGGATAGCCGTGTTCCGCCGTCAGGGCAACAACGCGAATTCCGGCGCGTTGCAGCCAACCGTCGAGTTGGCGGCGGTCATGTGCGTTGGGTGCAAGCTCTGCATAGACCACCGGGCAGATAATCAGGCTGCCTTGTTGCCAGGCGCGTTCCAGCAGGGTTTCCGACTGTGCTGCATGCGCCGGGTCATCCGCCAGAACGTCCAGCAGCACGCTGGTGTCCACGGCGGTAATCATCGACCGCGAATGGATTCGATATATTGATCGACGCTGATGTTTAGCCGTTTACGCGCCGCCCCGCGCAGTGCGCGGAACGGGCTGGCTGCAGCGCTGCCACACTTGGTGATACGGATACCGTCGCTGTCGGCGACAAACTCAATTTCGGTGTTGCGCCCAAGGCCGTAGCGTTTGCGCAAGTCTATTGGAATCGTAACCTGGCCTTTTTCGGTGATGCGCATGGTAATACCTTAAAAGTAGTGATTTCTTACTTATTATGTAGTGCTTTTATTGCCTGCGTCAAGCGTACTGACTTCACCGCTATCGCCATTTCAATCTCCGGTGTTCTCGTGCAAATCACGTATCGAGATGATTTTCATGTGTCACAGTACTTCACATCAAAAATTTGTCCGCAAGCTGCATGCGCCATCACGAAATGAGGGCGTATATCAATAAAAACAAGGTGGTACAGAAGTAACGGGCTACCGCGCTGTCATCTGTTTCAGCAACTCAAAGTTCGACCGATCCATCGGCAGTTCACTGCTGTTAATCCGCCGGTCGATTTCCGCCACCGCCGCGTTGCAGGTGGTGGCTATGCCCAGTTCCTTGCCCTTGCGCGCGACCAGGCCACTGATGAACGCCATTTCGCTGATGCGGCCTTTCATGTGATCGTGGATCGGCGCGGTGCGGCCACGGCTGACGTGGCCGAGCAGCGTTTTCATCGCGGTGACGATGTTTTCCTCGATGCTGCCGGCAAATTCGTCGGCACGTAGTCCGAAGATCGGCTCCATGCGCAGGCCCATGGCTTCGCCGACGGCGGCGGATTCCTTGCCCAGCGCCACCGACAATTCAAACATGCCGGGTAGGTGCGCAGCTTCAGTGTTGCCCAGGCCCAGCAGGCCGAACGGCCCCATGGTCATGCTGTTGGCGATGAGCTTGGTCCACTTCGCGCTTTGAATGGTGCTGGTGATTTCGCACACGCCGACATGATTGAGCAGGGCCTGAATCTCTTTCACACGCGAGGTGAGAAAACCATCGTGTTCGCCGACGGAAAACCAGGTGGTTTTGTGCGTCGTATTGCGTTTGACGAATCCCGGATTAAAAATTTCTGCCGACAGTTCCACCACGCAGCCGACCAGGCGTTCCTTGCCGATAATCGAGCCGAGCGACTCTTCGTTAAAGCCGTTCTGGATGGCAACGAACATGCCGTCCGGCTTGAGATACGGTTTGATGAATTCCGCCAGCCAGCGGTGATCGTTCGACTTCACGCACATAAACACGATGTCGAACATCAGCCGCGCCGATGACAGATCGCACAGATGCAGCGCGTTGATACGTGTTTTCACCACGCCATCGGGCATCGTGACTTCGATGCCGTCGGTGCGGATTTTTTCAACTTGCGCCGGCCATTGATCGATGACGGTGACGTCGAGACCCGCCTGGGTCAGATCAGCGCTGACGCTGCTGCCAATAGCGCCGCATCCGAGTACCGCAATTTTTTTATTCATGGGATCCCGCCGACTGTTCAGTGTGTTTATGAAGGCCGTGATTGTGCCAGCTTCGCTGCGGCGCTGCCGGTTGCACGGGGTTCTTGACGGCACGGCGCGATAGGCGGAATCTTGCGCAACCTGTTCATCATGATCCACGCGTCCGGCGGTGACGAAACAGCGCTCAGCGGCCATCATCGCACGCCGTAGGTAAATATTTGTTTTAAAACAGTTTTTATTAAATAGCACTTAACGGAATAGGGTCCGTCCTGCGCCAACACCGGCACCGCCGGAGGAGAATGACATGCAAGTGAAGTGCATCGCTAGGGTATTTGCCGCGCTGACTGTTTTCACGGGCGCTGTTCCGGCCGCCGATGCTGCCGAGTGGCCCAACAAATCCATCCGTGTGCTGGCGGCGGGCGCGGCGGGCGGGCCGATCGACATCATGTCGCGGCTGGTGGGGCAAAAACTCACCGATCAATTCGGCCAAGCCATCGTGGTGGACAACCGTGCCGGTGCAGGCGGCACGCTCGCCACGCGCATCGCGGCGCAGGCCACGCCCGACGGCCACACGCTGTTGTGTAACAGCAGCCAGTACGTGGTGGGCGTCAGTCTGTACAAAGACCCCGGCTACGATGCGTTCAAGGATTTCGCGCCCATCATTAACGCCGGCACCAGCCCCAATATTATTTTTGCGCATCCATCGACGCAGGCGACCAATCTCAAGGAACTGATCGCGCTCGGCAAAAAACAAAAGCTGCAGTACGGCTCGGCGGGCGCGGGCACTACGCCGCATCTGACCGGCGAACGTTTGTTGAAACTGATGGCGGGCCTCGACATACAGCACGTGTCCTACAGCAGCGCGATGCCCGCGATACTCGGCACAGTGGCAGCGCAGGTGCCGGTGGGGCTGACGGCCATGCCGCCGTCGGTACAACTGATCAAATCGGGCCGATTGCGTGGCATCGCGGTTACCAGCCAGCAGCGTATGCCGTCGCTGCCGGAAGTGGGCACTGTCGCCGAGCAGGGTTTTCCCGGCTATGAGGATTACACCTGGATCGCATTCTTCGCGCCCGCCGGCACGCAGAGGGCCATCGTGGATAAACTCAATCGCAGCGTGGCGGCCATCGTGGTGTCGCCCGACGCCAAAGAGCGGCTATCGGCGCTGGGCTTTGATCCGGTGAACAACACGCCCGCGCAGTTCGCCGACTACATCAAGGTGGAAGTGGCGAAGTGGGCGAAGGTGGTCAAGGCATCCGGCGCGAAGGTAGTTAAATTTTTGCACGGCTACGAAAGGGTACGTGATGAGATTGGTGATGAGCGTTTGCTTTTTCCTCGGTACGCTGCTGATGGCCGCCGCCATGCCTCAAGCCTGGGCGCAACAGGGGGCCTACCCTACGCGGCCCATACGCTTCATCGTGCCGTTTCCGCCGGGCGGATCGGCCGATGGCATTGCACGCATCATCGCGCAGCAAATGACACAGGTGATGGGCCAGCAGTGGCTGGTGGATAACCGGCCCGGCGCGGATGGCGTGCTGGCGGCCAATATCGTCATCAAGGCCGCGCCCGACGGCCACACCACGTTTCTCGGCACCAACACGCCGATGTCGGCGGCACCGGCGCTGCGCAAAGTGCCACCCTACGATCCGGTGAAGGATTTCAGCGCACTGGGCATGGTGGGGCACGTCACCTTCATCGTGTTTGTTTCGCCGACGGTGCCCGCCAAAACGCTGGGTGAGCTGCTCGACTATGCCCGCGCCCATCCGGGCAAGGTGAATTACGGCACCGGCAACGCCGGTAGCATCGTCGCCACCGCGCAGTTAAAGTCGCTGGCCAAGCTGGATATCACCCACATACCTTACAAAGGCGATGCGCCAGCGACCACCGACCTGATGGGCGGCCGCCTGCAATTTGCGATCATGGCACCGATACCCGCGCTGGCGCAGGCACAAGCCGGCAGGCTGCGCATGGTGGCGGTGCTGCTGCCCAGGCGCAGCTCACTCGTGCCCGATGTGCCGACCATCGCCGAAGCGGGCATGCCCGGCGTGTCGATCTCGCCGTGGCA
>CAMBGJ010000291.1 GCA_945865805.1 Bordetella parapertussis
GCTGGCGCACCTTCGAAGGCGCGCAGGTCTTCTGCATCGTCCGTTCCTACCTCGATACCATGCACAAGCAGGGGCATAATATGTTCGAGGTGTTGCGACAAACTTTCATGGGCTGTCCGCCTTCGCCTGAGTCAGGGTGAATAGAGACATTAATTGTTTTAATTGAATTTTTAAAATTTCGCTTTCAGTTAGAACTCATGGAAAAAGTTGCGGCACGCACTATCATTTGGAGCATCACTGCTTCCGCAGCAAGCGTGTTCGCGGCCTTTAGTCTCCTCAGATGGTTTGAAGGTTCTCCTGATAGTGATGGGCCGGGCCTTGGTATTGGTCTTGCCCTAATGTGCGGTTCGGCCTTAGCTGTACTACTGGTACTGATCTTTGTTGCTACTGTGTATCTTGGTTTGAAGCTCTATCATGAACGCAGTTTGGTTGATGGAAACCGCGCTTACGTATTCTATGTTGGCGCTACGTACTCGGTCGCGGGCGCGGCACTTTTATTGATGGTCTTCCGATGAACGCGAGTGACCCGCACCCCGTAGGGCGCCAATAAGCGAAGCGCATTGCGCCGCATGTCTTGCATTATTCACCCCATACGGCGCATTGCCCTACGGTTAATGCGCCCTACGAAACGGCTGCAAAATGAGGAAATGCGGACACTACCGCAACCCATCTTTCCCGATAGGAGCACCCCATGCCAGTAGACACCAACCGCCTGCGCGCCGCCATCAGCAATTCCCCGCCACCATTCTCCCTAAACAAAATCGGCCACGTGGTTTTGATGGTGGAAAACCTCGAACGTTCGATTGTCTTTTACACCGGCGTGCTGGGCTTCAAGGTCTCCGACCTCTACGGCGATGACATGATGCCCGGCGGTATGGTGTTCATGCGCTGCAATACGGATCACCACGGTGTTGCGCTGATCGGGGGTGCCAGTAGTACCAATGGCCCTGAGAACAAGCGCGGGCTGCATCACATGGCGTTCGAGGTCGGCACGCTGGATGAGGTGTTTCGCGCGCGGGATTTCCTGCGCAAGAGCGGTGCAACCATTGTGTTTGAAGGCCGCCGCCGCGCGGGGGTGCAGATCGCGGTGGAATTTCTGTATCCCGATGGGCACAACCTCGAAATCTACTGGGGCCTTGATCAAATCGGCACCGAGGGCGTGGCGCGGCCCGGTAACGAATGGCGTGGTGCGAAATCGCTGGAGGAGGCCATCGCCAGTCCGCCACCGGGGCAGATGCCGGTCGTGCAGGATAAATCGCTACTGGCACGCTGAAGGTTTAGCGTCTGGCGTCGCACGTCGAGCTTTCTGGCGGCGAGGGTATTACAATCGCGCCGGACGGCAAATCATCGTCCAAATATTTTCCTTTTAAATCAAATACTTACATATAATGCGACTTCATAACGTTCTTGGCCTGCTCTCCGCATGCTTCGTCATGCACCACGCCCACGCACAAACGGCGGCGGCTTTTCCCACCAAACCCATGCGCTTCATCGTCGGTTTCACCGCTGGCAGCGAAGTCGATGTCATTGGCCGCATGATCGCGCATGAGATGGGCGAAAAATGGGGCCAGCGCGTGGTGGTGGATAACCGCCCCGGCGCGGGCAGCACGGTGGCGGGCGCGATTGTTGCAGCCGCCAATGCCGATGGCTACACGCTGTTTTTTAATTCAGTGTCGCATGCCGCCACACCGGCCTTGTACCCGAAAGCCCCGTTCGACACGTTGCGCGATTTCGCCGGTGTGACGCAAGCCACCAGCCTCCCGAATGTGCTGATCATCGCGCCGTCGGCGGGCGTGCGTTCGATGAAGGATTTGATCGCACTGGCGAAACAAAAGCCCGGCATGAATTACGGCCACGCGGGCGTGGGCAGCGGCACGCACATCACCGGCGAGTTGTTCCGCCAGATGGCAGGCATCGAACTCACGCATGTGCCCTACAAAGGTGTGCCCGAAGTCATCACCGATGCGATGGCCGCACGGCTGAATTACGCGTTTGCACCCATCGGTAACACCCTGCCGTTCATTAAAGATAAACGCCTCGCGGCGCTGGCGGTGAGCACCGCCGCGCGCTCGGCAGCACTGCCCGATGTGCCCACCATCGGCGAAGCCGGGCTGACGGGGTATGTGTTCGATCACTGGTACGGTCTGTTCGCCCCGGCGAAAACGCCGCGTCCGGTGGTCAATCAGTTGTCACAGGAAGTCGCGCGCATCCTCAACCTGCCGGACGTAAGAGACAAAATCACCATCCGCGGCGCAGCAATCAGACCCACCAAGCCGGAAGACTTCGATCAGTTCGTGCGCACCGAAGTCGCCAAGATCACCAAGGTGATGCAGGCGGGCGGGGTGAAGATTCAGTAAGGGCGCACCGCACTTCGCAGCCCGCCCGTTGGTGCTGAGCCAAGCGCTAAATAACGCCCTCGGCCCGCATCGCCTTAATCTCATCCACACCGTACCCCAACTGCCCCAGCACTTCATCATTGTGCTGGCCGAAGGCTGGCGGTGGCGAGGTCACTTGCGGGCCGCCGTGGGCGAATTTGAAGGCCATCACCGGCACGGTGAGGTCTTTGCTGTAGCCGGGCGCGTTTTTGTGGGTGTGGAACAGATTGCGCGTTTGCAATTGCGGATCTTTCACCGCCTCGGAAATCTTGCGTGTGCGGGTGGCGGGCACGTGCTTGCTCTGTAAATAATCTTCCCACTCCTGCGCAGTCTTGGTGGCGATGATGTCTTCGACGATTTTGGTTTGCTCGGCGTAGTTATCGCGGCGCTCTTTGTGCGTGCTTTGCTTGGCGATATCCGAGCGACCGATGGCGTTGAAGAAGCGTTCGTGCTGGCCTTTGTTGCTGGCGGCGATCATCATGTAGGCATCCTTCGCCATGTAGCCTTGGCTGCTGGCGTGCTCCATGCGATTGCCCTTGGGGCTGGGTTCCTTGCCGGTGTAGAGATAATTGGTGAGGTGCGAGCCCATCAGCATCATCGCCACATCGAGCATGGCGCTGTCGATGTACTGGCCCTTGCCGGTTCGGGTGCGCTGGAACAGCGCCGCCGATAAGGCAAACGCGTTCATCGTGCCCACGGCGTAATCAATCACCGGCGAACCCACTTTAATCGGATTCACTTCCGGCGTGCCGGTGGTGCGCATCATGCCCGAGGTGGATTGAATCGCGTGATCGTAGGCGGTCATATTGCCGCGCGGGCCGTCCTGGCCGAAGGCTGTCATCGAGCAATAGATCAGTTTCGGATTGATCTTCGATAACTCTTCGTAGCCCAAGCCCAGTTTCTTGAACGCGCCGGCGCGATAGTTCTCGACAAAAATATCCGCGTCCTTGACCAGCTTTTTGATGATGTCTTGGCCTTTTTTGGTTTTGAGATTCACCGTGATCGCGCGCTTGTTCGACGCCTGCGTGGCAAACCCCAGGCCCATTTTGGCCGCCGACAGATCATGATCGGTGCCACTTTCGCGGCTTTGATCGCACTCCTGCGGATCTTCAACTTTGATCACGTCCGCACCGAGCAGCGCGAGTTGATAGGCGGCAAACGGGCCGGCCAGCACGTGGGTTACGTCTATGACTTTGATGCCTTCGAAGGGTCTCATGGAAATTCCTTTAGTGAATACGGGGAGTGCCTGCTATTCTATCCGCAATGGAATCACACACACGCAAAAACGCAGCATCGGTGACCACGTTATGAGAATCGTTTTTCAAGCCGGGCTTTTCGCAGGGGCGCTTGCAATCAGCGGGCTAGGCGCGGCGGCGGATTACCCCGCTCGCCCGGTGCGGCTGGTGGTGCCGTTTCCGCCCGGCGGCGGCACCGACTTTCTGGCGCGCACCGTCGGCCAAAAGCTCGGCGAGCGGCTCGGGCAGCAATTCGTGCTGGACAATCGCCCCGGCGGCGGCGGTATTGCAGCCACCGAAATGACCGCGCGCGCCAATGCCGATGGCTACACGCTGCTGCTGTCGTTTAACGGCCAGCTCGCCGCGAGCCCGCATCTGGAAAAAGTCAGCTACGACGCGGCGCGCGACTTCACGGCGGTCAGCATGATCGGCGTGTCGTATCACATGCTGGTTGCGCACCCGTCATTGGGCGCGAAGAACGTGCGGCAGTTGATCGAACTCGCGCAGGCGAAACCCGGTGCGTTCAACTTCGCGTCGAGCGGCCCCGGCACCAATCCGCACCTGGTGGGTGAAATGTTCAAGCTCGCGACGAAAACGGATCTGGTGCATGTGCCCTATAAAGGCACGGGACCGGCGGCAATCGCGGTGCTGGGCGGCGAATCGCATGTCATGTTCAGCAACTTGACGGCAGTGCTGCAAGCCGTGCGCGCGAACCGCCTTAACGGGCTCGCGGTAACGCGCCCGCAACGCTCGCCGCTCGCGCCCGAAGTGCCCACCATGGCGGAAGCCGAGGTGCGCGGCATTGATGTCGAATCGTGGTTCGTTTTGCTCGCGCCCGCTGCCACGCCACGTGACGTGATCGCGAAGCTCAACGGCGAAGTCGCGCGCATCGCCGCCACGCCCGACTACCGCGCGCTGCTGGAAAAGAACGGCTTCGATGTGCAGACCAGCAAGCCGGAAACGTTCCCCGCCTTCGTGCGCGCAGAGCGCGAAAAATGGGGCAAGATCATCAAGGCAGCCGGCATCAAGGCCAACTAAAAATGTCTTATAAAACAATATGATACAATTTATTTCCTGCGAAAGACCGTCGCGCAACTGGCACCCGACCCGCACATGAAACGGCTCATCGTCGCCATCACCGGTGCCTCCGGCGTGATCTACGGCATACGCGCGCTGGAAATCCTGCGCAAGATCAAAGACATTGAGTCGCACGTCATTCTGTCGCCCTCCGCTGCGCGCACCATCGCCGAGGAAACCGATTACGCCATCGACGCCGTCAAAAAACTCGCCGATGTGATTTACAACCACAAGGACATCGGCGCGGCCATCTCCAGCGGCTCGTTCAAAACCGAAGGCATGCTGGTGGCGCCCTGCTCGGTGAAAACGCTCTCCGGCATCGCCAACTGCTACAACGAAGAACTCATTGTGCGCGCCGCCGACGTGTGCCTCAAGGAACGCCGCCGCGTGGTGCTGATGTTCCGCGAAACCCCGCTGCATGCTGGCCATATCCGGCTGATGGAGCAGGCCACACAAAACGGCGCCATCGTCATGCCACCCGTGCCCGGCTTTTACAGCCGCCCGAAATCCATCGACGACATGGTGACGCAAAGCACCGGGCGCGCGCTGGATTTACTCGGCATCGATGCCGGCGTGGTGAAGCGCTGGAAGGACGACGCCCCGACAGGTAAAGCCCCGCGCAAGTGAGTCGATGAGCCAATGAACGGGGGCGAATCCGCATTCTGGCAGTTTTCGCTGAGGTTCTACGGCAGGCCCGGCGTGCCAGAGCTATGCCTGGCTTTGCAGGATGAGCACGGCGTTGACATTAACCTATTGTTTTTATTGATATTTTTAGCCAAGCAAGGGCGGCGGCTGTCTGTAGGCGACGTTCGCGCAATCGACCGCGAAACCGCCGCCTGGCGGACGAATGTGGTGCAACCGCTGCGCGCGCTGCGCCGACAGCTAAAGAACGGCTTTCCACCGATGGACGCGGCGGCAACCGAAGCCCTACGCGGCGAAATTAAGCGCTGCGAGTTGCGGGCTGAGAAGGTGCAGCAGGAGATGATGGAGCAGCGGTTTGCGGCGGACGCAGTGGGAGCGCCGTGCGGCATGCGGGAGGCTGCCGCTTCGAATATTGCGGCGTATGGCGTAGTTATCGCGGCACCTGGTGACAGGTTGCCCCAAGCATCGGTGCAGGCATTGCTGAAAATATTTTCAGACGAATTCTTACCGTAAACAAGCGCCTGCGGATATCCGCTCGCTAGTTGCCGCCTGGCACAGCATCCAGTGGCTGCCAGCAATGCCCAAAGTTCATGGTTTTACGATGCGATGACCTTTCGCGGTATGCCACAGGCACAGAGGCATACCGTTCGTTCCCGCTTTCCAAGCGCTTGTCGGCTGCTTTTGCAACTCGACGGTCCAATCCAATAGCATTCACTTCCTCAATAGGGAGAGGCCACCATGTTCCATTGCCGTGCTCGTATAAAAAAACAATTTCGGGAAGCTGTTGGATTTACGTTGATCGAGCTAATGGTCGTGGTGGCCGTCATCGGGATATTGGCTGCGGTAGCCTATCCTTCTTATACGAAGCATATTAAAAGCGCCAACCGTGCGCAGGCCATGCAGGTGATGCTAAAGATTGCAAGCCGCGAGGAACAATACGTGCTCGATGCACGCGCCTACAGTGCAACGCTAACCGGCTCTTCCAGCATTGGCCTTAAAACCACCGAAGATACCTTTACCTGTAGCGCGACTCAATGCGTAAACACGAATTACACAATTACCGTGATCGCTAGCGCAGGTCCGCCGCCAGGATACACAGTTACCGCAACAGCTACAGGCTCGCAAACAAGTGATGGCAACCTCACCTTGGACAATCTGGGCACCAAGACACCTGCGGACAAATGGAAATGATGATCTGTGGCCGCCCGATCTCCACGTTACGCGATGATACGCAGGCGCACGACTGCGCGTTACGGACGGGCATTACAGGTTTCACTACGATCGAATTAATCATAACGCTCGCGGTAGCTGCAATCTTGTTCGCGATTGCGCTCCCCTCATTCCAGAATATGATCAGTGATCAGCGAGTGCAGGCCGCGAGCAGCAATCTTTACGCCAGCCTGATTTATGCACGCAGCGAGGCCATCAAACGCAGCCAGTTCGTAGCCGTTTGCGCCATGACCGACGATGGCTTTGGCTGTCAGAATTCAACGGATTGGGCGCGCGGATGGATTGTGTTCATTGATGGAGACGGCAATGGTTACCCCGGCGCGGTTTCCGATATCCTCAAGCGCC
>CAMBGJ010000292.1 GCA_945865805.1 Bordetella parapertussis
GCACTCTTATTAGGTCTTTTGAAGTTTGATCGGTTTCAGACTACCGCATCACCTCAACGTAGCCGCCACCCGCCGCACTTCATCCGGCGAACGCTCCCCACCCAGCGGCGTGCCCGGTATCAGGTGTTTGCCCATCGCGACGAGGCCGCCGACCAGCACCGGCTCGTAGCCCACGTCGCGCACCAGTGCTGCGGCGGTGTCGATGGCGGCTTTGTCGTCGCCCGCGATGGGCATGCCGATGTTGTCTTTTTTGCTGGCGGCTTCGGCCATTCTGGCTGCGCCGATGGCGTTGAAGGCGCGCACGATGCGTGCGCCGGGCAGATATTCCATCGATGCTTGTCCTGCGCCTTTTTCGCGCGCGGCCACCGCCATATCGCCGTCGCGCGCGACGATGGGGTTGGAGGTGTCGATGACAATTTTGCCTTTGATCAAATCGGCAAGATCCTTGCCCACGCTGGGCAGCGCGCGGTAGGGCACCGAGACCACCAGCACCGTGCCGAAGGCGGCCGCTTCGCGCGGCGATCCCGCCTTCGCGCCGCCGCCCAGGCTGGCAGCGAGTTTTTTGTCGGCCTCGAGATCAAGTGAGGAGAACATCACTTCATGCCCGGCTTTCACCCACACACCGCCAACCGCGCTGCCGACACGACCGGAGCCGATGATGCCGATTTTCATTTTGTTGCCGGCGCCTTGCGCCAGCGTGACCGTGGGCAGGCTGGCCAGCGTGACGCCGGCGGCGAGCGCTTGCAGGAATTCGCGGCGTGAATTATAAGTATTTGATATCATTGATATTTTCCTGTGTGACGAATTGAGACTCCCGATTGCCGCCGACTTGACGTTACTCGGTGACACCTTTAGTGACAGCCTCAGTGACAGCCTCAGTGACAGCACTGGCAGCGCACTACGCAGGCGTATTTAACCACCGCTTTGCGCGCCATGCCACTCAGCAAACTGGGCCGCGCGCGAGCGAGTACATAGCGGCTAAAATCGCGTGTTACGAATAGTGCATTACCGATCGACTCACACCGTGAAGGAACCCCCATGCTGCATGAGCTGCGCTTCTACGAAATCGCGGCGGGACATCTGGACGACTACATCAATCACGCGGGCAAGGTGGCGGTGCCGTTTCGTGGCGACGACTACGGCAAGCTGCTCGGTTTTTGGGCGTGTGAAATTGGCGCGATGAATGGTGTGTTCAACCTGTGGGAGCACGAGTCGGTGACGACACGCGAAGTGCTGCGTGCCAAGCTGCAGCAGCAGGATGTGTGGCGCAACGATTACTTGCCGCATTCGCAGCCGCTGATGCGTCGCCAGTTGTCGCGGCTGCTGACGCCGCTGGCGGAGGCCAATCCACCCGCAGCACCCGGCAACCTGTATCACCTGCGGATTTTTCGCACGCGTGCCGGCAAAACCGCGGTGTTCGCCAGACTGCTGCAGGACGAATTGCCCGCGCCGTTGTGGGGCGCGAGCGTGGCGGTGTGGACGGGCAACAGCGGCGACGTGAATGAAGTGGTGCATCTATCCGCGCATGCCGCGACACAATCGCCGGCGCAGATCATGCAAAGCGCCGCGTGGCGTGGGTTTCTCAAACAGCACGGCGCGATGGTGGAGGATATGCAGTCGAGTTTGATGACGCCGGTGGGGTTTTCGCCTTGGCGGTGAGGTGCTCGCCTGCGTTGGTGTAAATGCGCGACCATTGGAAACATCGGGCTGTATTGTGAGTTACATTGCGTATTCCGCGCTACTTCAATTGAGCACAAATATTTCCTTGTCATTCGCGCTTTCGCGGGAATGACAGGATGGGTTTTGATCGAACTGTGCAATTGCCGTGTGTAGTGAAATGTGAATTTTTCCAGGGAAGGAATCCCCATGTATTCAGGCATGCTAAGTTTCTCCGCGATAGATCGCATCGTCTACGGCCAGCCCGCAGCCAAGGCCCTGCTCGCCGAGGCAGAACGCCTAAAGGCGCAACACGTGTTCATGCTCGTCAGTGGCACGATGAACCGCACCACCAGCGAAATCAAGCAAGTGCGCGACACGCTGGGTGCGCGATTCGCCGGTTTGTATGACCGCATGCCTTCGCACACGCCTCGCGATTCGGTCATAGAGGCGTCGAACATCGCGCGCGCGGCGGGTGCTGATTTGATCGTCACCTTCGGCGGCGGCTCGGTGACCGATGCCGGTAAGCTGATGCAGATTTGCCTGCGGCACAACGTGACGAAGTACGAAGACCTCGATGCGTATCACATCGATGTCAAAACCGATGGCACGCGGCGCATACCGGATTTCGACGGCCCCATCGTGCGGCAAATCGCGATTCCCACCACGCTTTCCGGCGGTGAATTTCAGGCAGGCGGCGGTTGCACCGACAATCGCAACAAGGTGAAGCGCAGCTACCGCCATCCGCTGCTGATTCCGCGCGTGACCATACTCGATCCGGCACCCACTGTGCATACGCCGATGTGGGTGTGGCTGTCGACTGGCGTGCGCGCAGTCGATCACGCGACGGAAGCGCTGTGTTCCGGGGCGACCAATCCGGCGAGCGACGCGAGTTTTTTCCAGGCGTTGCAATTGCTGAGCAAAAGTTTACCCCGCGTGAAGCAGCATCCCGATGATCTTCAGGCGCGTCTCGATTGCCAGCTCGGCGTGTGGCTGGCGATGCAAGGGCGGCAAAGCGGCGTCAACATGGGTGCCAGCCACGCCATCGGCCACGTGCTCGGCGGCAGTTGCGACGTGCCGCACGGGCAAACCTCGTGTGTGATGCTGGCGCCGGTGTTGCGCTACAACCGTTCGGTGAATGCCGAGCGGCAAAAGCTGGTGGCCGAGGCGATGGGCCATCCGGATGACGATGCCGCCGACGTGATTGCGGCGTTTGTGAAATCGCTGGGCCAGCCGGGGCGCTTGTCGGAAGTCGGCGTCACGCGCGATCAGTTCGCCATGATCGCCGATCACACCATGCACGATAGCTGGCTGCATACCAACCCGCGCAAGATCACCAGCGTGGAACAGGTGTATGAGATTTTGGAATTGGCGGCTTAGCACTTGTTTTTAACATCATTTTTTGCCACAGAGGACACAGAGGTCACAGAGAACCCCGCCTTTGACGATGAAGTCTCTGTGACCTCTGTGTCCTCTGTGGCGAGTGTTTTTTCTGTATTGTGCAATTTAAAAATATCAATGAAAACAAACAGTTACGTATTGGCGGTCTGCGCGTTGGCAGCAGGCTTCGCGCACGCCCAAAACCCGACACAAACCTACCCCACCAAACCCATCCGCTTCGTTGTCGGCTTCGGCGCGGGCGGCGGCAACGACATGATCGCGCGCACGTTGAGCCGCAAGATGACCGACAGCATGGGTCAGCAGGTGGTGGTGGACAACCGCGCGGGCGGCGCGGGCATCGTCGCGGCCGTGCTGGTGGCGAAGGCGCCGCCGGATGGCTATACATTGTTCGCGGGCAGCATCAGCACGCTGGCCACCAATGTCAGCATGCACAGCAAGCTGCCGTACGATCCGGTGCGCGATTTCGCGCCGGTGACGACCACCACCTCGAGCCCGTATCTGTGTCTGGTCAATCCGGCGGTGCCTGCGGCCAGCATCAAGGAATTCATCGCGCTGGCAAAAGCGCCCGGCAGCAAAATCAACTACGCCTCGGCGGGCAGTGGCGGCGGCAATCATTTGTCGCAGGAGTTGTTCAAGGCCATGACCGGTGCGAATATGGTTCACGTGCCGTATAAGGGCGCGGCCGAGCAGATGACGGCGCTGATCGCGGGCGAGGTGCAGATGAGTTGCATACAAGTGCAGGTGGCGTTGCCGCAGGCGCGTGCCGGCCGCTTGCGCGCGCTGGCGATCACCAGCGCGCAGCGCTTGCCAGTGGCGCCGGATATTCCCACGGTGGCCGAAGCCGGCGTGCCGGGTTTCGAGGCGGTATCGTGGCAAGGCATGGTAGTGCCTGCCGGCACGCCGCGCGCCATCGTCAATCGGCTGCACGCTGAAACCGCCAAGGCGTTGCAAGCGCCGGATGTGCTGCAGCGCCTCACCGCCGAGGGCACCACGGCGGGTGGCATTACGCCAGACGTGTTTGCGGCCTACATCAAAAGCGAAATCGCGAAGTGGGCGAAGGTGGTGAAAATCGCTGGCGCAAAGGCGGATTGAGGTGATGCGGTTACGTGCAGCCCGGAACGGCGTGGTGCTGCTCGCCACTGCGTGCGTGTGGCAAGGTGGCGCTCAGGCGCAGCCCGCTTCGACAAGCGCAGGACAGGCTTACCCCAATCGCCCGATACGCCTGATTGTCTCGGTGCAGCCCGGCGGCAATCTTGATTTGATGGGCCGCTCGGTGGCCGACTACGTGAGCACGGGCCTGGGCCAACGCATGTTTGTCGAGAACCGGCCCGGCGCCAACAACACCATCGGCCTGGGTTTCGTCGCGCGCTCGGCACCCGACGGCTACACGATGGTGATGGTGGCACAAAGCGCGCTGGTGGCGCCGAAGATGATGCGCAATCCGTCGTATGACCCGCTGCGTGACTTTGCCGGCGTAAGCCTGATCGCCACGTTGCCGCAAATGCTGGTGGTGCATCCGTCGTTGCCGGTGAAAAGCGTCAAGGAATTCATCGCGCTGGCGAAGGCGCGGCCCGGCGAAATCAATTGCAGCTCGTCGGGCAACGGCTCCGGTTCGCATCTCGCGCTGGAGTTGTTTAACCGCATGGCGGGCGTCAAGATAATGCGCATCCCGTACAACGGTGACGGCCCGGCGATCATTGATTTGCTGGGCGGGCAGGTGCCGGTGAAGTTCGACAACCTCAGCACGTCAATTGCGCATGTGCGCGGCGGCAAGCTGCGTGCGCTGGGCATCACCAGCGCCGTGCGCAGCGCACTACTGCCAGACTTGCCCGCGATCAGCGAAACCGTACCGGGTTTTCAGGCGAGCATTTTCAACGGCATGATGGCACCCGCCGCCACCGCGCCGGAAATGCTCGCGCGCGTGCATGCGGAAATCGTGAAATTCGTGCAGGCACCGGAGATAAAAATGCGCTTTGCCAATCAGGGCGTCGAGTTGCAATCGAGTGTGAATCCGGCGGCGTTCACGGCGTATATCAAATCCGAATATGGGCGCTGGTCCAAGGTGATGGACGACGCGGGGATCAAGGCGGAGTAGTTATTTTAAAAATATCAATTAAAACAAATGCTTACGAATTGCCTGACTAAGGAACTCCTCATGCCGAGACCGCCCATCAACCTGCAATATCTGCTCGACAAAACCGCCATTCAGGAAGTGATTACGCGTTATTTCCAGGCGCTTGATCGCTGCCTGGCGGATCAGGTGCGCAGTTGTTTTACCGATGACGTCAAAGCGTTTTATGACGGTCGTCCGCCGCTGCTCGGCATCGAGCACATGATGGCCTCGATGAATACTTTCCAGAAGCTGGCGTCGGGCGAGCGGTTGGCGTCCACGCATTTCATGGGCAATCTGAATGTGCATGTACTCGACGGCGACAGGGCCGAAACCGAAACCTACGCCATTGCGTTTCTGGTGCTGCCGGGCAAGCCCGAACGCGTGGCGATGCGCAGCCTGCGTTATCTGGATCGCCTGCGACGAGTGAATGACGAATGGCGTATCAGCGAACGGCGGCACACGCTGGATTGGGCCACCGAATCGTCGACTACGTTTGCCGCCGCGCTGGCGCAGCGATTGACGGCCTGGCCTTGATACAGCGGGAATGCGTATGAGATCAAGCACACGCAATGTATCGTCGCAGCGGTAGGTGTTTTAGTCGAAGGCAATACTCGACGAGACCCATCAACGCCAGAGCGCGACGCCAACGCCGCCTACAGCCACTAAAGCGATGCCCAGTTTACGTCGGCTGTTGATGTGCTCCTTGAGGAAGACCCCCGCGATAATCGCGCCAAATACGATGCTGGTTTCCCGGATCGCCGATGCCGACCCGGCTGGAATGAGCCGCAGCGCGACCAGCGCCGTTGAGTAAGTGATGAGCGACGAAAATCCGGCCAACAGCCCCGGCCGAAGCTCTTGACGCATGGCAGGCAGCAGCAACCTGCCACGAATGGCCACCGTGATCACCGACATGATGATGCCGTCGAACACAAAAAACCAGACGACAAACGTCCACAAATTTGGGCTGAGTCGAACCGCATGCGCATCCAGCAACGTATAAGCCGTCGTTAACAGTCCCGCGCTGATGGCCGCCACCATGCCTGCGTACGCGGGGCGTCTTTCGGCCGCAATGAACACCAAGCCGAATGACACCAAGGCGACGCCGAAAAGCGCCATGGCGGAAACGCGGTCACCCAGAATCGATACACCGAGTATCGCCGTTGCCAGCGGTACGACGCCTCGTGCCATGGGATAGGCCACAGAAAAATCTTCACCTTCGTAGGCCCTGATCAGTGTGAGCTGGTAGATCGCGTGAAGCACGCCAGAGGCCAGCAGCCAAAGCCACAATTCTCCGGCGGGTAGCGGCACCCAAAGCGTGAGCGGCGCGGCCACGACCAAGCCTGTGAGCCCTATGAGTCCGCGGATAACCAGTTTGTCGCGGCCGGCGGCGAGCAGCGCATGTGCAGTAGCCTGACTTATCGCCGATAAAAGTGCGACAACCACGCCGATGGTCTCGGTCATTCGTATCTGCTTACAAGGTACAGGGATCGATGGATGCTTCCACGAACAACGAACGGCGGTTAGTGGCTGCAACGTGCCAGCTTTGTTTGGAATCACGCAACGCGAGACGCAGTGACTATATCAGTTCGCCAGTCGCTGTTTCACAACGCTTCTTGTGCAGGGTGCGGTTCAAACTGATGCCTCGAAGCAGGGTAATGCAGCGCTCCCTGCCTTGCGCGCATTTGGCGCGGGGAGGGTTGGGGAGGGGGGCGACGCTCGTGCCA
>CAMBGJ010000293.1 GCA_945865805.1 Bordetella parapertussis
GGGGAGAGGTGCGTCCGCTGTGGCATAAAAGGCGGGAAATACCCGTAAAAGGAGCGAGTTTCGAGCGAAATCTTGCCAAAAACCAACATAACATGACGCAAGCATCACGAATTTGGCGGCCCTGCTTTTGCAAACCAATTATTAGAGGCCCCCTTAATGTGCATACGCACAATCGGTGTACTAAAATTTGCCGTGCGATGGCTTATTTTCGCCATTTAACACATTTTTTTCGCGGAATATTTGCGGCAACTCACGTATTGCCGCGACGTTGCTCCAGGAAAAGCATTTCTCAGCAGCCTCTTCCCACGGCAGCCACAGATATCGCGTGTGCTCCTTGGGTGCCAATGTCACCGGCACCGGTGCCGGCAATTCCAGGCTGAACACGTGTTCCAGATTGTGCGTGGTGCCGGGCGCGAACCGTCCGCTCCAGCGCGAGAAAATCTCGAATTGATTTTGCTTGTTCCAGTTGCGTAGCGGGTAGCGTGTGGCGTCTAGGCCGGTTTCTTCGCCGACTTCACGCACGGCAGTCGCGGTCAGCGGCTCATCCGCGCTGTCCACGCTGCCGGTCACCGATTGCCAGAAGCCGGGCCGGTCGGCGCGCTCGATCAGCAGCACCTGCAGATCAGGGGTGTGGATCACCACCAGCACCGATATAGGAATTTTGTAGGCCACTGAGACTGAGATCGAGAGTGAACCGTTACCCGCAAACCGGGGACGCAGTTCTGTTTACTGTTTACTAGGCACTGATGACGGTTCACCAGCGTTAAAACGCTGGCAGTTCCGCTGCGCCATCCACCAATACCACGAAGGGCGTGCCTTTTTCTTTCCAGAAAAGTGCCGCCTCGGCCAGCACGGCGAGGGCCGTTTGATAGTCATCCGGCGCGGCCTTGGCGAAGTTGCCATGACCGGCGATGTGCAGCACAAAGCCCGCGCCTTTCAGCCAATTGAAGTCGCGCACGCAATCGGCCAGCGCATCCCAGTTGGCGCCGAAATACGCTGGCAACTTGAGCTGGCGCGCGCACACGTCGAGAAACTGCTTTTTGTTCGACACCGCATTCAGTGGCAGATCGAGCCACACCAGGCCGATTTTTTTTGCCTGTTCGCGCAAGTGGACAACGGATGTCGGCGCGCGATAAACGCCGGAGCGTTTGGCCTCGATGACCGGTGCGTTGATGCTGTTGGTACTGTTGGTACTGTTGGCGCTCATGGCACGATCCGCTTGAAAGATTTGTAGTGGTCGTCGCTGTAATATTTTTCGCCGCCCTTGCCGGCGACGATGCGCCGCGCACCACGATGCGTCACACCCGGCGTCTTCACGGTGTACTCGGTGTAATAACCCCGCTCCTTGAGTGGCAGGCGCTTCTCAAAATTGCCGAATACGATGCCGTCGCGGTCATACGGATAGGGCCCGCCTTTTTCAATCAACTTGAGCGTATCGCGCGCCTCCGGTGTCAGCGATTTTATGCCGACATCGGCCAGACTCAGCTGTACACTCTCGCGCGTCGCACCCGGTGCAGCATCACGCGGTTGGTCACGCTGCGCCGCAACGGGCCCGGCCAGCGCGAGCAACAACAATGTTAAACATAAGCCATTGAATATATTGATTATTTTTTTCACGGTTCGTAAGCCTGAGTCCTTGTTATCACGATCAACGCACGTTCATCTGCTGCGATGACCTGATATCTACGTTGTCGCAGCCGTGCGCAAGCGGATATGCAATTCACGCAACTGATTTTCGTCCACCACGTTCGGCGCTTGGGTCAGCAGGCACTGCGCGCGCTGCGTCTTGGGGAACGCGATCACATCGCGTATCGATTCTGCGCCCGCCATCATGGTGACGATGCGATCCAACCCGAACGCAATGCCGCCATGCGGCGGCGCACCATATTGCAGCGCCTTGAGCAGAAAGCCGAACTTCGCCTCCGCCTCTTCAGCATGGATGCCCAGTGCGGTGAACACCTTGGACTGCACATCCTGGCGATGAATACGCACCGAACCACCGCCAATCTCCCAACCGTTCAGCACCATGTCGTGCGCGATGGCGCGCGCCTTACCGGGATCGGTGGCGAGAAAGTCTTCGTGCCCTGGTGCGGGCGAGGTGAACGGATGGTGCATGGCGTTCCAGCGCTTGGCTTCCTCGTCCCACTCGAACATGGGGAATTCCATCACCCACAGCGGCTTCCATTCCTTGGAAGCGAAACCTTTTTCGTGGCCGATCTTCGCGCGCAGAGCGCCCAGCGCTTCGTTGACGATTTTTGCCTTGTCAGAACCGAAGAAAACCAGATCGCCGTTTTTCGCGCCAGTGCGCTCGATAACGGCCTTAAGCGCAGCCTCGGACAGATTTTTGACGATGGGCGACTGCAAGCCAGCTTCGTTCAACTGCGTGACATCGTTGATCTTGATGTAGGCCAAACCTTTGGCACCGTAAATTTTGCTGAACTCGGTGTAGGCGTCGATTTCGCCGCGCGTGAGCGTGGCGCCGCCGGGCACCAGCAGACCCGCGACGCGACCACCCGGCGTGTTGGCCGGGCCGGAGAATACCTTGAAAGCGACGTCTTTCATCGCATCGGTCAGCTCGGTGAGCTTGAGCGCGACACGCATGTCGGGCTTGTCCGAGCCATACGAATTCATTGCCTCGTCGAACGACATGCGCGGAAACGGCTGCGGCAAATCGATATCCAGGACTTCTTTGAACACGGAACAAATCATTTTTTCCATCATGTCCGTGATTTCAAGCTGCGTCAGGAACGAGGTCTCAATATCGATTTGCGTAAATTCCGGCTGCCGGTCGGCGCGCAAATCTTCATCGCGGAAACATTTGACGATCTGATAATAGCGGTCAAAGCCCGACACCATCAGCATTTGCTTGAACAACTGCGGCGACTGCGGCAACGCGAAAAATTCGCCGGCATGTACACGCGAAGGCACCAGATAGTCGCGCGCGCCTTCTGGCGTAGAGCGCGTCAACATGGGTGTTTCGATGTCGATGAAGCCCAGCTTGTCGAGGTAGTTGCGGATCGCCATCGCAGTGCGATAACGCAGCTTCATGTTCTTTTGCATCGCGGGGCGGCGCAAATCAAGGAAGCGATACTCAAGCCGCACGTTTTCCGACAACGACTCATCGTCCATCATGAAAGGCGGTGTTAACGAGGGATTCAAAATCTCGATCGATTGAGCCAGCACTTCGATTTCGCCACTCACCAGATTGGCGTTGACCGTGCCGTCGGGACGCGGACGCACCTTGCCAGTGACGCTTACAACGAATTCGTTGCGCAGCGTTTCCGCCGTTTTGAAGGTGTCGGGATTATCCGGGTCGCACACGATTTGCAGCAGCCCTTCGCGGTCGCGCATATCGATAAAAATCACCCCGCCATGATCGCGCCGACGATGTACCCAGCCCTGCACCGTGACTACTTGTCCCAGATGTTTGCGGCTTACCAGTCCGCAGTATTCGCTACGCATGTTTCTGCCATCCCACCAAGATTATTCTTATTCGTTCGCCGCGCACACTTCCGCCAGCGGCGGTGCCACGGGCTGCATCGCAGCCATTTTGCGCTCCCGGCCGTTGCCGTCAGACGTCACCACGCCCATCGAGATGATGTACTTCAACGCTTCATCCACGCTCATGTCGAGTTCGACCACTTCACTACGTTTGACGTAAAAGTAAAAACCGTTTACCGGGCTGGGCGTGGTAGGAATAAACACCGCCACATGTTCCTCGGTAAAGTGGCTGTTCAATTCCACGGGCACATTAGTCTGAAACGCCAGCGACCACGCCTCGGGATGGGGGTAACGCACTAGCAGCACCTTGCGAAACGCCTGTCCCGAACTGGAAAACAGGGTGTCACTCACCTGCTTTACGGCCTTGTAAATCGAATTCACCACGGGTATGTGCAGCAGCACTTTTTCCCACCAGTGCACCAGTTTTTGCCCGATGAAGTTTGCCGCCAGCACGCCGGTGAGGAACACCACGCCCAGCGTCAGAATCACGCCGAGGCCAGGAATATGCATGCCGAGCCAGCTTTCGGTACGCAGCCCCTGCGGCAGCAGCAGCAAGGTTTGATCCATGGTGCTCACCAGCAGGTTGAGCACCCACACGGTAATCACCAGCGGCACCCAGATCAGCAGGCCAGTCAGCAGATAACGCTTGAAAAAACTCTTCTTATGCATGGGAATGGTGGAAATAATACGAATCTAACGGCGTATCAACAAATGGGGTTGGTGGATCACGTTCGGTCGCGTGCGTGACAAAGAGGCCGCAGCCGTATGCGCATCACGCGTACGTCACCCAAGCTAACGCGCGGCTACCTGATTCGTTACAAAAAGCGTGGCAGAGTTGCCATCAACTGCTGCCGGATGTAGCCGGCGCGCTGGGGGCGGGTGTCGCAGCCGGCGTGGAACTGCTGGTTGCATCGCCAGCGTTGCTCGACGCGGCACCACCATCCTTGGATTCACTCTTGGCGGTTTCCGGCTTACCATTCGTATCTGATTGTTTTGCTTCAGTTTTTTTACCGGCACTGGGGTTGCTGCCGCTATTTTTGAAGTCCGTCACATACCAGCCGCCGCCTTTCAACTGAAAGCCGGCCGCTGTGACCATCTTGTTGAACGTTGCTTGTTTGCACTCGGGGCAATCCGTCAACCGCGCGTCGCTCATGCGCTGGATGTATTCTTTTTGAAAGCCGCAGCTATCGCAGCGATACTCGTAAATCGGCATGGTAGGGATCAGTCAAAAAAAGCGCAAAAATCGAAAAAAGTATTATACACCAAGCGCTTAGCAGAACTGGTGCCCGGCCCAAGCCGCTCGCGTGGGACCCCGACGCATTGTCGTACTAAAACGGAATATCGTCGTCCATCTCGTCAAAGCCGCCGCCCTTTTTCGCGGGGGCGCGTTTCGCACCGCTGCCTGATCCACTGTTGCCGCTACTGCCGCCACCACCTCCACCGCCACCCTCGCTCGCCGAAGGCGGTTCGCGCACCATATTCTCGGAACCGCCACGGCTGCCCAGCAACTGCATGCGATCGCCGACGATTTCGGTGGTGAAGCGATCTTGGCCTTCTTTATCTTGCCACTTGCGCGTGCGAATGCGGCCTTCGATGTATACCGGTGAACCTTTTTTCAGATACTCGCCAGCGATTTCCGCCTGACGACCGAAGAACGACACGCGGTGCCACTCGGTGTGCTCCTGCTGCGCGCCACTTTTATCCTTGAATTTTTCTGTAGTGGCGATGCTGAAGTTCGCGACGGCATCGCCGCTCGGCAGATAGCGCGTTTCTGGATCCTTGCCGAGATTACCGATGAGGATAACTTTATTGACTGATGCCATGATGCACTCCTGAATTGCTGAATCTGAAAGACTACCGCGCCGACTGACTGGCCACCGGCGTTGTTGTCGCGCCCGCTGCTTGCACCTCGCCAGACACAGGGTCTGTTGCTTTCGCTCGTGGTGGCGGTTCGCGCATACCCAAGGCAAGTATAAGCCAGATTGCCAGCAGCACGATGCCCGGCACGACGATCCCGGTAACGCCCCAACGGCTATACAGATACCCGCCCATGGCGGCACCAACAAAGGCACCGAGAAACTGCACGCTGCCGTAAACGCCCATCGCAGCACCTTTGAGTTGCGGCGGCGCGATGCGCGATATCAGCGATGGCAACATCGCTTCCAGCACATTAAACGACGTAAAAAACATCAATAAAAACAACGCAATAGGCCATACCCCGCCAAGCATCCACGGCATCGCCATCTGCACCAGCAGCAACAGCGCCACCGCCGCCATGAACCAGCGCTTTAAGCGCCCCGGCACGTGCGCGCCCATTACCGCCGGTAGCATCAAGACAAACGAAGCCAGCATCACCGGCAGGTAGATTTTCCAATGTTCGCCCAGCGCCATGCCCGCGTCGCGTAACGCGAACGGCACGGCGATAAACAAGGCCATCAGTACTGCGTGCAACGCGAAGATGCCCCAGTTCAAACGCAACAATTGCGCATCGGCCAGCACGCTTTGCAAATCAGCCAACGAGCTGGAAGTGCGTGTCACGGGCGCCTCCACCACAGCCGGCACCGCACCCCACACCACGCCCATCGCGATCAACGCCAGCACGCCGGTCAGCGCGAATATGCCAGGCACGCCGATTAACTGGTTGAGCCACGGCGCTGCGACCAACGACATCGCAAACACCAGGCCGATGGTGGAACCGATCATCGCCATTGATTTGGTACGATGCTCGTCCCGCGTGAGGTCGGAGGCGAGCGCCATCACCGCCGCCGATATCGCACCCGCGCCCTGCAGCACACGGCCTGCGATCACCACGTAAATATTCGGCGCGGTGGCTGCGACGAAACTGCCCACGGCAAACAAAACCAAACCGCCGTAAATCACCGGTTTGCGCCCGAAACGGTCGGACATCCAACCGAAGGGAATTTGAAAAATCGCCTGGGTCAGGCCGTAGGCACCAATGGCGATGCCTGCCAGCGTGAGGGTGGCGCCCGGCAATGTTTCCGCATAAATCGCGAACACCGGCAGGATGACAAACATGCCGAACAACCGCAGCCCGAATACGCCTGCGAGCGCCAGACTGGCACGCAGTTCCAGCGGGCTCATACGGGTTGGAGAAGACATGGGAAAAACTGCTTAGGACTTAAGAGTGCCTAACATAATGAAACGCATGCGGCGCTGGCACGATTTTGCTTCAGGGCGCGAAGCGGGGCGCAGGCCATATCGCGAATATGGGCAAGCCACGCGACAAAGCCCTGAGGCAAAACTCGCGTCAGCCCTTCGGGTTGTGTCCAAAATCGGTGCTGGCTTTGTCGGACTCGTCGCGCAGACTCTCGGTATGCGTCTACTCGCCCTT
>CAMBGJ010000294.1 GCA_945865805.1 Bordetella parapertussis
ATCGACTGGCCAGCGACGGCGCAAGCATCGTAGGCAGCACGCCCGAGGTGCTGGCACGCACAATCGAAGCGGATCTCGCGCGCTGGGGCAAAGTGATCAAGCAGAACGGAATCTCGCTCGCCACACCGAATTGACCGGGCCACGAAGCCTGCCGGTTGCGCATTCGCAACCCTACATCAGCGATCTTCTGTCTTATACTCTGAGTGAGGCCTGAACTTGCCGCCTCGCCCGACAGTTCACAGTGGCAACGACAACAATGGGAGCGGAACATGGATTTGAATCTAAAAGCTAAATCGATACTGGTCACCGGCGGCAACCGCGGTATCGGCCTCGAAATTGCACTGGCCTTTGCGGGGGAAGGCGCAAATGTCGTCGTGTGTGGCCGCGACAAGGTCGCGCTCGCGGAAGCCGAAACGAAGCTTCTGGCCAAGGGTGTGAAGGCGAAAGCCATTGCGGTGGACTTGTTCACCGCCGAGGGATGTATCGCCGCAGTGCAAGCGACGGTTGACGCTTTTGGCGGGCTCGACGTGCTGGTCAACAACGCTTCAACAGCGGTCAGCGGCAATATTGAAACACTCGACGACGCCGGGCTGATGGAACGTTTAACCGGCAAAACGCTGGCCTATATGCGCTGCTGCCGCGCTGCCCTGCCGCACCTGCGTAAATCCACACGGGGTCGCGTTATCTGCATCGGCGGCTCCGCCGTACGCCACGCCGGTGCCACGGCGCTACCGAGCGCACTGGGTAACTCGGCGCTGACGGCATTCGTCAAACAATTCAGCACGACCGTGGCATCCCAAGGCATTACGGCGAACGTCGTTCATCCGCCCTTCACCAAGACAGACCGTTTTCCGGCACGCCGCGCCGCCCGCGCAAAACAGCTCGGCGTGAGCGAGGCGGAAGCCGAAGCCAGCTTCGCCAAGCAGTTTCCGATAGGCCGTATCGTCGAACCGGCGGACATCGCGCCGATGGTGCTGTTTCTCGCTTCACCGTCGGCATCGGCGATCACAGGCCAGAGCATAGCCATCGATGGCGGCTCGACGCCGGGCGTCTATTATTAGCCGTATCAAGCGGCCTAGGTGAACGGTGCCTCACTACCGGCACGTTCTCCTGGGGCCAGGTAGGTAACGGCAAAGTTATTGGGTTTTAAGTATTTGATTTAATTGATATTTTTTAATACAAATTAAATCCGCTTATTCATGGCATCTCGCCATCTGAAAACCATCGCCGTGTTCGTCGCGCGCGTTACTCTACCCGCATTCCTGATTCTTTCACCACCTTCGCCCATTTATTAATCTCGAGTTTGACAAAGGCGGAAAACTCCGCCGACGTGGTGGTCGTCAGATCGGTGCCGATGGCAATATAGCGTTTTTGCAGGTCAGTGCCAGCGGACATTTTTTTCATCGCAGCATTGCCCACCACGATTGCTGCCCGAATTCGTCACCGAGCGATTGCGCGAGGATACCCGTGAGCGCGTTCGCGCCAGCTAAATGCCCCACTCTAATTATTGCTCCCCGCGAATGCGGGCATCACTTCGCTGGCAAAGCGGCGCAGGCTGCGCCGCCCACGTTCGCCGCCACCCGACCCGCCGCCGTTGATCAGCAAATAACCTGCGCCAGCCTCGCGCAACGCCTCGATCTTGTGTGCGATTTCATCCGGCGAGCCATACATCGCGCTGTTCAGATTGATCTGCACGGGATCACCGTCCGCGCGATCCGGTCCGCCGAGCACGCGGCCATCGGGCGTTGTGGCGAGCTTGAGTTGCCGCAGCCGGTTGGCGAGCCGCCGCTCCAGCGCTTCCTCGCGTTCACGCGCATCGTCGGTGACGAAGAAAGCACGCGTCACGCCAACGCGCATCGGGTCCCAGGTCTCGCCCTTGTCTTCCACAGCCTTGCGGAAGATCGCGATGTTGCGTGCCACGTCAGCCGGCGCGGCATATTGACCCAGCAGCAGATTAAAACCACGGCGCGCAACATCGCGAATCGAGCTTTCGCTACCGGCTCCCATCCATACCGCCGGATGCGGTTTGCGGAATGACGGCGGCTCGACCACAATGTTCTTGAAGGTCCAGTATTTCCCCTGGTGTGTGAACGGCTCGTTCGATGTCCATGCCTTCAAAATCACATCGATTGATTCCTCGAATTTCTCCCGCGCGGCTTCCATCGGCAGATCGAAGCCGACGAATTCGTTATAGCGGTACCCAGTGCCAATGCCGAAATCCAACCGGCCGCCGCTCAATAAATCGAGAGTGGCCGCCTGTTCCGCCAGCAGCACCGGGTTGTGCCAAGGCAATACCATCACGGCAGTACCCAGCCGCAGCGTTTTCGTGCGCGCACCCAGCCAGGTCAGCAGATTCAGCGTGGCGGAAACCTGCCCATAGCCCGTAAAATGATGTTCCACGACAAAGGTGCCGTGAAAGCCGAGCGCCTCGGCCTCGATGTTGTATTCGATGAAATCGTGAAAGCCTTCGGTGCTGTCAAACTCACCGCTGCCGCGCCGCGCCGAGGCGCTACCAAACAATCCGAACCGCATGCAATACTCCTCGTAGCGTTAGTAATACGCACATCATGCAAGATCGGTGGACACACTGGAGCCCCCGCCGAAGGCTGAGAATATTGCTCGTTTGGCCCCCACACTTCTAGCGCCCGATCAGCAGAGAAACGTGGCCAACTATTCGTCGATGTGGCACCCAAAATGGACTGGCATCAAATGACATAACATTTTATCTCGTAAAATACTTTCGTCAATTTTTTACCGGCAGTGGATCGCTCCACAAGCATCAACGGCCCAGAAACCAGCGTACGGAACATACGGTCGAATGCACCGGAGCTGGTACGACCGGAGCACACGACAGGTTCGGTATTTGTCCAACGCTGATACTTGCATCTACCCGCTCTAAATTGACTAAAATTCACCCACGCCCTTAAGCGAAGCCCCCCATTAATAGAGAATTTTAATGACCCGTTTAACCTCCACGACGACACGTTGCAGCGCCACCCAACTTGAAACCTTCATCGCCAATGCCTTTCAGACGGTCGGCATCTCGCCAGCCGAAGCGCAGTCCATCGCCCAATTGATGGCGCGCGCCGATGTGAATGGCAGCGAAGGCCACGGCATTTTTCGTCTGCCGCAATACATACGCCGCATCAAGGGCGGCGCGGTGAACATCAAACCGAACATCCGCATTGAGCGCGAAGCTGCCGCGATGGCACTGGTCAACGGCGACAACGGCATGGGGCATCTGGTGATGAAATTCGCCGCCGAGCGCGCGATTGAAAAAGCGAAAACCGCAGGCGTGGCCTGGGTGGGCGCGAAGTGGAGTAACCATGCCGGCCCGGCGTCGCTCTACGCCAGCATGCCGGTGGCACACAACATGGTTGGCCTGTATCTCGCGGTGGGCAACGCCAATCATCTGCCCGCCTGGGGCGGGCTCGACATGTTGCTGTCGACCAACCCGATTGCGATTGCGTTACCGGGCGAAACGGAAGCGCCGGTGATTCTCGACATGGCCACCACAGTTGCTGCCTACGGCAAGGTCAAAACCAAGGCGCAGCGCGGCGAGATGATGCCCGAGGGCTGGATGATGGATCGGCAAGGCCAGCCGTTGACCGATCCGAAAAAATCCAACGAAGGATTCCTGCTGCCCATTGGCGGCTACAAGGGCTACGGCCTGGCGCTGATGTTCGGCTTGCTCGCGGGCACGTTAAACGGCGCGGCCATGGGCCGCGATGTCGTCGACTTCAATGCCGACGACGTGACGCCCACCAACACCGGCCATTGCATCGTCGCCATCAACATCGAGGCGTTTCAACCCGTGGCGGAATTCAAAAAGAGCGTCGATGCACTGGTGCGCGATCTGCGCAATTCCGAACGCCTGCCGGGCGTGGAACGCATCCACATCCCCGGCGAAGGCTCACATGCGGCGCGCGCAGACCGCGTAAAAAACGGCGTGCCGATGCCGCCGTCGCTGATGGCGGCACTGGATACGCTGGCAGCAGAGCTGGGCATCGCACCGCTTGGACAATAACCCGCCCCTGCAATTCAACCGCCGCACGGCGTGGCTGCTGGCGATCATCGCGGCACCCTTGGTCTATCTGTTGCTGTTGCACGGCCCCATCCCGCAAAGCAAGGGCTACCATTTTTTTGCCGATACGCGTACCTGCCTGGGCATCGTCAACTTCGGCAATGTCGTCTCCAACCTCGCGTTTCTGCTGGTGGGTCTTTGCGGCTGGATTTGGTGTTACAGGCACCAAAGAGACGGTGCCCGGCTGTCATGGATGGTGTTCTTCACCGGCGTGGCGTTGGTGTTTTTCGGCTCCGCCTACTACCACTATCAACCCAACGACGACACGCTGGTGTGGGACAGGCTGCCGATGACGCTGGCGTTCATGGGCCTCTTTACGGCACTACTGAGCGAGCACCTTGGCGCATCACTGGAAAAACCGGTGCTGGTCCCCGCGTTGGTATTGGGCATCGCCAGCGTATTTTGGTGGCGCTATACGGACGATCTGCGCATCTACATCTGGGTGCAGCTCGCGCCGTTGCTGGCGATCCCGTTTGTGCTGGCGATGTTCCCAGCGCGCCATACCCATCGCGGCTATTTGTTGTATGGGCTGGCCTTTTACGCACTGGCGAAGGTGGCCGAAGGCTTCGACCAGGGCGCGTTTGCCTTCACCGCGCAATGGATCAGCCGGCACACGCTTAAACATCTGATCGCGGCAATGGCGCCTTTGATGTTGCTGTTGATGTTGCGGCGGCGTCAATCGGCATAAGGCACAACCGTTTTGCGGTGGTGCGCGCGTATAGCGCCCGAGGAATTCCTATCGCCCGCTCGTGCCGCCGATGTCGCCTGGAACAAAACTCGTCTGGTGTTTGCCACGCGGATTGGTGGCATTGTACAACGTGGCATTACGATTTAGACGCGCGCCGCCGTCGCGCATCAACGGGTTGTAGACAAGATTGGCCACACCGCCGCCGCGGGATGTGGTCATCACATCGAAGGGAATCCTGACGTAGATGCCTTTGTCAAAACTGCCCTCGCCGAACTGCTCGGCGGTGATATTGGTTTTTGTCGCCCAGGCGCCGATCACGACGCCGTTGCCGAATGAGCGGCTGACGTCGAGCGTGGCGCCGCTATCTTTCGCGAGATAACGCCCGGCTTGCAACTTGACGTGCGTGGATTTCCAGCCGGTGTCCCAATAGGCCGTTACATGGCCCGTGGCCACGCGGTACCCGGTTTGCGTATCTGCCTTGTCGAAGGTGAAGTTCTGCCTGAAACTGCGCTGTTGCACAAAATTGGCTTCGATGCCGATGGCCAGCGGGCTGTGCCACGGGCGGTAGAGCCACTCGCCGCCCACCCCGGCGTACATATTCTCCAGATAGCCGCCATACGCGCTGTTAAACTGGTTGGTTCCCAATTTTCCCACGTGGGTAATTTGCAGATTGGGCAGGGTAAGACGGGTGGATGTCGTGTACTCGCGCAGGAAGGTGCGCACGCGCGGCAAGTTGCTGGGTGCGGTGAATTTAAACTTGTCGTAATTGTCGTACACGCCGAGATTGATCGAGCCGGTGATCGAGGTATCCTCCGAGAGCTTCAGTCCGAATGCGGTGGCCACGCCAACCTGAAACAACAAGAACCCGTCGGGTCCGCCAAGATTCTGCTGCCACGTGGGCACAAACGCATAACCAAATCGGGGCTGTTCAGCTTTCCACAGCGACGTGGCTGGCACGGCGCCGGGCGGCAATGCGGCCATACCTGCATCCTGAAAGCTTTCGGACTTCGCCTGACGTTGAATGTTTTCCAGCAACCAGGGTTCACGCAGAATGACTCGCCTGTTGAGCGGCATACCCTGTTCGACGAAAATTAGTTCAAAAGCGTAAATCGGTGCTGGCGCGTCACGATGCAGCACGGCTGCGATGCGTTCGATGCGCTCGTTCCAGTGTGCGCCCTGCGCACCTTCGATGACCACCTGCAGCATATCGCCTTCGCGGCTGAATTGCCGTACTGACCATTTGGCCATGGCAGCAATGTCGGCGGCTGTAGCCGCCCAAATGGGTTCAACGTCCGGACGGGCAGCAACGATGCGCGGCGTGGGTGCATCCGATACCTTTGGCGCGTGCAGCCGACTCAGCGGCGCATGTAGCGTAAGGCCCAGCATCAGCGTGTTGCCGCGCTCGATGCCCACGGCTACATCCAAGTACCGGTTATAACGGTACACCACACCAAGGTTTAGCGGTGTACGTTGCACCCGGTTGTTGTTGTCCGGCTCGCGCTGGTAGTTGTTGCCATCGTATTCGGCTTTTATCAGCCACTTGTCCCATGGGGTGTGATACTGCACCCCGCCGAACAGGGCGCTGGTGCCGCGGAAATAGGAACTGGCATTGACGGTGCCGCCGGTCGGATTTACTGAACCCGCGCGCGTCTCGAAGCGCCTGCTGATCACAGAGAGCGGATTGCGGATGTTGCCGCTAGCCCCCAGGTTGCCCCAGCCGAGCCCCAAGCTCCAGTCAAAATTGCCCAGGCGTTTGTTGGCGACTAAGTATTCGCTGGAGAAAAGGCCGGTGCCGCCGATGTCGGTGATGCCTACCGCTAGCTGTGGCCACAACGCGGTTTCCTTGATCAGGCGCACCTTGAAATCGATACTCTTGTCCTTGAGCGACTGGGTCCCCGTAATGTCAGCTTCGCCAAAGAGCCGGTTTTTGATATCCGTGTAACGATACCCCGCTTCCAGCCAATCGAACGGCTGCATGAGCACGCTGCCGCGAACATAGGGGTAAACACGACTTACATGAAAGCGAAACTCGCCC
>CAMBGJ010000295.1 GCA_945865805.1 Bordetella parapertussis
AGGCGATGGGCATGGAAGCCGTCACCATGACGCCGCAAGAATTCACCGACCTGCTGCGCAACGAAGTCGCGAAATTGCGTAAAGTGGTCGCTGCGGCAAAACTGGCGCCGCTGTGAGCCACGGCATTACAATGTGGCATGCCGTTAATGGTTAGTAAAAAAATATCAATTAAAACAAATACTTAAGCATGTTTCTCAACACGTAATAGGTTTCCACGAATCAGTGTTTTCTTCAACGAAATACCTTCCCCAGGAGAATCCGAGATGACCCAGACCTACGAGTTCACCACTGAAGACCACGAGTATCTGCGCCATGGCGAACGTGCCTTGAAGCTGCGCCTCTACAAACCGCGCGGTGCCGGGCCGTTTCCGGCGGTGATTGATTTGCACGGCGGCGCGTGGGGCAAGGGCAGCCTCGACGAATGCAAGGGCCGCGACGAAGTGCTGGCAAAGTCCGGCGTGCTGGCGATAGGGCTTGATTTTCGCGACGGAAACGACGGCTACCCGACGGCACTGCAGGACATCAACTACGCCATACGTTGGGTGAAGGCGCGCGCCGCGCAGTTGAACACGCGTGCCGATCTGGTGGGCATCTGCGGCGCTTCAAGCGGCGGCCATCTCGCCATGCTGGCTGCGATGCGCCCGACCGATGCGCGCTACGCGTCGATACCGCTGCCTGCCGGCTCGCCCACCGTGGACGCCAGCGTGCGCGCGGTGGCGATGGCATGGCCGGTGATTAACCCGCTGTCGCGTTTCCGCAATGCCGTGCGTGGCCGCGCGCAAGGCGAAAAATGGGTGGGCGACATTCCCGAACGGCAAGGTTCGTTCTGGAAGAACGACGACAACATGAGTGAAGGCAACCCGATGCTGATGCTCGAACGCGGCGAAAAACCGGCGATGCCGCCGACGCTGTGGGTGCAAGGCCAGCCCGATCAGGTGCACGACTACCGCGACCCGGAGTCCCCCGTGCCGCTGAACGAGCCGGAGCGCTTCGCCGCCAACTACCGCAAGGCCGGCGGCGCGATTGAGTTGCTCTACATCGATCAGGCCGCGCGCACCACGCCGGTGGCATATGATCCGATAGCAGCGTTTTTTCTGCGCGAGATGGCGGTGGGGGCGGCGGTAAAAGCGGCGGCATAGCCCAGCCATCGTGCCGATTAATTTTCGCCGTCTCGTGCACTTATTGCGTACGCCGTCCGCGCGCCGCCTGCAACGGCTTACCACCGGGATAGCGGCGCTGTTACTCGTAGCGCCCTGCACATTCGCCCAAGACAGCTACCCCAACCGCCCGATCCGAATCGTTGTCCCCACCGCCCCCGGCGGCCCCAGCGACACCACCTCGCGTCTGGTGGGCAACGAACTGACCAAGCGCTGGGGGCGGCAAGTCATTGTCGATTTGCGCGCGGGCGCAGGCACGATTATCGGCACTGAAATCGTCGCTAAGGCCGCACCTGACGGCTACACGCTGCTGGCTGCACCCTGCGCAATCGCCACCAATGTCGCCAGTTACAAAAAGCTGCCGTATGACGTGGTGCGCGATTTCGCACCCATCACGCAATCGCTGTACGTACCGGCGCTGCTGGTGACCCATCCTTCGATGCCGGTCAAAACGCTGAAGGAATTCATCGCCTTTTCGAAGCCACGCCCCAACGAAATCCTCTATGCCGGGGCGGGACATGGCGTGCTGCCGCACCTGGCAATGGAGCTTTTCGCCAGCATGGCGCAAATTCGCCTTACCGTGGTGCATTACAAGGGCACCGCACCAGGCATCGTTGAATTGCTTTCGGGACGCGTCGCCGCCACCTTGACCAGCACGCTGGCGCTGGTGATTCCGCACGTCAAGAGCGGCAAGCTGCGTGGGCTGGGCATCACCAGCGTCGCGCGCTCGCCAGTGTTGCCCGAGGTGCCGACGATTGCCTAAGCCGGCGTGCCGGGTTATGAGGCTGTGCAGTGGTCCGGCTTTTTCGCGCCCGCTGGCACGCCCAGGGAAATCGTTGCGCGGCTGAACAAGGAAATGGTTTCCATCCTGCACCTGCCGATCGTGCAAGAGCGCCTCGCCGCCGAAATCGCCACTATTAATACCAGCACGCCGGAACAATTCGGTGCCTATCTGAAATCTGAAATTGCGAAGTGGACAAAAGCGGTGCAGGTGGCGGGGATACAGCCGGAGTAAACAACGGATTCACCACGGAACACACGCAATACGTTGAAATAAACCCCTTTGAACATCACGATGGATTCCGTGTATTCCGCGTGTTCCGTGGTTAAAACTTTTTTAACGCTCCAAGGAGGCCATCATGGCTGACAGCAACACCCGCAGTTACGCCATAGGCGCACGTTCCACCGACACCCACGGGCGCGTGATGTGCAGCGTGCGCAATCATCATTTCATCGTTGACGGCCCGGTGCAGAATGGCGCGCCGGGCGAGGAAGTCACGCCCGCCGAATTGTTTTTGACCGGCATCGGCGCGTGCGGCGTGGAACTGGTGCAATCGTTTGCCAAAACCGAAGCGATGCCGCTGGCCTCGATCAAGGTAGACATCGCGGGCATGATGGATCGCAACAATCCGGTGCGTAACGATGTCAGCGTGTTCAACAGCGTCACGGTGAAATTTCATCTGGCGGGCGTGAGCGCGGCGCAAGGCTCAGCGTTGATCGACCGCTTTAAAAGCCGGTGACCGCTCTACGGCAGCGTCGCGGTCGCGACGCCGGATGTGCAAGTCGACGTCACCACGGCATAGTGGTGCGGTAAAGCTCGAGGATATCGACTTGAGCGCACTGCTACAATTCGCTTGAGAGACGTCCGACTCACTGGGAGAATCGCATGGCCATTGCCCTAACCGCACTACGCAAACTCGCCACGGCCGCCGCGCTGGCCTATGCGGCATTGGTCGCGGGACTCGCCACCGCGCAAACCCCGCCCGCCGGCAAGGGTCAGGGCGCTGGCGCTTACCCGAACAAGCCCATACGCATGGTCGTGCCTTACCCGCCGGGCGCGGGCACCGATTTCACTGCGCGTGAAATCGGCAAGGCGCTGACCGAAGTGCTCGGCCAGCCGGTGGTGATCGATCATCGCCCCGGCGCCGCCGCCACACTCGGCCACGGCATCGTCGCCAAGGCCGTGCCCGACGGCTATACGCTGGGGCTGGGCACCACCGGCGGTCTGGTATCCGGCCCGGCGCTCCTGGGCAACCGCATTCCGTACGATCCGCTGAAAGATTTCACCCATATCGGCCTGGCGACGTACGTGTACTACGCCTTGTTCGTCAGCATGTCCGTACCCGCGCAGACCGTGCCGGAGTTCATCAAGCTCGCCAAGTCCGCGCCCGGCAAACTCAATTTTTCGTCGCCCGGCGTGGGCACGCCCAATCACATCGGCGGCGCGCAACTGATGACGATGGCCGGACTGGAACTGGTGCATGTGCCGTACAAAGGCAGCGCGCTCGCCATGGCGGATCTGGTGTCGGGGTCGATACATCTGACCATCACCGGCCTGCTCGCCACCATGCCACTGGTGAAAACCAATCGCCTGCGGCTATTGGGCATCGGCCACACGCAGCGCATCAAGCTCACGCCCGACGTGCCCGCCATCAACGAAACCGTGCCGGGTTACTACAACACCGGCTGGTGGGGGCTGATCGCACCGGCGGGGTTGCCGCAGCACATCGTCGACCGCCTCAACCCGATCATGAATAAAGCGCTGAACTCACCAGAGATCTCACAGCGCTTTTACATCAACGGTCTCGACATCGCGACCTCTACGCCGAAGGGCTACACCGATATCATCCGCGACGATCTGCAATCGTGGCGCAAGCTGATCAAGGACGCGAAGATCAGCGTGGATTCGTTGCCTTAAGTTAGCCTTAAGTTAGCCTGAGGCGGCGTGTAGCGTATTGCAAAAATATAAATAAAAACAAATACTTACGAAACGCCATCAAGCCTGCCGCCGCAACGCTGGCGTCGCACCCAGGGTATGCGCCACCGCCTTCGCGCCCTTACCCGGCGTTAGCGTGATCAGCGCCACGCAACCGGTGGCGATGGTGCCGATGTGCGCCGCGCACACGCCGGGGTAACACGCCAGCGTGTTGCCGTGGCGCATTTGCCGATGCGCGTGCACGTGGCCCAGCGCGAGGTAGTCGAAACCCGAGGCCTCGACTTCTTCCGGCGTGATCAGCGACGAACGGTCGCAATCGGGCTCGTCGTTATACAGGCCGTGCGCCATGCCGATGTGCCAGTAGTCGCCCACGCGAGGCGGCGCGCCCGCCATCGGCCGATTCGTGCAGTCGTGGTCGAGCATGCAGCGGCCCCACACGGTGGCGTGTAATTCCGGCAACGTCACCTGCGCACCCTGCGCATCGTTGAGCAACGTGACGTGCGGTCCCGCCTTACGAAAATCCATGCGCTTGACGATTGAGCGCTCGTCCCATACGTCGTGATTGCCGACGATCATCACGGTCGGGCAGCGCACGCGCGCGAGTTCTTCATAGACGAATTCGACCGTGTCGCGCTCGATCTCGTTGTGATCGAAGAGATCGCCCGCGATCAGGAATAAATCCGATTCCGTTTCCAGCACGGTATCGACCACCTGCGAAAACGCTTCGCGCACTTTATAGCCCTCGGACTCGTCGTTCAGGTGTACGTCGGAGGTATGGGTAATTTTCAGCGGGCGAATCATGATGGCATTGCACGGGGGCGAGGCAGGTAATTTATCGATGTTATATTAAAATCGCTAGCGATATTGCGCGATTCACACAACACGAAAAAACCCCTTGAATATCGTCGTCACCGTCAAGCAGGTTGCCGACCCCAATATCCCGCCCAGCCACGTGCAACTGGACGCGGCGGCGAAACGCCTGGTGACGCCCTTTGGCATACCGCCGGTGATGAGTGGTTACGACGCCAATGCACTCGAAGCAGCGCTGCGCCTGCGTGAAGCGCACGGCGGCAAAATCACCGCAATCTCGCTGGGCGAGGCCGTCAGCCGCGATACCTTAAAGCGCGCCGTCGCCATGGGCGCCAATGCCGCCGTGCTGCTGAGCGATCCGGCGTGGCTGCACGTGGACAGCGCGGCTGCAGGCGAGCTGCTCGCCGCGGGCATCAAAAAAACCGGGCCGTTCGATCTGGTGCTGTGCGGGCGTCAGGCCTCCGATACCGACGGCGGCCAGGTGCTGCACTGGATCGCGCATCACCTCGGCATCCCGCTGGTGACGCCGGTAACAAAAATCGAATCGTGCGGCGACGGCGCGCTCATCGTGCAACGGTTGACCGATGACGGCGTGCAGCTGCTGCAAGTGAAGTTGCCCGCGCTGCTCGGCATATCCAGCGAAATCAACGAACCACGGCTGCCGTCGATGCGCGGCCTGATGGGCGCCGGACGCACCCTGATCGCGGCATGGAAAACCCACGATCTGGCCGTGGCGCTGCCCGCGCCGCGCGTCACGCTACGTAAACTCGCGATACAGCCACGTGAAGGCAAGGCCGAAATGATCGTCGGCGAAAACGGTGCCGAACAAGGCGCAGCGCTGGCCGACAAGTTGCGCGAACAGGGGCTCATCTGATGCCGGGTGTGCTGGTGATCGGTGAATTAGCAGGCGAACACCTGCTGCCTGCGTCACTCGAAGCCGCCTCCGCAGGCGCAGCGTTGGCGCAAGCGCTGGGCGAACCGCTGTGCGGCGCGCTCATCGGCGACAAACTCGACAGGGCCGCATCAAACTTTACTGCGGCATACACCACGCTGTATCTCGCCGAACACGCTGCGTTGCAGCGCTACACCGCGCACGCCTGGGTGGCTGCGGCACGCGACGTGATTCTCGCGTGCAATCCTTGCGTGGTGCTGTGCCCGCAAACGCTGCGCGCGAGAGAGTGGATGCCCGCGCTCGCCGCCGCGCTCGACACGGGGCTGGTGATGGACTGCACCGCGCTTGCGCTGGAAGGCACTGCGTTGGTGGCGCACAAACCCGTGCACGGCGGTGGCGTGATCGGCGAATTCGTCATCCACGGCACGCCACGCATGGCCACCTTGCGCGCCGGTGCGTACGTGCGCGCGCAAGCCACACCCAATGGCAATGTTGAACGCCTGCACGCCACCATTCCAGACAACACCCGCGTGACCCTGCTCGAAGAACTCACCACGCCCGTCGGCGGCGGCACCAAACTCACCGACGCTAAACCTGTGGTCTCCGGCGGACGGGGGCTGAGCAGCGCCGATCATTGGCATTACATCGAAGACGCCGCCGCCGTACTGGGTGCGGCCACCGGTTGTTCGCGGCCCGTCGCCGACGCGGGCTGGGTGAAATCCACGCATCAGGTGGGTTTAAGCGGCAGCAGCCTCAACGCCGATCTGTATATCGCCGTCGGCATCTCGGGCGCGGTGCAACACCTCGCGGGCATCAACAGCTCAGCGGTGGTGGCCGCGATCAATAGCGATGCGCAAGCGGATATTTTTACCCGCGCCAACTACGGCGTGGTCGGCGACTACAAGGAGGTGCTGCCGGGATTTATCGAACGCGTGCGCCGGTTACGCGGCGCATCCTGAAGCAGGATAACAATAACTAACCCGAATGTTGCACAAACAATCGGATCTCAAGCAATTGACGGAATGTGGAATTGAAATCACAGCATTTCAGAACGACAAGCGCAGTCTCCCCTACCCATTAAGTCGGAAGGCGGCAGCGGGGTTGAGCGGTGATTGGGAAGGATGGGTGGTCTATTCTCGACTGACCAGACGTGTCCGGGCTAAGGGGAGAACAGCAACTTGGCCGGCTTGGGCACAAATAAACGCTCCGTCACGGTTTGCA
>CAMBGJ010000296.1 GCA_945865805.1 Bordetella parapertussis
GGCAAGCGCGGCGTCGAAGGCAAAATTCTGGCGATCGGTTACGCGCGCGACAACAAAATCCCGTACCTCGGCATCTGCCTCGGCATGCAACTGGCGGTGATCGAATACGCACGCAACGTGGTGCACCTCGATCAGGCGCACAGCACAGAGTTTGATCCGCAAACGCCGCACCCGGTGATCGCGCTCATCACCGAATGGCAGGATCGCGACGGCCGCGTCGAGCAGCGCACGGAAAAATCCGACATGGGCGGCACCATGCGCCTGGGCGCGCAAGAGTGCGTGCTGGATGCCGGTTCCGAAGTACGCAAAATTTATGGCGTCGAGCGTATCAATGAGCGTCATCGCCATCGTTACGAAGTGAACAACCATTATCTGGCGCGCATCCAGCAGGCGGGCTTGCGTGTCAGCGGTCTGTCAACGCAGGCGACCAAGGGCGGCCTGTGCGAAATGATTGAACTGCCGGGGCATCCGTGGTTTGTCGCGTGCCAATTTCATCCGGAATTCACTTCCACACCGCGCGATGGACATCCGCTGTTCAAGGCGTTTGTGCAGGCGGCTATTGCGCATGCCAGCACCATACAGGTGGCCGCGTGAAGCTCTGCGGCTTCGAGGCAGGGCTGGACCAGCCGCTGTTTTTGATCGCGGGGCCTTGCGTTATCGAATCGCGACAATTGGCGATGGATGTGGCCGGCACCCTGAAGGGCATTTGTGCTGAAGTTGGTGTGCCGCTAATTTTCAAAGCGTCGTACGACAAGGCCAATCGCAGCTCCGGCAAATCGTTTCGCGGCTTGGGCATGGACAAGGGACTCGAAATTCTCGGCGACGTGCGCAAGCAACTTGGTGTGCCGGTGTTGACCGATGTACACGATATCGGCGAAATCAGCGCCGTAGCCGCCGTGGTCGATGTGTTGCAAACGCCGGCGTTTTTGTGCCGCCAGACGGATTTTATTTTTGCCGTCGCCAGCGCGGGCAAGCCGGTGAACATCAAGAAGGGCCAGTTTCTCGCGCCCTCCGACATGAAAAACGTGGTCGACAAAGCACGCAGTGCGAGCAACGCCGACAACATCATGGTGTGCGAGCGCGGCGCGACGTTCGGCTACAACAATCTGATTTCCGACATGCGCGGCCTGATGGTGATGCGTGACACCGGCTGCCCGGTAGTGTTCGATGCCACGCACTCGGTGCAGCTACCCGGCGGGCAGGGCAACGCCAGCGGCGGCGAGCGTAAATTCGTGCCGGTGCTGGCACGCGCGGCGGTGGCTGCGGGCATCGCGGGCATCTTCATGGAAACGCATCCGAATCCTGCAAAGGCGCTGTCGGATGGCCCCAATGCCTGGCCGTTGCAACACATGAAAGTTTTGCTGCAAACGCTGAAGCAACTGGATACGTTGACCAAGCAGGCTGCTTTCGCAGAAAATTTGGTAGTTTAAAAAAAGTCTATAAAATTAAATACTTACAGTAGGTAATTATGAGCGCTATCGTCGATGTCATTGCAAGAGAAATTCTCGATTCACGCGGCAATCCCACGGTCGAAGCCGATGTGCTGCTTGAGTCCGGCGTGATGGGCCGTGCGGCTTCGCCGTCGGGCGCTTCCACCGGCAGCCGCGAGGCGATGGAGCTACGCGATGGCGACAAGGCGCGCTACCTCGGTAAAGGCGTGATGAAGGCGGTGGAAAACGTTAATACTGAAATCTGCGAAGCGATCATCGGCGTGGATGCCACCGAGCAGGGCTTCATCGACAAAACCTTGAATGATCTCGACGGCACCGAGAACAAGTCTCGCCTGGGCGCGAACGCGATCCTCGCGGTGTCGATGGCGGTGGCGAAAGCGGCGGCGGAAGAATCCGGCCTGCCACTGCATCGTTATCTCGGCGGTGCGGGGCCGATGGCGATGCCGGTGCCGATGATGAACGTTATCAACGGCGGCGTGCATGCCAACAATGGTTTGGACATGCAGGAATTCATGATCATCCCGGTGGGTGCGCCGAGTTTCCGCGAAGCGCTGCGCTACGGCGCCGAGGTATTCCACACGCTGAAAAAACTGCTGCAAGACAAGGGCCTCGCCACGGCGGTGGGTGACGAAGGCGGCTTCGCGCCGCGTCTGCCCAAACACGAAGCGGCTATCAAGTTGGTGATCGAGGCCATTGAGGCGGCAGGCTACCGGCCAGGCGAAGATATCGTGCTGGGACTGGATTGTGCGAGTTCCGAGTTCTACTCTGACGGTGCCTATACCATTGCTTCTGAAGGCGCCTCGCTGAAGTCGGCCGAGTTCGTCGATTACCTCGCGGCGTGGGTGGATAAATATCCGATCCTAAGCATCGAAGACGGCATGGCCGAAAGCGACTGGGACGGCTGGAAATTGCTCACTGATCGTTTGGGCAGCCGCGTGCAACTGGTGGGCGATGATCTTTTTGTCACCAACACCAAGTACATTCAGAAGGGTATCGAGCTTGGCGTGGCGAATTCGGTGCTGATCAAGGTCAATCAGATCGGCACGCTCTCCGAGACGCTGGCGGCCATCGAAATGGCCAAGCGCGCGCGCTACACCTCGGTGGTGTCGCATCGCTCGGGCGAAACCGAAGACACCACCATCGCCGATATCGCGGTGGCCACCAACGCGTTGCAAATCAAGACCGGTTCGCTGTCGCGTTCGGACCGGCTGGCGAAATACAACCAGTTGCTGCGCATCGAAGAAGACCTGGGCGACGCCGCCAGTTATCCGGGGCGCAGCGCGTTTTATCAGATCAAGTAGCGCGTCGCCCACGATATGAAGGTGCTCAGCCTGGCACTGGTGGCGTTGATAGCGCTGATACAGTATCCGCTTTGGCTGGGCAAGGGCAGTTGGATGCGCGTGTGGGAAGTCGACGCTCAGATCAAATCGCAGCGCGACAAAAATGCCAGGCTGCAAACCCGTAACACCGTGCTGGAAGCTGAAGTGCGCGATCTGAAACAAGGCTTCGAAGCCGTCGAAGAACGCGCGCGCAGCGAGCTGGGCATGATCAAGCAGGACGAAATATTTTTTCAGTTGCTGCAGCCCGGACAAGTCGTGCCGCCTGCCGCGCCGCCGCCGGTCAAGGCGCCGGCTAAATAAATCCGCGCTGGGCAATCTGGCGCGCTGATCTCGGAATAAATCGCATCATGACGGCACAACTGATCGACGGCGCGGGGCTGGCCAAAGAAAAACTTTCTCAATTAAAACAAATAGTTACGTCACTACAGGCGCGCGGCATCACGCCTGGTCTGGCGACCGTGCAGGTGGGCGAGGATCCCGCCTCACGCATTTATGTGCGTAACAAAGTGCGCGCCTGCACCGAGGTCGGCGTGGCCTCCATACACCGCGAAATGCCCGGCACCTGCAGCGAACAGGATGTGCTGCAATTATTGGATCAGCTCAATCGTGATCCCAAGGTGCACGGCATCATCGTGCAACTGCCGGTGCCCAAGCATCTGGATGCCCGGCGGCTGTCGCAAGCGATTGCCGTGGAAAAAGACGTGGATGGTTTTAACTGGCAAAACCTCGGTGCGCTGGTCGAAGGCGCGCCGGGCATTTTGCCCTGCACGTCGCGCGCGACGATGGTGATGCTCGACAGTGCCAACATTCCCATTGAAGGCCGCCACGCGGTGGTGGTGGGGCGCAGCAATATCGTTGGCAAGCCAGTGGCACTGCTGCTGATCGGACGCGGCGCCACAGTCACCGTATGCAACTCACGCACGCCGGATCTCGGCGCGATTACGCGGCAGGCCGACATACTGGTGGTGGCCACGGGTAAGGCGGCGCTGGTGACGGGGAACATGGTCAAGCCTGGCGCGGCAGTAATCGACGTCGGCATTAACCGCTTACCCAGCGGCAAAATCGCAGGCGATGTGGCGTTTGACGAAGTGAAGGAAATTGCCGGTTGGATCACCCCGGTGCCAGGTGGCGTGGGGCCGATGACGGTGGCGATGCTGGTGGAAAATACGGTTAACGCGGCGGCGCGTGGGTAGTTTCGAAGTGGCGAAGGCAGACATTTTTGTCGCAAGGGTGACAACGGTGGATGTCCAACGTCATTCCGGTCATGTCAAAAAACGCTCCCTGTCATTCCCGCGAAAGCGGGAATCCGTAGGGAGTGGCATAGGGAACGGTGTTATAGATTCCCGATTTTGCGGGAATGACGGGGTTAATATTGCATCACACGATAGTGGGATGAATCGCAAAATTTAACTGGCTACGGTTGTCACGTGCCACAACCTTGATCTGATAGGGAGTAAAGCCAGCGTGAATCTGCTCATGGTTTTTATTGCAGTTGCCGGCCTCCTGTTAAGCCCGTCCGCACTGGAACAAAGGTGATGTGAAGCCGCCGAGGCTACACCGTCAGCAGTAAAACGCATTGGCAAAATTTAGCAGCATCTCCGTACTCAAGTAACCGCGAAAACTCAGTACGCACAGCGCCACTACGATCAAGGCCATCGCGGCCCAGAGCAGCGCGCGGCGGGTTTGTGACATTTGCATCATAGAGTGTGCGGTATTAACGTTGATGGCGGGATTATGGCACGCGTAGCGGCACCTGCGCGTGTCGGCTTAGCCACAGTCTATATTCGTTAATACAAGTTCCGCCAGCCTTTGCGCCGGCTGCCCCCAATCGGTCAGAATTTCGGTGCGCTGCACAATTGGCGTGCGAAATCCTTGTTCCCAAGCGCTAAATCCAGATTGCACGATAATTCATAACTATATGATAAAAAAGGGGAAATAATTAGTTTCGGCGATTGCCACCAAAGCTGGCACGGTGCTTGTTATTACTTGTAGCAAGATGTTGATACAAGTGATAAACAGTGCCCCCGCAACGCTCAACGCGCAATCGCCGTTGAATGCGGACGCGCCTGGCGCGCTGACAGCGGATGGAAAGCGGTCCACCATTAACGCCGCCCGTCGATCCCTGCCGGGCGTGTTGAATCCCGCATCGCCGGTGCCGCTGTATTCTCAAATTCGCGACATTCTGCGCAGCCGCATTGCTGATGGGGCATTTGCCGCCAACGGCAAAATGCCCTCTGAAAATGACATGGTGAAAGCGTTCGGCGTCAGCCGTATCACCGTTCGTCAAGCCCTTAACGATCTGCAAAAGGAAGGGCTGATTTTCAAGATCCACGGCAAGGGCACCTTTGCTGCCAAACCCAAGGCGGTGCAAAGCCTTATGCGTCTCGAGGGTTTTGGCGAGGCCATGTCGGCTTCCGGTCATGAAACGTATTCGCGCGTGCTCGGGCATCGCGTCTTGCGGCCCGGTTGCCGAAGCGCTGGCTGTGGCAGAAGGCTCGCCGGTGTTGCGCATCGAGCGCTTGACCATGGCTGTCGACGGCCAGCCGCTGGATTTTGAATATCTGTATTACCGCGGCGATGCCTTCCAGTATTTCATGATGGTCGGCCGCCGCAGCAGGAAGCGTGCAAGTGCCTCTGAGCAGTTATCCAATGGATCAAAAGGATCAAAGGGAGTCAACAATTGAAAATCGTGGAAATGCAAACAGATGTGCTGGTTGTTGGTGGCGGTACGGCTGGTCCTATGGCTGCGGTAAAGGCCAAGGAGCGCAACCCCAAACTCAAAGTCATGCTGCTGGAGAAAGCCAACGTCAAGCGTAGTGGCGCGATTTCCATGGGTATGGATGGCTTGAATAACGCCGACATTCCCGGGCATGCCACGCCCGAGCAGTACACCAGGGAAATCACCATTGCAAATGATGGCATTGTGAATCAGGCGACAGTCTATGCCTATGCCTCGAACAGCTTCAAAACAATCGAGGAGCTGGATCGTTGGGGCGTGAAATTCGAAAAGGACGAAACCGGCGACTACGCAGTGCGCAAGGTGCATCACATCGGCTCTTACGTGCTGCCGATGCCGGAAGGGCATCACATGAAAAAGGTGCTGTACCGCCAGCTAAAGCGCGCGCGGGTTGATGTGACCAATCGTGTGGTCGCCACGCGCATCCTGATGGACAACAAAGGCCAGGTGGCAGGGCTGCTGGGTTTCGACTGCCGCTCCGGTGACTTTGTGGTGGTGCGTGCCAAGGCCGTGATTCTGTGCTGTGGCGCTGCGGGGCGTATCGGTCTGCCGACATCCGGTTACCTGTTCGGCACTTATGAAAACCCGACCAACGCCGGCGATGGTTACAGCATGGCGTTTCATGCCGGTGCCGAGTTATCCAATCTCGAATGTTTTCAGATCAACCCGTTGATCAAGGATTACAACGGGCCAGCCTGCGCCTATGTCACGGGGCCTTTCGGCGGCTATACCGCCAACGCCAAAGGCGACCGCTTTATCGAGTGTGACTACTGGAGCGGACAAATGATGCAGGAGTTCTACAACGAACTTCAGAGCGGCAATGGCCCGGTGTTTCTCAAGCTCGATCATCTGGCTGAAGAAACCATCCAGACCATCGAGCACATTCTGCACACCAATGAACGGCCGAGCCGTGGGCGTTTTCATGAGGGCCGCAGCACCAACTATCGCAGCGGCATGATCGAGATGCACATTTCGGAGATCGGGTTTTGCAGCGGTCACAGCGCGTCCGGTGTGTACGTCAATGAAAAGGCGGAGACCACGGTGCCGGGGCTGTATGCGGCGGGGGATATCTGAACTTGATGAGCGCCACATCACCAGCATGGATGACCTGAATGCGCGCTTCTGGGCATGGCTGGAAGTGGTCTATCACCGCACGCCGCACGAGGGGCTGTCAGGCAAAACGCCCCTGGAACGGTATCAACAGGACCTGCCCAAGATCCGTACGCTGGGTCCGCGGGC
>CAMBGJ010000297.1 GCA_945865805.1 Bordetella parapertussis
AGAACGCAATCGAAAGGAACAACCTGTAGAACTCAAAAAAGCAGCTTGAATACAAACAATCAGGCGACAACTAGCTTGCAAAATTCCGCGCTACAGAGAATTGAAGGTGTCGCAATGCCGCGCTGACGGAAGGATTGGCATCGAAAAACCGCTGCCCTGGTACCAAGGCAACAAGCGGAAGCCACAGCAACTGGTGATAGATTGCACTGGAGACTTTCTTTTCATCGATACCTTCGAGCACTCGAGCACAGTGCATCAGGCGCGATTCATCATTGGCAGCGAACGCATGCAACAGCAGAGCAGCAGCGTCAATGACGTCCAGCGTTCTAACTCCGAGTATTGCGTCGTATATGCGACGATGGGCCTGCCGTTGTTTATCAAGCAACCAAACCTCAGCAGCGGAACCATGGAGCATCGGGGTAACCCGCAATCGGTCGGTCGGCAACTGACTCGAACCATTTGCCACTTAAGGAGTCGATGACATCACCCCCATTCACAGCGCCGCCTGTAGCATCAAGTAGCACTAACAGCATCTGACGGGTCATCGGCACACTTGCTTCGGCCGCTGTGTAGACAAATTCCGCCGTTTCCGGGGTTACCAATTCGCACAAAAGCTGACGCGCCGCTTGCTTGGCAGAAGCGAGGGCCGTCGACTGTGTGATTACATCTGTCGACAGCGGCGGTGGCCAGCGGGTTGAGGCGAGTTCTGCAATTCGCACCTGAATGAGCTTCGGATGGCCGCGCGTCAGTACGTGAATCAGCGGCCCCCAAACCTTCGAAAGATTTTCTGCGCATCCGTTTGCGACGCAATGGTATTGGACTTCTTCGCTGGACATTTCAGTCACGTTCACTGCTTCAATGCCGTTGAAGTCGGAAAGTTGCGCTGCCGTGCTTGATGCTCCGCGCGCGGTCATGAGCAGTCCGCGTCCTACCCGATTTGCGCGGTGGACCACGAGCGCCAGCGAATGTCGATATGCGGCATGCAAACTGGGAGATAGGTCCAGATCATCTATGACTATGATTGCAGGAGCGGAGTCTTGGTCGACAACCGCAGCCAATGCACGCAGCAGGTTGTCCGTTTCCGTGCCACTGCGGGAAGATACCGGGAACCACCAAGCGTCAGGGCAAAGCTCATTTGCCACGATCTGAGCTAACGTGGTCTTGCCTTTGAAAACAGTGCCGGTGAGTAGCACTGCCTTACGTTCGTCTACAAGCTTACGGATTCGACTTACGAGTTGATTTCAGGCTAACAACGGCGATGGCACGCTCGGAACCGGCTGGCGCATCATTCCTAAGAGCGCGCCGCCGGGATCGAAAGCGCCTGAGCGGAATATTTGTACAAACTGCTCATACTGATGGACAGGAATCGCCAAGTTTCCGGTAGTAGCGGCGTCAAACTGTCGCACCAAGTCTGCGGCGGTGAGGCGGCGATTTTTCGATTCCGGTTTGACGAGCGTATCCCATGTGAATGCGTACAGATGATTCCTGACCCGCTCCAAGTACGACAGCGGGTAGCGCATGTTTGAAAGACGAACTGTCAACCGATCATCCACGCTCTGCCTAATTTCATCAATGCCCGGTTGGTTCAAAAACCAATGGAAGCGGCGAATGAGTTTGAGTTGCACTTGCTCAGGCGTTGCCGAGGACAAGAACGCTCGAAGCGGGCTGGCATTGGACAACTTCTGAGTGAGGTAAGTCTGGATGACGCCAGCCATCGCGGAGTTTGTCCGAGCGATACGCCAAGCTTCTATGCCGCAGATAACTCCGAAATCGCCATCGCGTTCAGTGGCAGCGTCCGCCGTTGCTATGTAGTGAAAATCAACACGACGATTGGGTTCCCGTTCGCTTAGGGCCCAGAAGTTCTCCAAAGCTTCGTGGGCGCGTTGATTGTTCAGCGAAATGCTCGCAGCCTCGTTCTTTATTTGTGTTGTAGTTGCGCCGTCGGCACCGACTTTATCGAAGTCTTCTGCTCCCTCCACGAAAATTACATCATCGTCCGAAAGCTGGAGCCAAGCGTCAACTGACTGCCAAACCTGATAGATGTATGCCCGAATGGTCGATACTGCCTGTCTCGCTGGGTCACCAGCTAGTTCAAGGAGAATGCCATGGTGGGCGGACACGATAATATGAGAAGTAGGCGTGGAGATCTTGCATTATCGCATTGCACGAAATGAATTCACGCCACTACTCAAACTAAATGCCCGATAGCTGCCCGTCGTTACCGTCAACAACGGGTCGTATCCAGCCAATCGCCAAGTAACTACTCTGACAATGGCCATCAGATCAATTTGCGATTGCCTCTGTTCATACGTCGACGCACGCTGCGGCGCAGCATATACCCATGACCAAAAGCGCCTTTGTTCCGCTCGCGTTGCATGGCACGGCTAAGTCGAAGGTCAGGCGCTCAACTTTGCAGCGCCCTGCTACCCAGCACATGACGCCAAAAGGCTACTTAACCACCCCCGCATCAAACCGTATCCCAATACGATCCAGCGCATCCACGGTTTTTTGCCCGTGCTTTTGTTCGATGGCGTCGCGCAGCGCCGGCTGGCAGGCGATGCGGTCGCTCTGCTCTGCCGTTTGCACGTGAATGATCACCAACAGCCGCCCGGTTTCCGACGTGTGCACATTGGTAAAGCGGCGCACCACGCCCGGCGCGCCCTTGACCGGGGGGTGCGATTCAAACTGATGTGGCGTCGTGACGCAAGAACCGGTGTTATTTGGCGTGCGGGAGCTTGCTCCACATCCGTTTGAATCACGATCGTGGCTGGGCGCCCATCCCAAACACAAACGCCCCGTGAAAATCCACGGGGCGCTGCTTAAAGCTCAGACACACCAACCTGCTATCCGGCGAGCTGTCCTTTGGTTCGGGTTGATCCGCAGTGTACGGCCGCGCAGTTTGAGTCCAGTACGTCATCCAGCAGGGTCGTGCCTATTCGGTCATTCACGGGATCACCTCCTTTCAAAGTTGCGGGGACTACAGTGTAGCCCGAGTTTTGAATCCATGAAAGAGCATTGACAGTGCACCCGAATAGCGATATTCAAAGGGCCTCGCCTCAGCCCGATCAGCCCACGTCGAAAGGAACCCCGCCATGCCCACCCCATACAATCCCGCCGCCCAATTCGAGATCAAGGTCTGGGATGTTGAATTCCGCAAAACCGCCACGCGCCAATTGATGGCGCGCATTTATCAGCCCCAAGGCGAGGGCCCATTCCCCGTGCTGCTCGATCTGCACGGCGGTGCATGGAACAACAAGGATCGCCACGCCAATGCGCCGATGGACGACGCCATCGCCAAGAGCGGTGTGCTGGTGGTGGCCATCGATATGTCGCAAGCACCGGAGGCACCGTATCCCGCGTGTGTGCAGGAGGCGAGCTACGGCATCCGCTGGTTGAAATCCAAAGCCATCGAATGGAAGGGCGATTCATCCACGCTGGGCGTGCTGGGCAGTTCCAGCGGCGGTCATGTGGCGCAGTTGCTCGGCATGCGGCCCAACGACGGGCGCTATAACGTACACGCGGTGCCAGGCGCGCCGGGCATCAATTCGCGCGTAGCGTATATCGCCACGCGTTCGCCGATCAGCGATCCGTTCGCGCGCTTCAAGCAGGCCGAGAAAATGAAGCGCGAGCACATGATCAAGAACAGCACCACCTTCTTTAATCCGTGGGAATCCATCCACGAAGCCAATCCGCAAGAAATGATCGAGCGCGGCGAAAAAGTGGAATTGCCGCCGATGCACATTATGCAGGGTGGGTTGGACGACAACGTGATTCCGGTGATTCAGGAAACCTTCTCCGCCGCGTATCGCAAGGCAGGCGGCCACTGTCAGTACGAGTTGTATGAAGGCTGCAGCCACGAGTGGGTGGCAGAACCGAGCGAGGCCACCACGCGCGCGCAGAATAGGGTGAAGGGTTTTATCGCCGAGCAACTGCAAGCAGGGCGCAAAGCGGTATAATGCATAAGTATATGTTTTTAAAGGATTTTAAAAACTTTATCCGCGCGCACCGTTACGGGCATGCGCGCGGATGTTTCGCCGTTGAGCGGCGCTGAATCATGGCGCTCAAGGCCACCATCTTCAAAGCATCCGTGCAGGTCAGCGACATGGATCGCAACTATTACGCCACGCATGCGCTGACACTGGCGCGGCATCCCTCCGAAACCGATGAGCGCATGATGGTGCGGCTGCTCGCGTTCGCGCTGCACGCCGAAGAGCGGCTGGAATTCGGCAAGGGCGTCAGCGACGACGACGAACCCGCGTTGTGGCTCAAGGATTTGACCGGCGCGATTCAATTGTGGATCGATGTCGGCCAGCCCGATGAAAAGCGTCTGCGCAAAGCGTGTGGGCGGGCAACACAGGTGCTGGTCTACAGCTACGGCGGCGCCGCCGCCGCGCAGTGGCGCGGAGAGATTGCCGCCACCGCTGCGCGCACGCGTAACCTCGGCATCCGCACTATTGCGCGCGACGCCAGCCTCGCGATGGCAAAACTCGCGCAGCGCGGCATGGATTTAAGCTACACCGTGCAGGAGGGCCAGGTGTGGGTCAGCGCCGGGCAGGACACCGTGCAGGTGGCGGTGGAATCGTGACGAGATAGTCCGAACATGGAACTTGCCGGACTGATTCTGCTCTTAGTGCTGGGCTGGTTGTGGTACGACAGCCTCAACGCGCGTGAAATCGCAGTGCGCGCCGCACGCGACGCGTGTCAGTCGGAAAACCTGCTGTTTCTCGATGACACCGTGGGCATCCGCAGCCTGAAACTCGCGCGCGACAACGAAGGCCATGTGCAATTGCAGCGCGCGTATGATTTTGAGTTCAGCGACACCGGCAACAACCGGCTGAACGGCAGCGTGGTGATGCTCGGCAAACGCGTGGTGTTGCTCAATATCGGCTAGGCGGGACGCCAACACCACCGGGCTGCAGCTTGGGGGCTTTGGTGTAAACTATTGTTTTAATTGAATTATTTTTAAAGCTCGCCACTGGCATTTGAGCACGGCATGAGTGCCACCTACGACGATTATCGTCCGCGTCACGACGGCGTAACCATACCCACCATCGCGATTTGGGTGGCGGTTTCGCTGCTGCTGCACGTGGCGCTGTTGCTGTGGGCGCCGCCGCTGATGAAGCCCAACGCCAGCGAACCGGTGCCGCCGCCGCTCACCGCGTATTTGCGATCCGCACCGCAGTCGGCGGAACCAGCGCAATCAGCGCCAAGGGTGACTGCCCCTCATCCGCCGCGTGCCGCGCGGGCAGCGCCTGCGCCACCCCCGGCGAAGGCGCCTGCCGCACCGGTGATCGCGCTGGCAAAGCCGCAGCCTGCCGCACCGGCGTTCACCGCGCCAGCGCCATCAGAGCCGCCCGCCAAACCAACACCGCAAGCCACCACGACGCCCCCGGTTGAAACCGATCTCGCGGCGTATATCGCGGCACGCCAGCGCGCGCGGGGCGACGATGCACCGCCGGCTGACGTGGCGGAAACAGCGAATCGAGGGGCGCAGACGAGTGCCGCGTTAAAGCCAAAGCCGACCATCACCTTCGGCGAAAAACCACCCACGCCCAGCGGTGGTCTGTTCCAGATACGCCGCCGCGGCTACGACTACGCCGAATTCATGTTCTATGGCTGGAATCACAATTTCGGCCGCGCAGTGCCGCAGTTGATCGAGGTGCGCAAGGACAGCCACAGCGACATCGACGTCGCCGTCATCCGCAAAATCATCGCGCTAATCCGCGACCACGAGCGCGGCGACTTTCAGTGGTACTCAAGACGCGTGGGCAAAAACCTCACGCTGTCGGCGCGTGCACGAGACAACGGCGGGCTGGAGGAATTCATGATGCAGGAGTTTTATGAGGAGCTGCATCGGTATCGGTGAGATCAGGAGAGTGTGCATCGCGCACGCGTACATCGTAATCCGCGTGGGCGATGCGCACCTTACCCTCCCCTTTTAGCGCAAGGAAAGGCCTGCCCGCTTAACCCACCTTCCGTTCGGGCTGAGCTTGTCGAAGCCCTGTGGCTTAGCAAGACCCTTCGACAGGGCTCGGGGCGAACGGAGGTTAAGTGAACAATATCGCTACCCGGCCATCAATCCTTCATCAACGCAAACGTCCACACCGAACCGCCGGTAGGAATAATCGCGCCCGCCGAGCGGCTAGGATTACTGCCGCCACGCCCCGACAGCACGGAGATGTACTGCTGGCCCTTGTGGGTATAGGTGATCACCGGCGCGTTGATGCTGGAGCCGGTTTTGAATTGCCATAACTGCTTGCCATCGGCCTGATCGAGCGCGATGACTTCGCCGGTGAGTTTGCCGGTGAAGAGCAGCCCGCCGTCGGTGCCCAGCGTGCCCGCCGACACCGCAAAGTCGCGCAGCGGAATCTTCCATGCGGTTTTGCCGGTGAGCGGATTCATTGCCACGTGGTAGCCGGTAATGTCGGGAATCTTGGAACTGGAATCAACGCCAATGTAACTGCTGCCGACCACCAGTTTCACATCGACAAATTTCATCACGCGATAAATTTCCCACGAGTTCAGATACAGCATGCCGGTGCGCGGGTTGTACGCCGACAAGCTGGCGTTGGTGCCCAATCGCGGATTGATGGCGATGGTTTCACCCTTCACTGCTTTATCGTAGAGATCGGTCAACACCGGACGGCCGGTTTTCAGATCGATGTATTTGGCCCAGTTCTGGTCGGTGAACGGGTGCGCGGCGATCGGCTTGCCATTGGTGCGGTC
>CAMBGJ010000298.1 GCA_945865805.1 Bordetella parapertussis
GGTAGTGCCGATGCGCGTAATCGGCGCAAAATCGCGCGGCGGATCGTATGACAACTTGGCATACAGCGAAGCGGCAATCGCGTTCGACGCAATATTGCACTGAAACAAGGTGTAGCCATCCGGTGCCGCGCGCGCGGCGATGCCCGCACCCACCGTGCCACCCGCGCCGGAACGGTTATCCACCACCACCTGCTGGCCCCAGATGCGGCTCAGCCGGTCGGACAATAACCGCCCCACGATATCCAGCGACGCACCTGCAGGAAACGGCACGATGTAGCGCACCGGCTTGACGGGATAGGCCTGTCCTGAGCCTGTCGAAGTGGCCTGCGCGTTCGCATCAGCCCAGGGCGCAGCCGTGGCAGCCAGCACCGCCAACACCGCAGTTTTCAACGTTCGATACCTGTCGCACCCGCCGGTACATCATAAAACGCCAGAGTCATCGCCACGCTGGAATAAAACCCCATCAACGTGATCACGTCGGTGATGCCGACATGGCCCAGCGCTTCCACCGCGCGGTCGTAGAGGCCTTTCGACACCCAGCGCGATTTGGCGAGGCAGGTGCCCATTTCGTAAATCACCTGTTCGCGCTTGTCGGTGAACGAGGTGGTCAGTCCCGTAAGTATCGCTTCCACTTTTTCAGCGGGCAGCCCGGCGGCCTTGGCGGCACGTTCATGCGCGCCGGTGGGGTAACCCGAATGAAATTTGGCGTTGATAATGCACACCGCGATTTCGCGTTCGCGTTCACTCAGCGAGTAGCCGGTGCGAAAATGCGCGCCCAGCGGCCCCATCACTTTCGCCAGCTTCGGGTTATGCACCCAAATCTTGTTGGGGCCAGGCAAGCGGCCGCGATTTTCCAGCAGCGACTGGTAGCCTTCCTTCTGCTCCGGTGTCATTTTGTCGACAGGAATTTCGGCGTAGCGTCCGAAGGTGGGGGTTTCGGCCATGAGATTTCTCCTGTGTGAAAGCGATCGTGCTGGTTTTGATGGCGTTGTTCTGACGGACTACAATCTAGTCTGCGTGAGGCATGCCGTCAATCTTCATTGTGCGTCACTGCACGACTTGCACAGCGGATTGCGCGCTCTGCAAGCGAATTTACACATCATGGATTCAGCGGTGAATTGCAACGCTCACCCATTTGCTCGCCCCGGGGAGATACGCTTATGATGGCATGCACCATGTCCCAATACACATCAACCGTTCGCCACCGGTACCGCATCCCGCGCGCAGGCATGGCGCTGGCCACCCTGCTTTCAGCCACGGCTTGCTGGGCGCAGGCACCCTACCCCGTCAAACCGGTGCGCGTCATCGTACCGTTTCCGCCCGGCGCGGGCTTTGATATCGTTACGCGCATTGTCACGCCGAAATTCAGCGAAGCGCTGGGTCAATCGTTCGTGGTGGACAACCGCGCCGGCGCCGGTGGCATTATCGGTACCGAGATCGCGGCACGCGCGCCCGCCGACGGCTACAACCTGCACATGGGCGGCTCCAGCATGATCACCGCTCCGCTCACCAGCAAAGTCACTTTCAGCGCGCGCGATTTCGCGCCGATCGCGCGTATCGCCTCGGTGCCGTTCATTCTGGTGGTGCATCCGTCGATGCCGGTAAAAACGCTGGCGGATCTGGTCGCGCTGGCACGCGCCAAACCCGGCGCGATCAACTTCGCCTCCACCGGCAACTGGACCAGCCCGCATCTCACCACCGAGCTTTTTATGCACGCCGCAAAGATCAGCATGGTGCACGTGCCCTACAAAGGCAGCGCGCCCGCGCTGACCGATTTGCTCGGCGGCCATTTGAGCATTTTCTTTTGCAATATGCTGTCGGCCACGCCACATGTCAGCAGCAACCGCCTGCGCGCGCTGGCCGTCAGCAGCGCACAACGATCCCCAGTTACGCCGCAAGTGCCGACGGTAGCCGAATCGGGTTATCCCAATTTTGAAACAGTCACCTGGTTTGGGCTGATGACGCCCGCAGGCACGCCGGAAGACATCGTCGTTCGCCTGCGTGCCGAGGCTGCAAAAATCGTGCGCCGCACGGATGTCGCGGAGCAACTCGCCAGTCAGGGCGGCACCGCCATCATCGACAAGAATGCCGATGAATTCGCCAATTACATCAAAGTCGAAACGGAAAAATGGGGCAGGATTTATCAGGCCCTGGGAGCACGGGTTCAATAACCCGGCGCAAAATCGATCACACACTCACCACAGGGGAAATCACATGTCTTTCGGACAAACACTGGCAGACTACGTAGCAGGCATCAGCCTAAGCAAAGTCCCGCAACGCGATATCGACGTCGCCAAGCTGGCGATACTCGATCAGATCGGCGTGGCGCTGGCAGGCGTGGGCGAAGACCCCGGCGTCAAGGTGCAAGCCATGGTGGATCGCTGCACCGCCAGCGAAGCCACCGTGCTAGGCACGCCGCGCAAAACCTCGACGTGGCTGGCCGCGCTGGTCAACGGCACGCTGGGACACACGCTCGATTTCGACGACTGCTCGAGCTTCGGCCACCCCAGCGTGGTGCTGGTGCCCGCCATGCTGGCCACCGGCGAAACGCAAAACCGCAGTGGCCGCGAATTGCTCGAAGCCTACATCGCCGGTTACGAAGTGGGCGAAGCGCTGTCACGCATCGTGCCGCGACGCCCGGATCAATTCCACGGCCTGCACAGCACGGCGATGTTCGGCTCGTTGACCTCCGCCACCGTGTCGGGCCGCCTGTTGGGTCTGAACGCCACGCAGCAGCGCCACGCCTGGGGCATCGCCGCCTCGCAGTCAGGCGGCATCACCGGCAACTTCGGCACCCACACCAAACCGCTGCACGGCGGCATCGCCTCGCAGGCCGGCGTGATGGCAGTGGAGCTCGCCGCCAGCGGCTTTGAAGCCAACCTCGACGCACTCGACGCACCGCTGGGCTACGTCTACAGCGTAGTGGCCGCTGGCAACATGGTGGGCGTTGACGTCAACAAGGCGACAGCCGGACTCCCGCAGTGGCACATCGCCGATACCTGGCGACTGAAAAAATACCCCTGCGGCTACATCGCGCAAGGGGCCATCGACGCCGCGCTGCGCTTTCACGAACAAACCGGCATGACGCTGCAAGACCTGACATCCGTCGAAATACGCGTGCCGCATCTGCAACCGTATTTTCGCGTCAAGGCGGCGGGCGAGTTCTCCGGCAAATTCGGCTACGAATACCCCGTCGCCTCCGCGATACTCGACGGCTACGTCATCAAAAGCACGTTCTCGGATACCGCGTTCAAGCGGCAGGAACTGCAATCGCATCTCGCCAAATTCAAAACGCTCGAAGACCCTGCATCAGAAAAGCACGGCCCGCTGGGCGTGCTGGTCATCGTCGCCAAAGGCAAAACCATCCATCAGCCCATCGAAATTCCGCTGGGCGATTGCCGTCGGCCCGTGCCGCCCTCGCAAGTGATCGAAAAATATATTACCAACGCAACGGAAGTCATCGGCGCGGAAGCAGCCCAACAAACGGCGCAAATGCTGCAGGACATTGAGAACTTGCCGAACGTCCGGTCGTTGCTGGATAAGTTGGCGAAGCGGGGTTAGTTCCGACACACCTATTGCCACCCAGTTGCGCCAACGCCACCACGTTGCGCCTTGGCCGGTTGTCACCCGATCGCCAGTGGGGGCTGGCGACGCAAGCATCCAGCCCCTAATAGCCGCGCTTATATCCCCGCCACGGCCTCGTGGTACACGCTGTAATCCAGCAACGTGGCGAGTTGCTCGCGCGTGCGTGGGGTGCGGCCCTGTTCCGCCGCGATCCACGGTTCCTGCCCGGCGATTACGTCGAGTTGATTCGGCACGATACAAGTTGTGTAGTCGTGGTAGCGAAACGCGCGCTCGATCTGGCCACGATCAAAACCGGATGATTTTGCCAGCCAGTCGCAACCGATTTGCGGCTGCGTTTTCACCAGCGCCGAGGCGCGAATCAGGTGTTGAATCAACGCGACCATTTGTTGGCGCTTGCCAGCCTCGGCGAGCTTGGCCGTGGTGGTGTTCAAATTGAACAAGGGCGTTAGTACACCGGGCGTTTTGAGTTCTATGGCATCCGCGCCGAGGCTGTCGCGCGCGGCCTGCGACGCTGGTTCCCAGATGCAGATGGCGTCGGCGCGCTTATCGATAATGGCCTTGGAGATTTCAAAAATGGGTGCTAAGCCCACGATCTCAACGTCGCTTTCACTCAGGCCGTGCGCCTTAAGCTCACCGGCAAGATAGTAATGCGACGACGTGCGCGGAAAAGTGGCGATGCGTTTACCACGCAAATCCGCCACCGAGCGGATGCCCGCCGAGCGCCGCGCGACGATGTGATACAGCCCGCGCGTTACCGTACACAGAATGCGCATATCCGGCCGCTTGGCCGAGAAACGCAGAAACTGCGTGTCGTAGTTGGTCGCCACATCGGCGACAGCTTCTGCGACCTCGGCGGAAATGGCGCGTGCCTCGGCGGTGTGTACCACCGAAGCCGAATTCATCGATGCATCCGCTCCAACCAGATGCGCCACGTTGCCGTGCTGCACTGCTGCCTTGCCGCCGGACATCGCATCCAGCGCGATGTGGGTGGTGGCCTGCTCCATCACGTTGCGCATGCCGTAGACCTGCAAATCCAATGGTATCTCCCGCATTTTTTTACAGATTACGCCGCCGCTTTCTTGTGCCGTGGCAAGGCCAGCGCCAACGGCAACCCCAGTATGCCGATCGACAGCGAGGCGATCAGCGACCAGGTGTAGCTGCCGGACATGTCAAACAAGCCGCCACCGAGCCAGCCGCCCAACGCCATGCCGGTGGTCGCGGCCACCATTTCGACGGAATAAATCGTGCCCAGCGGGGCCTTTGCACCAAACAACTGTTTATTGATGATGGGGAACCCGACCATTTCACCGCCATAGCACAGGCCGAACATCACCGCGAACAGGTAAAACACCCACGCATCGTTGGCAAAAAACAGCACCAGCACCGGCAGGCTTTGCCCCAGCAGCGCGATCGACAGCACGGTGCGCCCACCCAGCCGCTCCGCCAGCACCGAGAACGCAAAGCGGCTGATCACCGACGTGCCCGCGATGGTGGCCAACACACCGGCGGCCTCCACGCCCGGTATGCCTTTGAAGGTTGCCATCGACACCACGTGCGCCAGAATAATGGCGTGCGCAACGCAGCCAATATGGTGAATGCTCATCAACTGCCACACCGTGCGGTTGCGCAACACCTCGCGCAGGGTCGACGGCGGCGCGGCGGTGACGTTGTTGGCGGTGTTGGGCTTGCCGGCCGCATCCTCCGCGCCGTAGGCGGTCAGCCCCCGCGTCTCGGGCGTATTGAAAATAAACAGCGAACTGATGGCCAGGAGCACGCCCACCGCGATGCCGATCACCATGAAGGTGTTGGACCAGCCGCGCGTCTCGATCATCCAGCGAAACAGCGGTGCAAAAATCACCGGCCCGATGCCCTGCGCCGCCCAATAAATGCCGAGCGCAATACCTATATGGCGGTAAAACCACTTGGTCACAATCACCGGCAACAGCACACTGAATGCCGCGTGGCCCAGCGAACCGACAAACACCGCGTAATACACGTAAAAGTGCCACAACTCGGTGATGGTGCCCAACAACACCGTACCGCCGCCGATCATCAGAGAGGCACCAAGCATCAGCACGCGCGCGCCGAAACGGTCGCCCAGCCAGCCCATGATCATTACTGCGGGCAAACCGATAATGAACGCCAGCGAATAGGCAAACGAAATGTCGCCGCGCTTCCAGCCGAACTCCTGCACCAGCGGATCGATGAATACTCCAAACGATCCCTGATCGGCACGGCTGACAATGTTCAGCACGCAAGATGCGCCCAGAATCACCCAAGCGTAGTGAAAACCAAATTTTTTGACGTGAGCCACGACGAAAGCCGCTTTCGGAGTTCAAACTTCGGTGTTGAAGGGACGTGCGGAGAAAATCTCGCACCATCGCGGTATAGTAGCACTCAACCCTACTCACGACAGCGGCGAAACCCGCGACCGTATGACGGACAAAGGCATGAAATATTTGATACTCGTGGTGCTGCTGTGTCTGGCTGCAGTGGAATATTGGCACCACCGTATGGACGGTCACTCGCACGGCGCGCCCGCCGCAACGGCGGCCAGCGCCACGCCGGAAGCCAAAAAAGAGGCCGCACGCGAACTGTATCGACAGCATATGCGTGGGCATTGATCGCCTCAATACCGGACGATTGCGCGTTGAAGCGTTATTTTATTCCCCACGGCGCGCCACATTTGCAATAATCCACCTCCCGAATCAACGACGTAGCCATGACCCTTCCTCCCGCACCGCCGCCCGCTACCCGAGACCGCCTCGGCAGGCCGCTGCGCGACTTGCGTATATCCATCACCGACCGCTGCAACTTTCGCTGCACCTATTGCATGCCGAAAGAAGTGTTCGGCAAGGACTATCAATTCCTCGAACGCAGCGCCTTGTTGTCGTTTGAAGAAATCACCCGCCTCGCGCGCGCCTTCACGCTGCACGGCGTGGAAAAAATTCGTCTGACCGGCGGCGAGCCGCTGATGCGCCGCCACATCGAGCAGTTGATCGGCATGCTGGCCGAAATTCCCGGTCTCGATTTAACGCTCACCACCAACGGCTCGTCGCTCGCCAAAAAAGCGCGCGCGCTCAAAGCCGCCGGCCTGCAACGCATCACTGTCAGTCTGGATTCGCT
>CAMBGJ010000299.1 GCA_945865805.1 Bordetella parapertussis
TTCTAAATCGTTTGCCGGTGGCCACGCACCCGTATTACGCGGGTATCGCCCATCTCAAGGTGTCGGCGCATTTTTTTATCCGGCGCGACGGCGCGCTGATCCAGTTTGTCGCGTGCACGCAACGGGCCTGGCACGCGGGCGTGTCGAACTGGCGCGGGCGCGAGCGTTGCAATGATTTTTCGCTCGGTATCGAACTCGAAGGCGCGGATGAAATGCCTTTCGAGGATGCGCAATATGCCCGGCTGCGCGCATTGCTGGCAGTGCTCAAGGGTCGATACCCCATCGTCGATGTCAAAGGGCATTCAGACATCGCGCCGGGGCGAAAAACCGACCCTGGACCTGCATTTGACTGGGATAAGATAAATTAGTCAATAAAAACAATTAGTTACGATTTTTGATCGCTTCGGACGACGACCGCAACGACGTTCAGTCTTGATTTTGCTCGGCTTTCTGCGCAAAGACCGTTAAAAAGCCCGTCAAGCGTTCTGTATGCACCATTTTGGGGCGTTATTTAACGCCCGACTTTAGCCGTTTGTTGCTCAAAAATTATGCAATTAAACCGGGGCTTAGCGCTGTTTCTTGCTGTTTTTCAAGAGCTTTTCAGAAAAGTGTAAAAACCTGTTGCGTTCTCCAAATGCCGACACTAGAATTCGTTGCAATCTCGGTGTGAACTACTACATGTAGTGGTCTATCAAAAAGTGGCGCGGTAACTTGATGGTACGCTTGGCGTTGCTTGGTATACCTGTAAGCAGTAGTTCTTGGCGAGTGCGTGGCTAGTGTGCGGCAATGGCGTGTGCGGCAATTTTGGGGAAATCCGCTACGGGCATGCACGGCGGGCAAGGGCAGTGTGGAGCGCGTTGTAAGCCGTGGGCCGTGGTTTGCGCTCGGTGATAAGTGGGTGTGCGTGAGAGTGCGTGAGAGTAGTAAGTGCGTGTCGAGCGCTTAAGTGTGCTTCTGGGTGTTAGTGGTGTATTGGTGCTCAGCGAGGTGGGGGTTCGAGTGCTTGCCGGTTGCGTAAATGGTTAAAAAACCGTGACTGTTCAGCCTCGATGGTAAAACCTCCTCACCGCAGAGGCGCAAAGGCGCAGAGAACTCCCGCAGAGAAAAATGCACTTCTCTGCGTAACCTCTGCGTCTTTGCGCCTCTGCGGTGAAGGGGTTCAAAGCGGCTGAATAGTTACAAAAAATCTATAAATATCAAGAGGTCACCCATGTTATCAGTGAACTTGGCAAACCCGGTGAATCAGTCTGTCGTTGCATCGAGCGACGCCTCCGTTTTTCCCTCCGCGTCCGCATCCGGGGATAACGCGCAGCGCGAAACGCTCTATGCGCAATACAAAATTATCCGCCGCAATGGCGCGGTGGTGGGTTTTGAGCCGCCCAAGATCGCCATTGCCATGACCAAGGCATTTATCGCGGTGAACGGCGGGCAAGGTGCGGCCAGTGCGCGCGTGCGCGTGCAGGTGGTGCAACTGACCGACAACGTGGTGAATGCGCTGATGCGTCGGCAGCCGTCCGGCGGTACGTTCCATATCGAAGATATTCAGGATCAGGTCGAACTCGCGCTGATGCGCGGCGGCGAGCATCACACCGCGCGCGCCTATGTGCTGTACCGCGAAGAACGCGCCAAGGAGCGTGCCAGCCAGCGCGCCACGCAGCAGGCCGCAGCCACGGATGCATCGACCGTTCAGCCTGGCATCAACGTCACCGAAAACGGCGTCGTGCGGCCGCTCGACGTGGTGCACATCAGCGCGCTGGTGACGAGCGCCTGCGAAGGCCTGGGTCACGAAGTCAATGCGCAAGCGGTGATGGAAGGCATGCAGCGCGATCTTTACGACGGTGTGCCGATGGAAGAAGTGCGCCGCTCGCTGATTCTCGCCGCGCGTGCGCTGATCGAGCAGGACCCGAGCTATACCTTCGTCACTGCGCGCCTCCTGCTGCACACCCTGCGCATGGAAACGCTGGGCGTGGAAGCGACGCAGGCGGAGATGGAAACGCTCTACGCCGAATACCTGCCGCAGTTCATCCAAAAAGGCATCGCCGCCGAGCTGCTGGACGAGCGCCTGGGCCACTACGATCTGAAAGCGCTGAGTGCCGCGCTGGACCCCAGTCGCGATCTGAAATTCACCTATCTCGGTTTGCAGATTTTGTATGACCGTTACTTCCTGCACATCCAGGGCCAGCGTATCGAATTGCCGCAGGTGTTTTACATGCGCGTGGCGATGGGGCTGGCGCTGAACGAACCGGAAGGCCACCGCGAGGCGCGCGCCATCGAGTTTTACAACGTGCTGTCGAGCTTTGATTTCATGAGCTCCACGCCCACGCTGTTTAACAGCGGCACGCGACGTTCGCAACTGGCGAGCTGCTATCTAACCACGGTGGCGGACGATCTCGACGGCATCTACGAGGCGATTAAAGAAAACGCCATGCTGCAGAAGTACGCCGGCGGCATCGGCAACGACTGGACGCCGGTGCGCGCGCTGGGCGCCTACATCAAGGGCACCAATGGCAAATCGCAGGGCGTGGTGCCGTTCCTGAAAGTGGTGAACGACACCGCGGTCGCGGTGAATCAGGGTGGCAAGCGCAAGGGTGCGGTGTGCTCGTATCTGGAAACCTGGCACCTCGATATCGAAGAATTCCTCGAACTGCGCAAAAACACCGGCGACGACCGGCGTCGCACGCACGACATGAACACCTCCAACTGGATCCCCGATCTGTTCATGAAGCGGGTGATGGAAGGCGGCGAGTGGACGCTGTTTTCGCCCTCCGACGTGCCGGATCTGCATGAGAAATTCGGCGCGGCGTTTGAAAAAGCCTATGTCGCGTATGAGGCGCGCTGCGCCAGCGGTGAGATGAAGCTCTACAAGAAAATCCCCGCCGCGCAACTGTGGCGCAAAATGCTCACCATGCTGTTCGAGACCGGGCATCCGTGGATCACGTTTAAAGACCCGTGTAACCTGCGTTCGCCGCAGCAGCACGTGGGCGTTATCCACAGCTCCAATCTGTGCACCGAAATCACCTTGAACACCGGGCCCGATGAAATCGCCGTGTGCAACCTGGGTTCAGTCAACATGCCCGCGCATCTGGATCTGGCCACCGGCAAGCTCGACATGGAAAAATTAAAGCGCACGGTGGGCATCGCCATGCGCATGCTGGATAACGTGATCGATCTTAATTTTTACTCGGTCAACAAGGCGCGCAACTCCAACTTCAAGCATCGTCCGGTGGGTCTCGGCATCATGGGTTTTCAGGATTGTCTGCACATGCTGCGCATCCCGTACGGCTCGCAAGCGGCCATAGAATTCTCGGACCGTTCGATGGAGCAGGTGTGCTACACCGCGTACCGCGCGTCGACCGATCTGGCCGAGGAACGCGGCCCGTATTCCACCTTCAAGGGTTCGTTGTGGGAGCGTGGCATCCTGCCGCAGGATAGCCTGAAGCTGTTGGCCGGCGAACGCGGCGGGTATGTGGAGTGCGATACCTCCGCCACGCTTGATTGGGACAGCCTGCGTAAACGTATCCAGCAAGTGGGTATGCGCAACTCCAACTGCGTGGCCATCGCGCCTACTGCCACCATCGCCAACATCACAGGCTTGTCGCAGTGTATTGAGCCGACGTATCAGAATCTCTATGTGAAATCGAATCTGTCGGGCGAATTCACCGTGGTGAATGAGTTCCTCGTGCGCGATCTGAAAAAGCTCAATCTGTGGGACGAGGTGATGATCTCCGATCTGAAATATTTCGACGGTTCGCTGGCGAAAATTGATCGTATCCCGCCGGATGTGCGCAGTCTCTACGCCACCGCGTTCGAAATCGAGCCGCAGTGGCTGGTGGAATGCGCGGCGCGGCGGCAGAAGTGGGTGGATCAATCGCAGTCGCTCAATATCTACATGGCGGGCGCTTCGGGCAAAAAACTCGACGAGACTTATAAACTCGCCTGGCTGAGAGGGCTAAAAACCACCTACTATTTGCGTACGCTCGGTGCCACCTCGGCGGAAAAATCCACCGGACGCGCTGGCCAGTTAAACGCCGTCAACGCGGATGGTGCGTTGGCTGGCACGCCGGCCACGGACGCAAAGTTTTGCTCGATCGACAATCCCGAATGTGAGGCTTGTCAGTAAGATAAATAAAAATCTCTTATAAAACAATAACTTAACAGGCTATTTGTATTCCACCCAGGGTTCGCTGTAACAGCTTGCGCCAAGACGACACCGACACAACATAAAGTTGTCTATGCTGCTGCAAGGTATCCACCCAAAAAGCCAATAAAGGAGACTAACGATGTTGCAATTTGAAGATGCCATCCCGCCCCAGCCCATGCTGGGCCTGCAGCCCGTGGTTGCGGATGGTGCACGACCTGTGATGCCAGCGCAGGCGATGGCCATGCCCGCTGCGCCGCAGCAGGCTGACGCGGCGAAAATGTGCCGCGTCAATATCGCAGACAAACGCATCATCAACGGCCAGACGGATGTCAATCAACTGGTGCCGTTCAAATACAAATGGGCGTGGGACAAGTATCTGTCGGCGTGCGCCAATCACTGGATGCCGCAGGAAATCCAGATGAGCCGCGACATCGAGCTGTGGAAAAACCCCAATGGTTTGACCGAAGACGAGCGTCGGCTGGTCAAGCGCAACCTCGGGTTTTTTGTCACCGCCGATTCGCTGGCCGCCAACAACATCGTGTTGGGCACCTATCGTCACATCACCGCGCCGGAGTGCCGCCAGTATCTGCTGCGTCAGGCGTTTGAAGAAGCGATCCACACGCACGCTTACCAGTACATCGTCGAAAGCCTGGGGCTGAACGAGGGCGAAGTATTTAACGCCTATCACGAGATCGCCTCGATCCGCGCCAAGGATGAATTCCTGATTCCGTTCATCGACACGTTGACCAATCCGCTGTTCAAAACCGGCACGCCCGAATCCGATCAGGCGCTGCTGAAAAGTCTGATCGTGTTCGCCTGCCTGATGGAGGGGCTGTTTTTCTACGTCGGCTTCACGCAAATACTCGCCTTGGGCCGCCAGAACAAAATGACCGGTGCCGCCGAGCAGTATCAATACATTCTGCGCGACGAGTCGATGCACTGCAATTTTGGCATCGACGTCATCAACACCATCAAAATGGAAAACCCGCATCTGTGGACCACCGAGTTCCGCGATGAAATCCGCGAGCTGTTCAAGCAGGGCGTCGAACTCGAATATCGCTACGCGGAAGACACCATGCCGCGCGGCGTGTTGGGCCTGAACGCCACCATGTTCAAGGAATACCTGCGCTTTATCGCCAACCGGCGCGCGCAGCAGATTGGCCTGGACCCGATGTTCGAGGGTGCCACCAATCCGTTCCCGTGGATGGCGGAGATGATCGATCTGAAAAAAGAGAAAAATTTCTTCGAGACCCGTGTCACCGAATACCAAACGGGTGGAGCACTGAGCTGGGATTAATTTCTCACAGAGTCATGCCACCGGCGGCGACATGCTCCGCACCCTGTGCGGCGGGGCAGCGCCGCCGATTTTTTTGCTCCGCCGGAAAGTTTTCTTATGCTTCCGGACGAATTCGACGAAGAGGAGAAATGCCGTGGCCTACAGCCTGACTAACCGGCGTTACTACTACCGCAGTGGCAGAGCCGGTCGGCGTACCGTGATGGAATTGCGTGCCGAACGCGATTACATGCTGTGGCTCAAGTTCGATGACGGTGTTGATGGCCGTGTGTATCTGGGTGACCTGATGGCGACCACCGCGTATGGCGCGCGGGTGAATGAGAACGATTTTTTCAAGGTCGTGGTCGATCCGGTTTCGCAGGCCGTGATGTGGGAAGGCGGCGTGCATCTGGACGCGGATCTGCTCTATCGCAATCTGGCCAGTCAGGGCGGCGCGCCCTTGCATTGACACTTTTGACATCGGTAACCACGAACGGTTAACCGCAACGCAGACGACGGAGGATCGTATGGCAAAAGCAGCGAAACAAGCAGGTAAAAAGAAGGCGGCCAAGAAAAAAGCCGTGAGCAAGGCTGCGCCGCGTAAGCAAAAGCCCTCCAGCACGAGACAGGCCACGAAAAAGCCGACGACAACGAAGCCAGCCAAAAAAAAGCCGGCTACAACGAAGCCAGCCAAAAAAAAGCCGGCTAAGAAGCCGGCTGTAAGAAAAGCAGCAAAGAAAAAAACAGGTAAACCTGCATCACGAAGTTCACCGGGCCGTTTAGCGTTACCCGTTACAACCGTAATAACGCCTGCAGCGCCCAGACCCGTTGCCGTTCCCGGTGCATGGCCATTTCCCATGGCCAGTAAACCGTAGCGACCCCAGACTACACCACGTTCGATTGTTAAGCGGCTTTCCGGGGAAGGCTGCCGTTCGGTCTCGCGTGGCGGGTGCGTGACCAGCGGTCAGCAGGGAGCCAAAGATACCCAATCTGCCGGGAAGGGGCAAGGTACATATTTTTTACCGCGACATCGAGTCCAAGGCTGTATAAATAATGTCAATAAACACAAATACTTATAAATTTTAATCGCCTAACAGACCGCACTTTTGTAAGCGCATACTAACCTGAATTTTGCATAAAAAGGGCAAAGAACACTGTAAGTGATTGGTACAATGTGAGTTATTGAGAAACACATTCGTCAACACGAACAGGTCTTTGCCCACCACGGATTCTACGCCAGAACAACTGCGATTTGCTTCGATTCCGGGCTGC
>CAMBGJ010000300.1 GCA_945865805.1 Bordetella parapertussis
GGCGGGATAACGTTTGATGACGCGGTTGGAAAAGATACGCGACAGGCGCTGGTCATTGCGGGTATCGACGGTTTCGGGCGTTCCGATCGCGGCCAGCATGCGCTCGGCCGCGCTGGCATAGGCGCCCGAATCGCGCTTGCACAGAGCAAGGTAGTCTTCAATCGACATTTCCTCGTCCTGCGATTCAGCGTAGCGCGTTTTGTAGCTTTCGAATAAGTCGATCATGACGTTTCTCCTTTAAATTCAGAAGCGCCCGTTCAGAAATTATGAAAACGCCAAAGCGGGTGCCCCCTATTAAAATTCGCCGTAACTAGACTATTCAACCACTTCGTAACAAATACCGTTGTACGCTACCTAACGCACGATGCAACAATTGCGTTGTGAAAAATATTTTTCCACAGCATAGATTCGTTAAAAGGGGGATTCAACCGGCAGTTTGTCATTCGTCCAAAAGTCAGTCTGTGGGCAGGTCGAAATAATTACCCGAATCCCCTACAGCGAATTGAGTCACGGCAGGTTCAGTGCCCGATAACGATGAAGCATGAACCGTGCCTATTTAATTTATTGTTAAAAATCAATTACTTATATAGCGGTCACAGAGAGGGGCGCACCAAAAATAGCTGTATCCCCGGCAATTTCGGCGCTTTCCCGCCTGCCTTGGACCACGTACGCGCTGCGGCTGTTGTGGCGGAGTTCACGGCATTCAAAGTGCATCATCTACTTTGCCAACCCCAAACCCCGCGGCACCGCCGTCAACCCGACAAACCGCGCCACCATCAGACGCCGCGTATCCGCGCTGTTGGGATAGATGTTCTCGATGGGCCTCGCGGCGGTATCCTTTTTCCAGTCGTCGTGTTGCACCACAGTTTCGCGAACACGCTGTCCCGATACTGCGCCTGATCAGAGCGCACCCTACGGCTTGGGTGCGATTCAAACTGATGTCTAAGCTACTGGCTGCACAGCCCCGCAGACCATCCCTTGCCCCTGAAGGGGAAGGCGTTTCCTGGTAGCGATGCCTGCGGCGTAGACATCAGTTTGAATCGCGCCCGATCCACCCGTATCCACACGTAATTGCAGTCGCCGCTGCTATACTGGCTGCGGGAAAACCCAGGGGAAACCGCAGAATGATTTCGGGCCGTTTTTTGCTGCTGATGCTCGGCGCATGGCACGCCTGCGCGTGGGCGCACACACCGGCGTATCCGGTAAAGTCCGTGCGCATCATCGTGCCCTACACACCGGGCGGCGCCACCGACATCCTCGCGCGCTTGTTGGCGGCAAAATTCAGTGAGGCGATGGGCCAGCAGTTCATCGCCGAAAACCGCGCCGGTGCCGCCGGGCTGGTGGGCGCGGAACTGGCGGCGCGTGCGGTGCCCGACGGCTACACGTTTTGGGTCGGGCAGGCGAGCAATCTCGCCATCAATCAGCACTTGATGAAAAAAATTCCCTACGATCCGTTGACCGCGTTCACACCAATTACGCTGTTGGCGGCTTCACCCAATCTGCTGGTGGTACACCCGTCGCTGCCGGTGCGCACGATCAGGGATTTGATCGCGCTCGCCAGGGCAAAGCCGGGCGTGATCAACTACACCTCGGCGGGCAGCGGCAGCCCTGGCCATCTCGCCGCCGAGTATCTGAAAAAATTGGCCGCCATCGACATGGTGCACATTCCGCAAAAAGGTGCCGCGCCCGCGCTGCTGGATGTGGTCGCCGGCCACGCGGATCTGTACTTCACCGCGCCAATCTCGGCGCAGCCGCTGGTGAAAAGCGGACGCGTGCGGCAGATTGCCGTCACCAGCGCGAAGCGTTTTCCGCCATTGGTCGACGTGCCCACCGTGGCGGAAGCGGGCTTTCCGGCCTTTGACATCGCGGGGTGGTGGGGTCTGCTCGCGCCTGCCGCGCTGCCCAGGGAGATCCTCGCGCGCATGCATGCTGAAACGCTCAAGGCGGTGGAACACCGCGACACCAGGGACAAACTCACCGCGCAGAGCATCATGGTAGTGACCAACACGCCGGAACAGTTTGCCGCTCACATACGCAGTGAAATCGCCAACTGGAGCCGCATCGTCGCGGCTTCGGGCGCGCGCATCGAATAGGACAGCGAGGAAGGCATGTTGCTGGGCAAAGCCGTGATGATCAACTGGACCAACGTCGCGCCCGCGGATCGGCCCGCGTACGACGCGTGGCAATGCCATGAACACATGACAGGGCGCGTAGCCATACGCGGTTTTTTACGCGGTCGGCGGTATATCGCGGCTTTCCCCTGCCAGTTTCCCGGCCAGGCGCATCGTGATTTTCTGACGCTGTATGAAGTCAACGGCCTCGATGTGCTCACCGGCGCGGAGTACCTCGCCAAGGCCAATAATCCCAGTCCACTGACGCTAAAAACCACGCCCGTGGTGCGCGACAGCATCCGGGGACTGTCGCGCGTACGTGCCTCGCTGGGCGAGGGCATGAGCGGCGCGGCGCTCACACTGCGGTTTGATCCGCGGGCAGGACAGGAGGACAAACTCGAACGCTTTCTGATTGGAGAGGCGCTGCCCGCGTGCGCGCAACGCTACGACATCACGGGCGCGCATTTCATCGTCGCAGATCAGGCGGCGAGCGGCATGAAGCCGGTTGAGCGTCAGGGCCGCCCGACCGATTATCCGAACTGGGTGGTGATGCTCGAAGGCACTTCCGCTGCCGCCGTGTGCGCCGCCGCGCGATCATTGCTGCCGGATTCGGTGTTTGCCACCCACGGCGGTTCTGCCCCGGCACGCGATTGTTACCAGTTGCAGTTTACGCATCTGAATAAACACGCGTTCGTTGTATAACCACAGGTATTCTGCAAAGGGTGCCATACCGTTTACGCGATTGCCCCCTACAATTTTCACACCAACCACGGCAGAGGTGTTTCATGAGCGCACATCTGAAAACGGTCGTTGCGATTTTCGCCTGCACCCTCTGCGTGTGCCCTGCAAGCGCGCAGGACACACGTGCCTATCCCGTCAAACCGGTGCGCGTGCTGACGGTGGGCGCTGGCAGTCAATCGGACAGCTTGACGCGCATCGTGACGAGCAAACTCGGCGAACTGTGGAAGCAACCGGTGGTGGTGGAAAATCGTCCCGGCGCGGGCGGGGCGCTCTCCGCCTCTATCGTGGCCAAGGCCGCGCCGGATGGATATACGCTGCTGTTGCAGTCGTCGCAGTTCGCGGTGAACGCGGCACTGAATGAAAAACTGCCCTACGATGTGGTCAAGGATTTTGCCGGCGTTGCGTTTCTTGGCAGCAGCGCGCTGGTGTTGATCGTGTCGATCGCCACTGGTGCCAAGACCGTGAAGGATTTCGTGGCCTACGCCAAAGCACAGCCGAAGCCGGTGTTGTTCAGCTCTGCTGGTGCCGGCAGTAGTTCGCACATGAACGCCGAGCGCTTCAAATTGACTAGCGGCATACCGGCGACCCATGTGGGATTCAAGTCGTCGCCCGACGCCGCGCTCGAAGTGGCCGCCGGGCGCGTGCAGTACGCCGTGGTTGCGGTCGGCGTTGCACTGCCGATGATCCGCGCCGGGCAATCCATGCCGCTTGCGCTGATCTCGCAGCGACGTTCCGCAGCTTTGCCGGACGTGCCGTTGATGACCGAGACCTTTCCCACTTACGGCCGGGATGGCGCTTTTACCTTGGCCGCGCCGGCTGGCACATCGCTCGCGCTGCGGAGAAAAATCCACAAGGACGTGTTGCACGTAACCGAGTTGCCCGATGTGAAAGAGCGTCTCGCACGCATGGAGTTCGAAATCGTCGTGACCGGCCCCGACGATTTCGAGCGGCTACTGCGGAACGATCTCGAGATTTTCCGCAAGATTGGCAAGCAGACGGGGTTGATTGCGAAGTAGCGGCCGGATCGCACACCGGGCTGCATGCCTCTTTACCGAAATCCACCGTTCAATCTTAAGTATGTGTTTTAATTGATTATTTTGTAGGAGCGTCGAAATGAAAACCCTCAAGCTGTATTCCGGTAATGGCATGTCGTCGTCGCTGCGCGTGTTGCTGCCGCAATTCGAGCGCACGCACGATTGCAAAATTGAAACGCTGTATGAACCCGCGCAAATTTTGCTGCGCGAAATCACCGCGGGCCACACCGCTGATCTCGGCATACTCGGCGGCAGTGTGATGGATCAGGTGGTGAAGCAGGGCCACATCGTCGCCGCCAGCGTGCGCAAACTCACCAGCAACGGCATCGGCGTCGGCGTGATTCAAGGTGCGCCGAGGCCCAACATCGGCACGGTCGATGATTTCAAACGCACCTTGCTCAATGCGCGCTGTGTCGCCTACACCACCGAGGGGGCGAGCGGCATCTACTTCGCCGGGCTGATTGAAAAACTCGGCATCGCCAATGAAATCAAGGCCAAGACGCGCGCGGGCGGCCTCATCGCCGAATTTGTCGTCAGCGGTGACGCTGACATCGCCGTGCAGCAGATACCGGAAATCATGGCGGTGCCCGGCGTGGATTACGTCGGACCGCTGCCAGCGGAAATCAACAGCATCAGCGTGGGCCGCGCGGGACTCTTTACCCGCTCAACGGAACCCGCGCTGACGCAGGCGCTTCTGGATTATCTGCAAACACCCGCTGCGGCAGAGGTGTATCGGGCGCGCGGGCTGGAGCCGCAGTTTTGATTGCGTTCAGTGGCTTTAGACCGAGTACGTCGTGATCCACGGTTCAGCGTGGGCCACGCCGGGATGTTGAGCCTTTTGAGATGGGGCGCACGGGCAAAACGAACGGCGTTTTACCCACCCTTGCGATAGCGAGACCTGAAATCCGGTTTGCAACGCTATCTGAATGGTTTTATAGTGCATTGCAGAGATAGCTGGTACTATATACAGCCCTGTGCATAGGGAAATCGGAATGGCAAAGGGTTGGGCACAAGATATTTATAGGGGCGTATGTGAGTTATTCATCAATCGAAATTTGTGCGGGAGCTGGTGGACAGGCGCTTGGCCTGGAGCAGGCAGGTTTTGACCATGTAAGCCTTGTGGAGCTTGACCGGGAAGCTTGCCAAACGTTGCGTCTGAATCGAAATCAGTGGCGCGTCACTGAAGGAGACCTGCACCATTATTCGGCTGAAAATTGGAAAGGCATTGAACTTTTGGGTGGAGGCGTGCCGTGTCCGCCATTTTCCAGAGCGGGCAAGCAACTCGGCAGTAACGACGAGAGAGACCTCTTTCCGCAAGCGCTTCGCCTGGTGGTTGAATGCCAGCCACAGGCTGTAATGCTGGAAAATGTTCGAGGTTTACTCGATTCAGTTTTCGATGACTATCGTGCCAAATTGATCTCTGACTTGAAGAAGCTGGGTTATTCGGCAGAGTGGCGGCTGCTCAACGCCAGTGATTTTGGTGTGCCGCAATTGCGTCCGCGAGTGGTTTTTGTGGCCTTGAGGAAACCCACTGCAGAACATTTCAGTTGGCCTTCTGCGTTGGAATCACCTGCGCCGACTGTTGGGGAATCGCTATTTGATTTGATGGCTGCGAATGGCTGGCGCGGAGCAGAACAGTGGCGAGAGCGTGCATGCGACATCGCGCCCACCTTGGTGGGCGGCAGTAAAAAGCATGGTGGTCCCGACCTCGGGCCAACACGCGCTAAAAAAGCATGGGCATCGATAGGCGTAGACGGAATGGGCATCGCAAATAGTGCACCGTAAACCGACTTCGTTGGCATGCCCCGACTGACTGTACGCATGGCGGCACGCATTCAGGGCTTTCCGGACAGCTGGAGTTTTAGCGGGAAAAAGACTTCTGCGTATCGGCAAGTCGGTAACGCTTTCCCGCCGCCCGTAGCTTGTGCGGTAGGTATGCAAATTAAAGCAGCGCTCAATGCGGCTGCAAAGCCAAAGCTCAAGCGCGCATAGCGATGACAAGCCCCGGGAAACGGAAGGCGGTTGCGCTGCGGGGTGGCGCTCGAGGAAAGCTGAGGGCTTATTTTTTAGCGAATATTGGCCGGGTGATGGAATCCGGTGAATTGCGTACTGTCGCGGGAAATCAATCGGAGTGGGCGCGGCGTGTTCGTGAACTGAGGACGGAAGAAGGCTATTTGATTCTCACGCACAATGACCGCAGTGATTTAAAGCCTGGTGAGTATTTGCTGGAAACACCCCATCCGCAGCCAGCGTTTTCTCGTGCGATATCAAAAGAAACGCGTGCCTATGTTCTTGACCGTAATGGATTTACCTGTCAGATGTGTGGTGCCGTGGCAGGCGAGCCGCATCCCTATGATCCCTCACGCAAAACACGTCTTCACATCGGGCATGTAATCGATAAAAGTAAGGGTGGCGGAGATGATCCGTCCAATCTTCGGGCAATTTGTTCTATCTGCAATGAAGGCGCCCAAAATGCAATGCTGATTCGCCCTGACTTGAAGCAACTGTTGATTCAACTCCGCCGCGCAACGGCGATAGACTAGCCAGCCTGAATTTTGCATAAAGAGGGCAAAGAACACCGTAAGTGATTGGTACAATGTGAGTTATCAAGAAACACATTCGTCAACACCAACAGGTCTTTGCCCTCATGGATTCTACGCCAGAACAACTCCGATTTGCTTCGATTCCGGGCT
>CAMBGJ010000301.1 GCA_945865805.1 Bordetella parapertussis
CCCGTCAGCACCCACCAAGTAAATGGCTCTGTGCATAGCGGTTTTCATAGCAGTATCAGCAAGTTTTGGAGTGGTAGTTCAGTTGGTTAGAATACCGGCCTGTCACGCCGGGGGTCGCGGGTTCGAGTCCCGTCCACTCCGCCAACAAATTCTAGTAAATTCAAGTGCTTAGGCAGTCGAAGCGCTACGCTTAATCGACTTCATATTCTGCATTGCAGAATATGCCTGCCGCTCACAATACTCGCCGCCTGTGGTTCCGACTTGCTGCCGCTGTGGTAACGTCATCGCGCCGTGATTTTTCCACGCATCAGCGATAGACATCCCCTACCGGACATTGTGCAGGCCTACGTATGACACTCGCCGAAGCGCTCGCCGCTCGTATCGTTGCCACGCGCTTTGACGCGCTCTCGCCGCAAGCATTGCACTACGCAAAAATCGGCGTGCTGGACACGCTTGCGGTGGGTATCGCCGGTTCGGATGATGAGGCGGGTCTGATTGCGCGCCGCGTGAGTGGCGTGGTCAACGGCCCGGCTTTGTTGTGGGGCAGCGCCCAGCGCGCCGGTGCGCTCGACGCGGCTTTTATCAACGGCATTGCCGCCAACGTACTCGATTTTGATGACTGCACCGACAATTTGGGCGGCCACCCGTCGTCGCCGATCTTGCCTGCTTTGATCGCGTTGGCCGAGGAACGCGGCGCGAGTGGGCGTGAATTACTCACCGCCTATGTTGCGGGCTTCGAGACCGAGACCTGTCTCGGGCGCGGCGTTAATTTCCATCACTACGATAAAGGCTGGCATCCGACCGCGACACTCGGCGTATTCGGGGCCGCTGCGGCGTGCGCCAGGCTCATGTCGCTCGACGCGGAACAGACAACGCGCGCGCTCGCCCTGTGTGCGTCGCTTGCGGCTGGCATCAAATCGAATCTGGGCTCGATGGGTAAACCGATGCACATCGGGCAAAGTTCGCGCAACGGCCTGCTGGCGGCACGCCTGGCTGCGGCGGGGTTCACCGGCAATGCCGACGCCCTGGAACACCATCAGGGATTTCTGGAGATATTCAATGGCGCGGGCAACTACGACATCGGCCGCATACTCGCCAAGTGGGGCACGCCGTGGGATATCGAGATGCCCGGCATCGCCATCAAGCAGTACCCGTGTTGTCTCAGCACGCAGGCGGCGGTTGACGTCATGCTCAAGCTGACGCGGGAGCACAATCTGCCGACGGGTAACGTCGCGCGCGTGGACGCACGCATCGCCGCACGCCGTCTCGCGCATACCGACCGGCCTGCGCCACGCAGCGCGCTGGATGCGAAACTCAGTGCCCAATACGTGCTGGCGCGTGCGCTGGTCAACCGTGAAGTCACGCTACCGCATTTCGAAGGCAACAGTTATAGCGACCCCGCGATCAAGCAGACGATGGCATTGGTGTATGTCGCGCCGCTTGATGCGCAGACACTGGCACGCGAAGGGGATTCTTATGCCGATATTGTTGTGTCCCTGCATGATGGCCGTACGTTTACAGCAAGCATCGATCGCCCGGTAGGGCATCATGCTGGCGTGCCTTTGGCGGCCGATTTACATCGGGCCAAATTCGATGGCTGCGTGATTCGGCACATGGCGCAGGGGCAGAGGGACGGTTTTTACAACGCCGTGCAGGCGCTGGAGCATAGCAACGACGTGCGCGAGCTTACGGCCCGCATGGTCGTTATCCCGCGTTAGAGCTGAATCAGTCGATGCGGATACCTGTCGCCTTGATGACTGTGCTCCACTTCTTGATCTCGGTCTGAACGAAGGTGCCGAATTGGGCGGGTGTGCCCGCCACGGTTTCGGTGCCGACGCTGGCGAATCGTTCACGCATCTCCGGCAGGTTCATCGCCTTGACCATCTGCGTGTGCAATTTATCAATGATGGGTTTGGGTGTGCCTGCCGGTGCGTGAAAGCCGTACCAGGAACCCGCATCAAAGCCCGGCAGCCCTGCTTCACCGACGGTTGGCACGTCGGGTAAGAGTGGCGAGCGGGTGGAGCGCGCGGCGCCGAGCGCACGCAGTTTACCGGCCTTCACCTGCGGCACTATGGGCGGCGGGCTTTCAATGGCCATTTGCACTTCGCCGCCCATGACCGCCGCGACGGCCGGCGCACCGCCTTTGTAGGGCACGTGCGTGAGCCGTATCCCCGCGCTCGACTGAAATAACGCGGCGGCGAGATGGCTGGGGCTGGCGTTGCCAGACGACGAGAACGTGACCGCATCCGGCTTTGCCTTGGCCAGTGCAATGAGTTCCCTGATCGAAGTCGCCGATGATGTGGCATTGACCACCACGAAAAACCACCCTGTCGCCGCCAGAGTGATCGGCGTGAGGTCTTTCACCGGATCGTACGGCAGCTTCGCGTACACGCCCGGACTGATGGCAAACGGCCCGAAGTTGCTCAACACCAGTGTGTAGCCGTCGGGCGCGGCTTTCGCGACCAGATCGGTGCCAATGTTGCCGCCAGCACCCGGACGGTTGTCGACCACCACCGGCTGGCCCCAGGCTTCCGCGAGTTTTTGCCCGACGGTGCGCGTGATAATGTCCGTTGGGCCGCCGGGCGGATAAGGCACAATGATGCGGATAGGGCGATTCGGGTAAGTGCCCGAAGTGTCTTGTGCCGTGGCTGCGTTGCCCGCAAAGGCCATGATGGCGCACCAGGCCAGCTTAATCGGGAATGCCATAAAGATTTCCTCTGTAAAGTGAGTCAGGCCGATCGCGGGCCACCGGACGAGGGCTTGCGCACACGGATAAGCGCTCGTGCCGCGTGATTTGCGGAAGCAGGCAAAACCTCGTTCACCCCTGCAAAAACTTCCGCACCACATCCACGAAGCCCTGCGGATTATCCAGTGTGACATGATGATCTGACGCCGTCACTTCTGCGACCTGCACTTGTGGCGCTCTGGTGTGGATATCGGCCATCACCTCGGGCGTGAATCGCGGGCTGTGCTCGCCGCCACGGATCACCAGCGCGGGTACCTTGATCTTTTCCCATAGCGGCACGCCAGCGATCTGCGTGAAATTCGCATATACGCCACGGTCGGCCTTGTGCCGCCACGTGCCGTCGGCGTTCTGCCTGCCGCTGAACTGCGCCATGCGCTGAAGCACCTCGGGTGCCGCCATCGGCTTTTCACCGCCTTCGAGGCGATAACGCGCGATGAGTTCCTCCTGCTTTGCGTAGGGCTTCACGGGTTTTTCTCCGAAGGCACGCATCCTTTCCACGCGCTCCGTCGGCATCAGCATGACGCTGTCGACGATGACGAGCGCGCCAATGCGGCCAGGATGCATCGCGGCATGCACCAGCGATACCATGCCGCCCATCGAATGGCCGATCAGTACGTAGTCGCGCAGATCGAGTTTTTCGGCAAGGGCATTGACGTCCTTGGCGAAGTTTTGCCAGGCGTAGGTGTGCGGATCAGCCCATGCACTGTCACCGTGTCCACGTAAATCCATCGAAAACACGTGATGGTCAGGCGTCAAACCCGGTGCGACAAAATCAAACCAATGCGCGTGCGCCGCGCCGCCGTGGATGCAAAGCATCGGCCGGCGTCCTGCCGTGCCGTAATCGAGGTAGTGGAGTTTGACGCCGTTGGCGTCGGCAAAATGGCTGGTGCTGGCTGCGAACTTGACGTTAGGATGGGTCATTGATTCTTGTCAGGTGAATAGATCGACAGATCGGTGGAACGACGGAAGGGAAGGCTGGATTCTACGAGAAATTTTCTCCTGCCGCGCTGGTCTGCCTGAACTCGCCGGGTCACGCGAGCGAACTATTGGGACGCCTGCGATCAAGGATCAGCAACGAACCGATTTCGGTCACCGCGCCTCGGGTAAATGGATAGGCAGAATCAGCGGCACGTGCAGGTTCCACAATTCTACCTCGGCGCCATCACCCGCCATCGGAGCGCTCCTTGGCCTGTCACTTTTTTACGTACTGATGCCCGGCCATGATCGCTTTGACCGCCGCGATTCCTTTCACCTTGAGCAATTGGCCGACGCGCTCGTCTTCCTCGGCGAGCAGCGCCTTGGCGCTGCGCACCACGTCTTCCAGCCGGTCGGCGGGGAATTTCACCGCGCCGTTTTCATCCATGTGAATGATCTCGCCGGGCGCGACATCCATGCCGGAAATACTTTCCGGCACCTGCACCGCGTGCACTGCTTGCGGGCCGTGGCCCGCGCACACGCCGCGTGTCAGATACTGAAAATTCATCGGGCGAATTTCGTGCACGTCGCGCGACGGGCCGTTGGTCACGCAACCGATGGCGCCGCATGCACGCATCGATGAAGTCATATTGCCGCCGGACAGCCCCACCTTGTCGGCGATCTCGGCAGGAAATTTTTGTTGCAGGCACAGGATCGACGGTTTGCCGAGCTTGTCCATGGCCTCAAGCACGGTCATCCAGCTATGGCCTTTGTAGGTGTGATCGGGCAGGCCATAAGTGCAGGTCACCGCGTAACCCGCCATCGGCCCCAAGCCGGGGTACCAGCACGAGAGTAGGTTGTTGGTGTACCAGTTCTCGCTCCACGGATTGTAGATTTCCAGACAATGCGGGCGGCCTGGATAAGTTGCCACCACGTTGGTGATGGTGGGCGTGTCGATTTTTTTAGTTCGTCGAAAAGTTCCTGTTCGGTCATGGTGTCGCCTTTAATGAAAGAGTATGCAATGAAGTATGCAGGCAGTATCGTGGAGCCCTGGGCGTCAGTCAATGCGTGCCGCCGCGTGCTCCGCCGCAAGAAAGCCGAACACCATGCCCGCACCTATGGAAGCTCCGCCCTGATAACCCACACCGAGAAACGTAGGCGCGGCGGTATTGCCGCAGGCGTACAAGCCGCTGATGGGATCACCGGCTGTATTGAGCACGCGGGAGCTGGCATCCGTCATCAGACCCGCGCTGCACACGCCGCCCATCTTCAACGGCAGGGCGTAGTAGGGCGGTTGATCGAGTGGCGCCAATTGCGGATTGAGTTTCAATTGTGCGTCGCCCGCGTTGTTGCGCGAGAAGGCAGATTGGCCCCGGCCAAAGACGCTGTCGCGGCCTGCGGCGACATCGGCATTGAAACGCTGTGTGGTGGCTGTGAGGCCTGCGGCATCGATGCCCAGTGCCGCCGCGAGTTCCAGCACGGTATTTGCACGTACGATGGATGGATGTGCGGCTTGGCCCGGTGGTGCATTGGCCACCGGATAACGTTGGCGGAAGCGGTCGTCGAAAATCATGTAGGCGGGCAGGTTAGCGTATTGCCGTGCGGCGCGGTCGTATTGCTGTAGCGCCATCACCACATCCTGAAACTGCGTCTCGTCGCAGAAGCGCTGGCTGCGCGCGTTGACGGCAATGGCGCCGGGCATGGGCAGGCCGCGCAGGCCCACTGAGAAGAATGCTTCAGGCTGGCCCGGCACGGCGGCACCGACGAACAGCGAATTGTTGACGGCGACGCGCGATATGCCTGCACCTGCGGGCGCGGTGAGCGTGATCGCGTCGCCGGTGTTGGTGGGCGCGAAGGGGTTCATCCATTGGGGAAAACCCTCGAAGCGGCGCACCAGTTCGGGGTTGCCTTCGTAACCGCCGGTGGCGAGGATCACGCCGCGCCGGGCGTTGACTGTCGTGCCGTCTGTGAGTGTTACGCCGATGACTTTGCCCTCTTGAAGGATCAAGCGTTTGGTACCCCGGTTGAGCCAGATGGTTGCGCCGCTTGCGAGCATGCGTGCAACCATGTGCCCGATCAACGCTTCGCCACAAGCGAGTAGGCCCGCGTCTTGACGCCGCCGCACTTCATCGTGCGGCCAGTTACGGCGATTGGCAAAGCCGCCCCATTTGACGCCGTCGCTCCAGGCCACGCCGCTGACGTTGTGGATGCTGGGGCGGATGCTGTTGGCGAAGGTGCCTAGTTCAGCGCGCGCGATCAATTCAGGTTCGACCATGCGCCTGCCGTCCGCGCAACTGCCCGGCCCAGCGGGCGCGAAGTAGTCGGGCAGGCCCAATGCCAGACGCAATTGCACGCCCAGCGCGAGCAGGGCATTGAGCACGCGTGGCGCTTCGCGTACGTAGGCTTCAAGGTTGGCCGCGACTTCCTGTCCGCCTGCGACAAAACGCGCATAACGCAGCGCGGTTTCATGGTCGTCCGCCAGCCCCGCCGCAGCGGCGAGGCGGTTATTCGGTATCCAGATCGTGCCCAGCGAATCCGCCGTGCCGCCGCCTAACTGCGGCGCTTTATCGATAAGGCAGGTGGACAGCCCCGCTGCCGCGCCCGCAAGCGCGGCACAGCATCCGGCACCGCCCGAGCCGAGCACGAGCAGATCAAATTCATGTATTTTCGGCATGGCGAATAATGGTGAGTAAGGTTTCAGTCACGACGAAGTGACATCGAAACGTATCATACCCCCTGGTGTCAGACTAGTTGTCTCCTCAGAATTTGAATTTTAAATATCGAGGCGAAAGTGAGATCCACGTATCCTGAAGGTCTGATTGAGCAAGCATTGGTTAAAGTATTTTCTCGCGGGAATCGCAGCGTGCGGTCGGTCGCGGAAGATTTGCATGTCAATTACCACACT
>CAMBGJ010000302.1 GCA_945865805.1 Bordetella parapertussis
CTGAAACCCGAGGCCAGGCGTGACGAACCCGGCAGCAGCGCTGCCACGCGCGTGCTGGAAAAAGAGGCGTTGCGTATCGATGCAGCACTGCAAAAAGATGTGATCAAAATCGTGCTCGATGAAACCGGCAAGGCCGTCACCACGCAACAACTGGCGCAACGTCTGGCACGCTGGCGTGACGACGCGCGTGACGTGGCGTTCGTCATCGGCGGTGCCGACGGCACGGCGGCACGGCTTAAATCTGGTGCCGACTGGTTGTGGTCGCTATCACCGTTGACCTTGCCGCACGGCCTGGTACGGGTGATACTGGCCGAGCAGTTGTACCGCGCAGTCTCGATCCTGAATAATCACCCCTATCATCGGGCGTAAGAAACGGCACACTCGAAACGGCACACGCAGACATGGCTATCAGCGACAAAAGAATCTACCTCGCCTCGCGCAGTCCGCGGCGGCGCGACCTCCTCAATCAAATCGGCGTCGGTCACGAACTGCTGCTGCTGCGCGACAGCGCCAAGCGCGGCGCAGATGTCGACGAAACCCCGCTAGACCACGAGGGGCCACGCGATTACGCGATGCGCGTGGCAACCGACAAGGTCAAAGCCGGGCTGTTTGCCTTGTCGCGCCGCGCTGGCCCGGCCAAGCCGGTGCTGGCCGCCGATACCACCGTAGCACTCGGCCCGCGCATCTACGGCAAGCCGCGCAACGCCGAAAATGCCGAGGAAATTCTGAGCCAACTGTGCGGGCGCGAACACTCCGTGATCACGGCGGTGACAGTGGGTTTCGAGGAACGCATCGAAACGCGTGTGTGCGTGTCCACCGTGAAAATGAAACTGCAAAGCGCCGAAGCCATCCGCCGCTACATCCTCACCGGCGAGGCGATGGACAAGGCCGGTGCCTACGCCGTGCAGGGTCGCGCGGCAGCGTTCATTACCCGTATCGAAGGCAGCTACTCCGGCATCATGGGTTTGCCGCTGGCGGAGACGGCGGAGTTGTTGGCGTTGTTTGGGATTGAGGTCTGATCTTGATGCGTGAACAGTGAACAGTGAACAGTGAACAGTGAACGGCAACTACCCTGTGATGCGGGGTTACGGTTCACCGTTCACCAGCCCTAAACCATGAGCGACGAAATCCTCATCAACGTCACGCCGCAGGAAACCCGCGTCGCCGTCATCGAAAACGGCGTGATGCAGGAGCTGCACGTCGAGCGCACTTCCGCTCGCGGGCTGGTGGGCAACGTTTACATGGGCCGCGTGGTGCGCGTGTTGCCGGGCATGCAGTCCGCGTTCATCGACATCGCGGGCGACCGCGCGGCATTTCTGCACGTCGCCGATATCTGGGGCCACAAACCCGGCGGTGGACAAGGCGCCACCGCCGGGCCGCCAATCGAGAAACTGCTGCAGGAGGGCCAGCACCTGATGGTGCAGGTGGTGAAAGACCCGCTGGGTACTAAGGGCGCGCGGCTGTCCACGCAGATCAGCATCGCCGGGCGCTATCTCGTGTATCTGCCGCAGGACGACGCCTACATCGGCATCTCGCAGCGCATCGAAGACGAAGAGGGTCGTGCGCAGTTGCGCGAAAAACTGCAACGTCTGCTGCCGTGCGGCGAAAAAGAGGGGGAAAAAGGCGGCTACATTATTCGTACCATGGCCGAGATGGCATCCGAGGCGGAGCTGGCTTCCGATCTGGTCTACCTGCGTAAAATCTGGCGCGGCATACAAACGCTGGCGAAAACCGCCGCGCCGCTGGCGACCTTGTATCAGGATTTGAATTTGAGTATGCGCGTGCTGCGCGATTTTGTCGGCGAGGGCACGTCCGCCATCGTGGTGGATACGCCGGACGTGCATCGCTCCATGCAGCAATTCGCGCGCGACTACACCCCCACCAGTGCCGAGCGCATCAATTGTTATCAGGGCGAGCGGCCGCTGTTTGATTTGTACGGCGTCGAGGCCGAAATCGAAAAAGCGCTGGCGCGGCGGGTGAATCTCAAATCCGGCGGCTATTTAATTGTCGATCAGACCGAGGCCCTGACCACGGTGGATGTCAACACCGGCGGCTTTGTCGGCGTGCGCAGTTTCGACGACACCATCTTCAAGACCAATCTGGAAGCCGCGCTGGTGATCGCGCGCCAATTGAGGCTGCGCAATCTGGGCGGCATCATCATCATCGATTTCATCGACATGGATACCGAAGAGCATCGTAACGCCGTGCTCAACGAGTTCCGCAAGGCGCTGGCGCGTGACCGCACGCGCATGACCATCAACGGCTTCACGCAATTGGGCTTGGTGGAAATGACCCGCAAGCGCACGCGCGAATCGCTGGCGCATGTGTTGTGCGAGCCGTGTCCGGTGTGCCAGGGGCGTGGCGAACTGAAGACCGCGCAGACGGTGTGTTATCAGATTCTGCGCGAGCTGATGCGTGAAGCGCGGCAATTCGAGGCGAAGGAGTTTCGTATCCTCGCCTCGCAGCAGGTGATTGATATGTTTCTCGATGAGGAATCGCAGAGCCTGGCTATCCTCTCCGACGACATCGGCAAGCCGGTGTCACTGCAAGTCGAGAACCAGTACAACCAGGAACAGTTTGATATTGTGCTGATGTAACAGCGCCCCGGAGGCCACGGCCTTGGCAAACGATTTCCGCCGCTTCGATCCACGTTCCACCGCGCCCGCGCGCCGCCTGGCCGAGCAGGCCTTGTCGCGCACTGCGGGCGCACCGCTGGTGACGGGCAATCACGTGCGATTGCTGAAAGACGCGCGCGAAAATTATCCGGCGTGGCTCGAAGCCATCGCAGGTGCTCGGCGCTGCATCTTTTTTGAAAATTATATCATCGATAACGATGACACCGGGCAGCGCTTTGCCGCAGCGTTGGCCGAACGCGCGTGCGCCGGGGTGCGGGTGCGGGTAATTTACGATTGGGTCGGCGGCCTGGGCTTGGGTTCGCGCCAGGTGCTGGAGCCGGTGACCGCCGCCGGGGGCGAGGTGCGCGTGTTCAACGCGCCATCGCCGCTCAGTCCCTTCGGCTGGATGCAGCGCGATCACCGCAAAATGATGGCAGTGGATGGTCGCATCGGGTTTGTCTCGGGCCTGTGCGTGAGTTCACGCTGGAACGGCGACGTCGCCAACGGCATGGCACCGTGGCGCGACACCGGCATCGCCATCACCGGGCCCGCCGTGGCCGACATCGAACGCGCATTCGCGCAGGTATGGGCCGCTACGGGCGCGCCGCTGGCCGAAGACGCCTTCAACCCCGCAGCGTCGATGGCGCGTACGGGTGACGTACCGCTGCGCGTGCTGGCGAACCTGCCCAACTACGCGAATCTTTATCGGCTCGATCAACTCATCGCCACCATGGCCACGCGTACGCTGTGGCTGACCGATGCCTACTATGTTGGCATTGCGCCTTATGTGCAGGCGCTGCGCGCGGCGGCGCGCGACGGCGTGGATGTGCGTCTGCTGGTGCCGGGCGTGAGCGACGTGATGGCGGTCACCACCCTGTCGCGTTCGGGCTACCGCACGCTGTTGGAAGCCGGTATCCGTGTGTTCGAATGGAATGGTTCGATGCTGCATGCCAAAACAGCGGTCGCCGATGGCCGTTGGGCGCGCGTGGGATCAACCAATCTCAACATCGCCAGTTGGATCGGCAATTACGAGCTCGACGTGGCGATCGAGGACGCCGGTTTCGCCGCGCAAATGGAAGCCGCGTACGAAGAAGATCTGTGCAACGCCACCGAGATCGTGCTGTCGGCGCGTAACCGCGTGCGTCCGGCGGTGGTGCGGCGGCGGGATCGTACGCGTGCGCACCGGCGCTTTCGCGGCAGCGCCTCGCGCGCGGCAGCGGGCGCGTTGCGCATCGGTAATACGGTAGGGGCTGCCATCACCAATCACCGTGTGCTCGGGCCGGCCGAGGCAGGCATCATGGCACTGGTGGCGCTGGCACTGCTCGGGCTGGTGACGATAGCGTTGTTATGGCCGCTGGCGGTGGCGTTGCCCTTGTCGCTCTTGGGGGCGTGGATCGCCTTAAGCCTGTTGGCGCGGGCGTATGTGTTAAGGCGTCAGGGCGCGGCTGAGCCGGAGCCGGTCACGCGAGAACCGGACGCGGCGAAGCCGGACAGTGAGTAATCAAAGACCGGTGCCGACCCATCGCTCCAGGTAAGCCAGCGGCACCATCAACAGCAGTTGCAACATCAGCAGCGCTACCAGCGGGGACAGATCCACCATGCCGATCGGCGGCACGATGCGTTGTATCGGCCGCAGCATCGGACGGGTCAACGCGTGGGCCACCGGCGCGAGCGGGCTGGCCGGGTTGACCCACGACAGAATCACTTGCAGAAAAATCGCGACCATGGCGAAGTAAACCGCCAGCCGTGCCAGCAGCAGCAACGACATCAACAGAATTGTCACCACGGCGGCAGCCGATTCGATCGCCACGCCCCTGATCAGCAGCGTGAGCACCACTTCGAGCACCAGCGTGAGCCACGCCAATACCAGCGTCGCCAGGTCGTAGCCCCACAGCCCGGGAATAATGCGCCGCGCGGGCAGCACCGCGAAATTGGTCAGCGCTTGCGCGAATACCGATAGCGGATTACGGCTTGCCGCGCGGCTTACCTGCAGCCAGAAACGCAGCAGCAAGACGCCGGCGAAAAACTCGCACAGCGTCTGGATCAAAAACAGGCCAGCTTGAGTAAGCATATAAAAATATCAATAAAAACGAATACTTACGATACTTTCGTTAATCGTCTTTGCCGAGTTCATCACCCAGCTCGCGCGAACGCTCGGCTGCCGCCTTGACCGCCCGCACGATGGCCGCCTGGATGGCATCGCCTTCCATCGAAGCCAGCGCGCGTTCGGTGGTGCCGCCTTTGGAGGTGACGCGCGCGCGCAGCACCGCTGCCTCTTCGGGGCTTTCCGCGGCCAGTTTGGATGAACCAGTAAACGTGGCGATGGCGAGCTTGCGCGCGGTAGCGGCGCTCAAGCCCAGATCACGCGCGGCCTGATCGAGCGCCTCGATAAAATAAAACACGTAGGCCGGGCCGCTGCCCGACACCGCTGTTACCGCATCGATATCGTCTTCGCGCTCGACCCACACGGTTTCTCCTACCGCGCCGAGTATCTTTTCCGCGCTGGCGCGGTCTGCTGCAGTAACCTCCGGCAGCGCGAACATACCCGAGATGCCCGCGAGCACCAGCGCGGGCGTGTTGGGCATCACGCGCACAATGCGCCGGTGGCTGCCCAGCCAGCGCGATAAATCGCTGGCGCGTATCCCTGCCGCGATGGTGATCACCAGCGCGTTGGCGGCCAGCGGTGCGAGTTGCGTGGCGGCGTCGCGCATTTGCTGCGGCTTGATCGCCAGCACTACGCAATCCGTTTGCAAGGCTTCGGCGCTGATGGCGGGGAAGGTCTGGATATTCAGCGTTTGTTCAAGCTTGTCGCGCGCGGCGGGCAGAATTTCCACCACGCGTAACGAGGATCGATCCCAGCCGCGTTGCAGCAGGCCGCCAATGATGGCAGTGGCCATGTTGCCGCCGCCGATGAAGGTGATAGTCATTTTTTTGGGTAAACAGCGAGCGGTGAGCAGTGAACGGTAAACAGTCTGGTGCTTTGGTAGGGCTATGGTAGCGCGATTGCGGGGTTACGGTTCACCGGTTACTGTTCACTGTGTACCAGCGACACCCCGCGCTTCCCAAAAATCGCAGAACCCACGCGCACCAGCGTAGAACCTTCCGCAATGGCATCCTCAAGATCATCCGACATGCCCATCGATAGCGTATCGAGCGCGAGCCCCTCGGCGATGAGTTGCGCTTGCAACTCGCGCAGCAGGGCAAAGCGCTGACGGCGCAGCGTGCTATCGGGTGTGGGTTCAGGTATGGCCATCAGGCCGCGCAGTTTCAGACGCGGCAATACCGCGACCGCGCGTGCCAGCGCCCCCACGTCTTGCGGCGCGACGCCGGATTTGCTGGCTTCACCACTGACATTGACTTGCAGGCACACGTTTAGCGGTGGCAACCCCGCCGGACGCGCCTCGTTCAGCCGCGTGGCCACCCGTTCGCGCTCAACGCTGTGTACCCAGTGAAAATGTTCCGCGATGGGACGCGTCTTGTTGCTTTGGATGGGGCCAATGAAATGCCATTCGAGGCCCAGTTCGTGCAGGGCGTTGATCTTTTCCAGCGCTTCTTGCAGATAATTTTCGCCGAACGCGCGTTGGCCGGCCGCCGCACACTCCCGCACGGCGTCTGCCGGGAAGGTCTTGCTCACGGCGAGTAGCGTTACGCTGGCCGCATCACGCCGCGCCGCACGGGTTTCTCGTGATAGGCGTGATAGTACGTCTTGCAAGTTGTCAGCGATTGTGGCCATAATTTTACCTATGCTGGCACTGCCAGAATTGGCGTAGAATCAATACAAATCAAAACGTTACCGGTTGAATTTCAGGCATAGCCTTACTCAGGGAAATTATAATGGACATCGCTGAACTGCTGGCCTTTGTGGTCAAGAATAAGGCTTCTGACCTGCATCTGTCGTCGGGCCTGCCGCCGATGATACGGGTGCATGGCGACGTGCGCCGCA
>CAMBGJ010000303.1 GCA_945865805.1 Bordetella parapertussis
ACAGCCCGGAATCGAAGCAAATCGCAGTTGTTCTGGCGTAGAATCCATGGAGGGCAAAGACCTGTTGGCGTTAACGAGTGGGGAAGTCAATAATCCTCATTGTAGCAAGCACTTGCAGTATTTTTTACCCTTTTTATGCAAAATTCAGGTTAGTAGCTTTTCACGAAAAATATTGGGGCAACTTGATAGCACCTGTTAATACAACGTCGCAGGCGGGCGAGTTGGCGCTGGGTTTCGGCATGCGCTTCGCCGATCTTTATGATCCTGCCGCGCTGGTACGGCTGGACGCTGCGTTCCTTGCATTCGTGGCTGCCCGCGACACCATGTTGCATCAGCGCCTTGTGGCGGCTCGGCAAGAACCTGCTGCTCTGGCGGTCAAGGCAGAGTCCGAATTGTTGCTGGCGTTGACGTCCCATGTCGAAGCGTTCATTGCAGACTTGTTCGGTATTGCCGCCGAAGTGGATGCATTGACGGCTCGTCACCTCGAGCTGTCGCCGCTCTACAGCGTTAAGCGCTTGTTTGTGCAGCGCAAGGCTGCCAATAAATACAAGGGCGAGGCTGCGGCGCAACTAAATGGCGAGGACCTTGCCGCGCGGCTCACGTCGCTACTGGGTGGCGTGCTGAACGAGCTCGTGTTTGCGAAAACAGTGCTTGAATGGCAAAAGAATGAGGCGGCTCATACCGATCAACTGGACGTGGCCTTGCAATACGCGGCGTGGGCCTTGCTTACTGAGGCGGGGCGCAATAAGCATCACGATGGCGTGTTGTTCAAGGCGCCGCACAAGCTCGATATGCAGCACCTGGTGCCCTCAGCAGTTGAAACGGCAAAGGGCTATACCACGCATACCTTTCCGGTGGAGAAACTGCGCCGTCGCGAAGGCTTCAAGCTCACCGACAAGGGCACCGATCTCAAGGGCGCGCTGGATCACGCCAACTATTGCATCTGGTGCCACGAGCAGGGTAAGGATTCCTGCTCCAAGGGGCTGCTTGAAAAGGGTGCCAGCGGACGCGGCGCGGCATCGTTCAAGAAAAGCCCGTTCGGCGTAGCGCTCGCGGGTTGTCCGCTGGAAGAAAAAATTTCCGAGTTTCACAAGGCGAAGACCGAGGGTTACGCCATCGGCGCGCTGGCGATTATCACGGTGGATAACCCGATGGCGGCGGCCACCGGGCATCGCATCTGCAACGATTGCATGAAGGCCTGCATTTATCAAAAGCAGGAGCCGGTGGATATTCCGCAGGCGGAAACCCGCACGCTGAAAGATGTGCTGGAGCTGCCGTGGGGCTTTGAGATTTACAGCTTGCTGACGCGCTGGAACCCGCTGAATTTACGCCAACCGTTTCCGAAGGCGGCTACCGGCAAGCGTGTGCTGATCGCGGGCATGGGGCCGGCGGGGTTTTCGTTGTCGCATTATTTGATGAACGATGGGCACACGGTGGTGGGCATCGACGGTCTGAAAATCGAGCCGCTGCCAGCGAAGTTTTCAGGTGTTGAGGTGGATGGCAAGCGCGTGCCGTTTGTGCCGATACGCGATGTGCGCGAGCTCTACGAGAATCTCGATGAGCGCATGATGGCCGGTTTTGGCGGCGTGGCGGAATACGGCATCACCGTACGCTGGGATAAAAACTTCTTAAAAATCATCAGGTTACTGTTGGAGCGCCGCGAGCAGTTTGCGCTCTTTGGTGGTGTGCGCTTTGGCGGCACGATCACGGCGGATGAAGCGTTCGCGATGGGCTTTGACCACGTGGCGCTGGCCATTGGTGCGGGGCGACCGACCGTGCTCGACATGCCCAATGGCCTCGCGCGCGGCGTGCGCACGGCGTCGGATTTTTTGATGGCGCTGCAACTTACGGGTGCCGCACGCACCGATTCCATCGCCAATATGCAGTTGCGCCTGCCGGTGGTGGTGGTGGGCGGCGGCTTGACGGCGATCGACACTGCCACTGAGTCGCTTGCTTACTACCCGCTGCAAGTCGAAAAATTTCTCAAACGCTACGAAGCGATGGCGCGCGAGCACGGCGAAATGGCGGCGCGTCTGGCGTGGAACGAGGAAGAGCGCGTCATCGCCGATGAGTTTTTGACCCATGCACGCGCCTTGCGCGCAGAGCGCACGCAAGCGGCAGCCGAAGGGCGCGACGCGTGCATCGTCGAGCTGCTGCAATCCTGGGGCGGGGCGACGATTGCGTATCGCAAGCGGTTGGTGGATAGCCCGTCGTACACCTTGAATCATGAGGAAGTACACAATGCGCTGGAAGAGGGCATTACCTTCGCTGAAGGGCTGACGCCGACGGGTGTCGAGGTGGATCAGTACGGTCACGCTTGCGCATTGAAGGTCAAGACTGGCGACGCGGAAATCGCCATGCCCGCGCGTACGGTATTGATCGCCGCAGGCACGCAGCCCAACACAGTGCTGGCGCGCGAAGATGCTGCTAACTTCAAGCTCGATGGCCGTTATTTTCAGGCGCACGACGTTGCGGGGAACCCGATTTCCGCCGAAAAGGCCATCGCTAAACCCAATGAAATCAATGTGTTACTGTCCAAGCTGGGTGATGGCCGCTGCATGAGTTATTTCGGCGACGTGCATCCTTCGTTTTTCGGTAACGTGGTCAAAGCCATCGGCAGCGCCAAGCAGGGGCATCCGGTGGTGAGTCAGGCGCTGGCGCGCGTGCAGCCCGCCAAGGCCGTGAGTGATGCGGTGTTTCTGGCGCATCTCAATGGCGAACTGCGTGCCACGGTGCATGAAGTCAAACGCCTGACGCCAATGATCGTCGAAGTGGTGGTGCGCGCGCCGCTTGCCGCGCGGCGTTTTCAGCCGGGACAGTTTTACCGGCTACAAAATTTTGAATCGTCCGCGATCAAGACGGAAGGCACCTTACTCGGCATGGAAGGCCTCGCGCTCACCGGCGCGTGGGTGGATCGTAGCAGCGGCTTGCTGTCCACCATCGTGCTCGAAATGGGCGGCTCCAGCGATTTGTGTTTGATGTTAAAGCCCGGCGAGCCAGTGATTTTGATGGGGCCGACAGGCACGCCGACGGAAATCCCCACCAACGAAACCGTGGCGTTGGTGGGCGGCGGCTTGGGCAACGCAGTGCTGTTTTCCATCGGACAGGCGATGCGCACGGCGGGTTGCAAGGTGCTGTATTTCGCCGGCTACAAAAAAATGATCGACCGTTACAAGGTCGAAGAAATCGAAGCCGCGGCCGACGTGGTGGTGTGGTGTTGCGACGAGGAGCCGGGTTTCACGCCCACGCGCTCGCAGGACAAAACCTTTGTCGGCAACATCGTACAGTGCATGCACAGCTATGCCATCGGCGATCTCGGCGTGCAAGCGATCCCGTTGAAGGACGCCAGCCGCATTATTGCCATTGGCTCGGATCGCATGATGGCGGCGGTGGCGCGCGCGCGGCACGAGATGTTGAAGCCGTTTTTGAAGGCACAACATTTCGCCATCGGCTCGATCAATTCGCCCATGCAGTGCATGATGAAAGAAATCTGTGCGCAGTGTTTACAGGCGCAGGTGGATCCGCTGACGGGGAAAACCAGCTACGTGTTTTCATGTTTTAATCAGGATCAGCCGCTCGATAACGTCGATTGGAATGGCCTGAATCAGCGCCTGCGGCAGAACTCCGTGCAGGAAAAGTTGACCGCCGAATGGCTGGATCATTGTTTGATCAAGTCGGGCGCGCGGCAGATGCAGCGGATTTAGAAGATATCGTAAGTATTTGTTTTAATTGAATAATTTATTTCAGGACGACACGTCATGAAACTCGGCTTTTTCACCATGCCCATCCATCCGCCGGAGCGTAATTACACGCAAACGCTGAAGGAAGACCGCGAAGCGATCCTGCTCGCCGACAAACTCGGTTACAGCGATGCCTTCATCGGCGAACACACCACCGACATCTGCGAAAACATTCCGTCGTGTCTCGCGTTTATCGCCAGCCTCGCGCATGAAACGAAACAGATCAAACTCGGCAGCGGCACGGTGAATTTGCCCAACAGCCATCCGGCGGCGGTGGCGGCGAACGTGGCGATGATCGATCACATGCTTGAGGGACGTTTTCTATTCGGCATCGGCCCCGGCGGTTTGCGTTCGGATCAAGAGGTGTTCGGCAACATCAAGAATGATCGCACCAAAATGTTTGTCGAGTCGATCGATCAGATACTCGGCATCTGGGCGGGCAAGCATCCGTATGATCTGAAGGGCGAATTCTGGAATATCACCACGCGCGAAACCATGATTCCCGAAGTGGGGCAGGGCGTGATGTTAAAGCCCTACCAGCAGCCGCATCCGCCGATTGTGGTGACGGTGGTGGAGCCGTTTTCCAAGGGCGTAACGGCGGCGGCGCAGCGCGGCTGGAAACCGATTTCGGCGAATTTTTTGCAGCCCAACTGGGTGAAAACGCATTTTCCGAGTTATGAAAAAGGCTGTGAAATCGCCGGGCTGCCGGCCAACCGGCAAGACTGGCGCGTGTGCAAAAGCATTTTCGTCGCCGACGACGATGCCACCGCGCAGCGTTACGCCAAAACCCGCGAAGGCCCGTATGGCTTTTACTTCTGGAACCTGCTCACCAAGCGTAAATCGCGCGGCGCAGCGAGTATCTACAAGCCCGACCTATCGATGCCGGATGAAGCCGTCACGGTGGAATTCGTGCTTGACACGCTGGTGATCGCCGGCGGCGTCAATTCGGTGGTACAGCAAATTCTCAAGTTCCGCGACACCATCGGCGATTTCGGCACGCTGTTGTATTGCGGCCACGATTGGGTAGACCCCAAACTTGCCAAGCGCTCGATGGAGTTGATGGCCACCGAGGTGATGCCGCGGGTGAATGCAGCGTTGCGGGCGTAGGGGTTTTAACAGCGCGGGTTATTACCCGCGCACAAACGCCACCAGATGATCCATCTCCAGGCGTATGCCGATTTTCTCGCCGATGGCGTGGTTGTGGTGGCTGGGCACGAATGACATCACGCGGCCACCGCCGGGCAGCTCCAGCGTGTAAATAAATTCCGCGCCACGAAACGCCTTGGTGACTACCCTGGCCTGCAACGGGCTGGCGTCGTCGTGCAGAATGTCGTCGGGGCGCAGCAGCACATCGACAGTTGAACCGGGGGCGGCCTTGATCGGCATGTCGCCAGGCAGCTCGCCGAGTTCCATTTTGATGCGATTGCCTTCAAGCACCACGCCGGGCAGGAACACGCCGCGGCCGATGAATTCGGCGATTTCACGATTCGCCGGTTCGTGATACAGCGCGTAGGGCGTGGCCCACTGCGCGATGCGGCCTTCCTGCATGATGCCGATTTCATCGGCGAAGGTGAATGCCTCGTTTTGATCGTGGGTGACGAGGATGGTGGTGGTGTGCTGGCTTTTGAGAATATCGCGCACTTCGATGGAAAGGCGCTCGCGCATTTCCACATCCAGATTGGAAAACGGTTCATCCAACAGCATCAATGCCGGGCGTGGTGCCAACGCGCGTGCGAGGGCGACACGTTGTTGCTGGCCGCCGGAGAGTTCCTGCGGGTAGCTCTTTGCCGCACCCGTCAGACCGACGATGTCGAGGAGTTCGTTGACGCGTGCGGTGCGCGTGGCCTCATCCGCGCCGTGCAAGCCAAACGCGATGTTGCGCGCCACGTTCAAATGCGGAAACAGCGCGTAATCCTGAAACACCATGCCGATGCGGCGCGCTTCCGGCGGCAGACGGTAGCCAGGGCGGCTCGCCACCTGGCCGTTGATGACAATTTCGCCGGCCATCACGCGTTCGAAGCCCGCGATGCACCGCAGCGCCGTGGTTTTGCCGCAGCCGCTGGCGCCGAGCAGGCACGCAATAGTACCGTCGCCTAGGCGAAATGTGATGTCGTTCAGTACCTTGCGGGCACCGTACGACTGGCTGATGTGATTGATTTCGAGCGTGCCAGACATACTTTTATTATACGGCATTGCCGATGATAATGATTCTTGTTACAATAAATTATTGTTATTATTCTGATACTTAGCTTCGTCAAACCGTTCTTTCCCCCTCGCATTGCTGCTCCTGTAGCGACCCGAATCTCTCATCACTGGTTCTGTATTTCATGCCCAGCACGCAAGGCTCCGTGTCGCCTCTGTCCCTAGGCCGCTTTTCGCCCGGTGCGCGCCCGACGTTGTTGACCGTGATCGCAGTGCTGGTGGCCTCTGCCATCGCGCTGCCGGTGCTCACAGTGCTGCAAAACCTGTTTGTCGCCTCGCAAGGCACCTGGCGCCATCTCGCGCAAACGGTGCTCAGCGACTATGTGCTCAATTCTCTGGTGCTGATGGCTGGCGTGGCGTTCGGCGTGATTTTCGGCGGCGTGTTGACGGCGTGGATCACCACCATGTGCCGTTTTCCGGGGCGGCGCGTGTTCGAATGGGCGTTGCTGTTGCCGATGGCCATGCCGGCGTATGTGATGGCCTATGCGTATACCGATTTGTTGCAGTTTTCCGGGCCGCTGCAGACGGCGCTACGCGAATTCATGGGCTGGCAGGGCACGCAATACCGTTTGCCCGACGTGCGTTCGCTGGGCGGTGCGGTGGTGATGTT
>CAMBGJ010000304.1 GCA_945865805.1 Bordetella parapertussis
CTTCGGGCATCTCCAAAACGCGCGCAGTGTCCCTGGAGATTTTAGTCACCACGGCGCGCGGTGATTTAGCCGGCACCAGCATCATGTGCGATGCATCGCGGCGAAAGGCCGGCAGTATTTCATTCAGCGTCGGCACATCGGGCAACACCGGCGAACGCTTGGGTGCCAACACCGCCAGCGGCAGCAGGCGGCCATCGCGAAACAGTCCTACGCCAGGCCCCATACTGATCACCGAATAGTGCACGCGCCCGGCGAGCAGTTCCACCATGATTTCCGGTTGCCCCTTGTACGCGACGTGCACCCCCTTCATGCCAGCGGTGCTGCGAAAACTCTCGATGGCCATGTGGCCGCCACTGCCCGCCCCCGGCGATCCGTAGAGCAATTTGCCGCCGCGTTCGTGCGACAACGCGATCAGTTCCTTGATCGATTTCACGCCCAGCGACGGCGACGTGGTAATCACGCTGGTAGGCAAGCCCACCTGCGTCACGGGGATGAAGTCACGCAGCGGGTCATAACCGGCATTGCGCCGCAGCACTGCATTGATCGCAAACGACGCCGATACGTAAACGATGGTGTAGCCATCCGGCGTGGCCTGCGCGGCGACGCTAATCCCAAGCGAGCCGCCCGCGCCGGTGCGGTTCTCGATCACCATCGGCTGGCCCCACAGCTCGGCGAGCCTCGGCGCGATGATGCGCGCCGTGGTGTCCGTTGAACTACCCGGCGGGAAGGTGACTATCAGCCGCACCGGCCGCACGGGCCACGCTGCGCCCGACGACTGCGCCTGCGCCGGTGGCACAGCGGCGAGCACTGGCAGGAAAAACAAAAAAGCCAATAAAAACAAATACTTATACATGACCACGCACCTCCTGTCTGAGGCTTAGGACACCGTAGGGTAACTCAGGGAGACTTCAAACCTGCCGCCTTCGCCACTTCGTCGAACGTTACCAGCATACCGCGCAAAATCTTGTCGAACTCTTCCGGTGTTGAAGCCGCCGGTACGAAATCCATCGCATCCATCTGCTTTCGGACATCGGGCATGTCGATCACGCGCGCCACGTCGCGGCTGACTTTGTAGACAATGGCACGCGGCGTTTTTGCCGGTGCCATGACCGCGTGTGAGGCGTCACGGCGAAAACTCGGCAACGTTTCCAGCACGGTAGGCACGTCGGGCAGCAACGGCGAGCGTTTCGGCGTCACCACTGCGATGGCCCACAGCCGCCCGTCCTTGATCATGCCCAGCGCCGGTCCCAGACCCGGCACGCCGTAGTGCACGCGCCCGGCGAGAATTTCGATCAGCATTTCCGGCTGCCCCTTGAACGCCACGTGCGTGGTCTTGATGCCGGCCGACAGGCGAAAACGCTCCGCCGTCATATGAATGCCGCTGCCCGCGCCAGCCGAACCATAAAGAATTTTGCCCGGTCGCTCATTGGCCAGCGCGATCAATTGCTTGACCGTTTTAACACCCAGCGATGGCGTCACCACCAGCGCGCCGGTCGAATAGCCGATCTGCGACACGCTGACAAAATCGCGCAAGGGATCGTAGCCCACGTTGGAACGCAGCACGGCGTTGATGGCAAACGACGCCGAAATCACCAGCAACGTATAGCCGTCAGGGGTGGCCTGCGCCGCCATCGAATTGGCAATCGAACTGCCCGCGCCGGTACGATTTTCAATCACCACCGGCTGCCCCCATAGCTCCGACAACTTGGGCGCCAGCAGACGCGCCGACATGTCCGTGGCGCTGCCAGCGGAAAAGCCGACGATCATGCGCACCGGGCGTGTTGGCCAGTTTGTGGCGGCGTCGGACGCCCCTTTGGCGACAGATTGGGCGAAACCCGGCGACGCCACGCCAGCAGCCAGCAATGGTAAAAGGGAAACAAGGGAAATCAATTTTTTCATCGTCAATCTTGCGCTCATGGTCTCTAATGTCTGAATGGCACTATTCACCCTCTTTACACTCAGTAAACTTCAGCACCGCAAAAATCTCACCGCAAAGGCGCAAAGACGCAAAGAACAGCACGCAAAGAAAGCCCGGCTAAGGTTTTCTTTGCGTTTTCTTTGCGTTTCCTTTGCGTCTTCGCGCCTTTGCGGTGGAGGGGTTAGCGATACTCAACCTATTCCGCCGCTTAAGATAGTGCCATTGATGTCTGAATGGTTAAAGCCTACGGCTTCAGCGACAAACCCACGCGCTCCACGTTTGCCTTCTCTTCGTTGTACCAAACCTTGACCTGCCGCGCGTAGTCTTCGGTCGAGAGGTAAAAATTCTCCTGATCGAGCCGCTCCAGCACCTTCTGATAGCCGGGGTCGTCGATGGCCTTCTTGATCGCGTCGTGCAAAAACCTGACCTGCTTCGGGTCCATGCCCTTCGGCCCGGCAATGCCATACGGCGAATTCGACACAATGTTGTAGCCCAGCTCTTTTAACGTCGGCACATCGGGCCAACGCTTGGTGCGTGTGGCGCCCCAGCTCACCAGCAGGCGAAAACGCCCCGACTGGATATGCTCGGCCCAGCCGAACGAATCTGCCGACGCCGTGATATGCCCGCCCATCAGCGACGCCGTCGCATCGGCGTTGCCCTTGAACGGCACATGCACCCACTTGATGCCTTCCTTCGCGCCAATTTCCTCCATCGTCATGTGCAACGATGTGCCTGCGCCGGGCGAACCGTAGGTCACCTTGTCGGGATTGGCCTTGGCATAAGCAACGAATTCCTTCCAGGTTTTCCACGGCGCATCGGCGCGCACCACCACGCCGAACGAGTAACCGGTGATGCCGATAATCCAGGTGAAATCCTTGAAGGTATCCCAGCTCACTTTTTGCATATGCGGATAACGCATGATGGTGATCGGGATTTGCGCGATGGTGTAACCGTCAGGCCGCGCGTTGGCCGCCATGCCCGCCGGGCCGAGGGTGCCACCCGCACCCGGTTTGTTTTCGATAATGACGCGCGTGTTCAACTGTCGGCCGAGCACGTCACCCAGCGCGCGCATGGCGATGTCGGTGCCACCGCCAGCGGTCCACGGCACGATGAAGTTGATCGGGCGTTCGGGGTAGCCTTGCGCCCAAACGCTGGTGCTGATCCACAGCAGGAACAGCAATGCACTGCGGGCAACACGTGAAAATGGGTAGCTCATGGAAGTTCTCCTCGTGAAAAACGCCAACGTGAATCGATGGGTGTTATTTTTCCCGCCGCCAGATGTTCCGCCGCCAGCAACCCAAACGTCAAGGCCTTCATCAAGCCACCGGCGTAGCCCACTGCCGGGCCGCCTTCCAGCCCGCCGGTCGTCGCCCCCGCCGCATATAAACCGGAAATCACCGAGCCATCCTCGCGCAGCACTTGCGCCTGGGCGTTAATGCACACGCCGCCCATGGTGTAGGTAATGCCACCGCAAGTGGGCGCGCCGTAAAACGGCGCGGTGCTCACCGGTAGGGGTTTGCGGCGCGTGGCCGTGCGTGCAGGTTGTAGTGCACCCAACTTCCCGGCAGCCAGCGCGGCATTGTAATCGCGCACGGTGGCTTCGAGGCCTGCTGCATCCACCTGCAATTTCACCGCGAGTTCCGCAATGCTATCCGCCTTGAACAGTGTGCCGCCTTGCTCAATCAAGGTGGCATTCGGCGGTATGCCCGCAGCGCGGCCCGGCCCTTGCCAGATGGCGTCGTCGAACACCACCGAGGTGCCCAGCGGATCGGCCTCGCGCGCGATCGCGTTGGTGATCGAAACTCCGCCCATGCCTTCGTCGGTGATGCGCTGGCCTTTTTGGTTGACCAGCAGCCCGGCGGCGGCCAATTCATCGAGCTGCGGATACGGCCACAGGCAATCGTTGTGCATGGCGTCGCGCGACAACACGTGGCCATAGAAGGCTTCGAGCTTGCTAAGCGCGGCACCCGCCGCCTTCGCCATGCGCAGGCCATCGCCGACGCCGGTGCGCACGTTGCGCTGTTTCAAGGCTTGCGGCACGGGTGAGATGTGTTGCTTGAGCAAATCCGCATTGGCCTGGAATCCGCCATCGGCCAGCAGAATCGCGCGCCCGTGAAATACCCTGTCGCGCTCGCCCTGCTTCGCACGCACGCCTCGGCACACACCATTTTCCATCATTAAATCAATAACCTGCGTATTCCGATGCAAACTGCCACCGCGTGTGAGCAGATTTTTTTCCAGCGCGCGCAAGCCCTGGTCGGAACCCAACCCTTGCCATTCCAGATGGGTTGCCGGTGGCCGCACCGGTGCCAGTACCCAGTTGCGCCAGCCTGCGGTGGTGAGCCGATCAAAACGTGCGCCTTCGCTTTGCAACCAGTGCACCGCGCGGCTGGCGTTACCGGCCATGGCCTTGACCAACGCGACATCGGCATAACCCGCCGTGATTTCGCTGATGGCTTTTGCCAGCTCATCGGGCGGCGTGGTCGGGTCGTTGTATGACACATGCAGCACGCCACCGGCCACGCGCGAGTTGCAGGCGTAGAGTTCTTCGGTGCCGCGTTCGAGTACCACTGCTTTCAAACCGAGTTGCGTGGCGCGTGCCGCAGCCGCAAGCCCTGCGTAACCGCCGCCCATGCAGATTAAATCGATAGGGTCTTGAGTCATGTTCCTGTCCGTCGAAACTGGTTAACAAATCTCGCGCTACGCTACTCCGCCTTGATGCCCGCCGCGCGAATCACCTTGCCCCACTTTTCAATATCGCTTTTCAAAAACGCCGTGAGTTCGTCAGGCGTGCCCGGTGCCGGTTCCGCGCTCTGGGTCAGCAGCCAGGTGCGCACCGCAGGCGACGCAATGATGCCCGTCATGTCGCGATGGAGCACACGCACGATTTCCAGCGGCGTACGCGCGGGTGCGAACATCGCAAACCATGTCGCCGCCTCGAAGCCGGGAAATCCCGCCTCGGCTACGGTGGGAATATTCGGTGCGCCCGCAAAGCGATTTTTGCCGGTATTGGCATACGCCTTGACCTTGCCCGCAGTGACCTGCGGCAACGCGACGGGCACGGGCACGGTGGAAAGCTGCACTTCGCCGCTCATCACGGCGGTAAGCGCAGCACCTACGCCCTTGTACGGTACATGCACAAACTTCAGGCCGGCCGTGGTGTTGAGCAATTCAAAATTCAGATGCCCGATCAGCCCCGCGCCGCCAGAGCCATAGTTAATCACGCCAGGACGTGGCCTGGCGTACTCGACCAACTCTTTCAATGAGGCTGGCGGCAGTGACGGGTGCGCCACGATCAGCAGCGGCACGCTCGCGTAAAACGTGATCGGCGCAAAATCCTTCAGCGGATCGTACGACAGATTTTTGTACAGGCTGGGCGCGGAAGCAAACGAGCCGTGCTGCCCCAGATGCACGGTGTAACCATCAGGCGCGGCCCGCGCGGCCACTTCCGCCGCGATCACCGCGCCGGCGCCGGAACGGTTTTCAATCACCACTGGCTGCTGCCAGCGTTCGCTTAAACGCTGACCGAGATAACGCGCGAGCAAGTCACCGCTGGTACCGGTGGAAGCGGCAATGATGCGCACCGGTTTGTTGGGAAACTGCGCCGACGCCGCTAGCGTTGACAACGCCGCCGATACCGCAAAGACACTAAACGTAAGTATTTGTTTTAATTGAATAATTTCCACAACGTTCTGGCGAGCACCAATGGTACTAAGCCGCCATCCGCCGTTCAACCACCAGTTGCGCCTGCCGTGCCGTCACCTGTATCGACGAAAACGCGGGCCGTCCGAACTCGCGTTCGAGATCGCCGAGTATTTCCGCCGTGGGCAATTGCGAACAGCCGATGAACAGCGCTTCGCAATCATCGGCCATGGTTTCGCGCGCCAGCTTTGCCACCTGATGCGCTTCGATGCGGCCGAGCTCGTCGGTGTTCTGCGCGAAAAAGCTGTTAAAGCGCTTCACGGTAATGCCGCCATCCGCGAGAAACGCTTTCAGTTGCGTATTCACCGGGTCGAGGTACGGCGTCACCAGCGCGATTTTCGTCACACCGATATCCTGCAGCGCCGTGACCATCGAGCGCGCCGTGGTCACCACACTTTTTCCCGTGATGTTAACCAGACTGTTCTGCAGCGCTTTGTCGCCCGAAGGCCCGGCAATAAAACCGGCGGCGGTGCAACCGTACGCCACCACATCCACCTTCGGGTCGTCGAAGGCTTCCGCCAGCTTTAACGCTTGCGCCATGTATTCGGACAACGTTTCGCGCGTCAGCATGCCCTTGCCGCGCGGGATGCGTTGCGTCGTGCAGGTCGAGCCCCGCGGCAGCCACGTGACCAATTCGCGCTCCATCGTGGTGTTGTTGGCCGGCACCATCAGACCAACGTGCAAGGTATCCTTCATGTGAACTCCCGTAGCCATTTTTGACGAATCTCGCATGTTATCCTACTGTGAATCTCCAGACGAGACCCCTGCATGAAACACGCACGGCTAAATCGTTCTCCGAATAATACCAAGCGTAACCAAAGAGTTATTACTTAATGCTGGACACCGCCGACTTTTCCCGGTATAAATCGCGGAATGGAAGCGGCTGAATTTACCAGAGAAGTTCTATCGGAACTCCAAGTACGCCC
>CAMBGJ010000305.1 GCA_945865805.1 Bordetella parapertussis
TTCAACGAGCCGCGCATCACGCCGCGTGTCTCGCAACTGCGCTGCACCAAATTCGGCGAACGCCCAGTCTTGTGTGGTGGCTGGCTTGCTCAAGTAATATCGTCATCAAATCAATTCGCCATTACAGTAGCATCGCTCGTGCAAAAGTATAATCCCTTCCCTTTCATAACCTCTCGTTTTCAAAGGGAAATTTGTGGGTAATGATCAGCCTTTAAGGGGAGGGTTAGGGTGGGGATGGGACAAACGCATACACCCCACCCCCATCCCCACCTTCCCCCTGCAGGGGAAGGCGTTTCTTTGGTAACGTTTTAATACACTGCGAGAAAGCTAACACGAGGTTCTAAACATTATGCGCACTCCGCTGCTCGCAGCGTTACTCGCGCCATCACTCGCCGCACCGGCGATGGCGCAGGAGTATCCAACCAAGTCCATCACCATCACACTGGTGCTCGCGGCGGGCACCGGCATGGACGTGGTCGCGCGCACCTGGGGCGAGCACCTCGCGCAAAGTCTGGGCAGGCCGGTCATCATCGACAACCGGCCGGGTGCCAATGGCATCGTTGCCGCCAACGCGGTCAAGAACGCGCCTGCCGATGGCCACACGCTGCTGGTGGCCAGTAGCGCCGCGATGGCGGTAAACCCCACCATCTACAAGCAGTTGCCGTACGATCCGCAGAAGGATTTTTTGCCCGTTGCGGTGTATCTGAAATCACCGTTTGTGCTGGTGGCGCATCCTTCGCTGCCGGTGCGTTCGGTGAGTGAACTGGCGGCGTACGTGAAGGCGCGTCCGGGGCAACTGAGTTACAGCTCCACCGGGCCCGGCGGCGCGCCGCGTCTGGTGACGGAGTTGTTCATGCGCCACTACGGCCTCAACATCACTCACGTGCCGTATAAAAACACGCCGCAGGGCATCGTCGATATTGCCGCGGGCCATGTGCAATTGGGGTTTGTCGAGGCCAGCGCCTCGCGCCCGTTGATCCGTGACAAGCGCCTGCGTGCGATCGCGGTGTCCTCGCTTACGCGCTTTAACTCGCTGCCCGAGGTGCCGACACTGGCCGAGGCGATGAATCGCCCCGACATCGAAGCCGTGTCGTGGCACGCGTTGGTCGCGCCTACGGCGACACCCCGCGCCGCGCTCAACCGGCTGCACGCCGAGATGACACGCATCACCGCCCTGCCGGATGTCAACAAGGCGATTGCCAGTCTTGATCTCATCCCGGTGCCGCTGGTGTCTGTCGAGGCGAATCAGCAGTACATCGCGGCGGAAAGCCGCAAATGGGGCGATCTGGCGCGTAAGCTGGGACTGGCCGGCTCGCAGTGATTTGCCGAACCGTTTCTTGAGCCTTCGTTGAACAACTCGGCGCCACTGTCGTATCGCGTCCGCGCCGAGCTGTTTACGCAGTTGGCGCAGATGGAAACCGCCGGTTTGCCGCCGGACCGGGCATTCTCGATACTCAAGGTGGCGAATGCCGTACAGCCGCGATTGGACGCCATGCAGCGGCTGTTGCAGCGCTCCGACCCCGCCACTGCGGGCGAGCGCAGCGGGCTGTTTACGCCGCTGGAAGCGCAGTTGGTACGCGCCTCGCTCGCGGCAGGCAGTCCGGCAAATATGTATCAGCGGCTCGCGCGTCTTTACACACAACGCGCGATGCAGGTGGCCAAGGCGAAGTCGCAAATGATGCTGCCGGGGTTCATGTTGATCGCGGCACTACTGATCGCGCCGCTGCCGCAACTGGCGGGCGGCACGCTATCCATGGGCGGTTTTTTGTGGGGTGTAGTGAAGCCCCTGCTGCTGATCGGCGCACTGGTGCTGGTGGGCCGATGGCTGATCACGCAGGCGGCGACCTCATCCGCGTTTCTTACACTGCCGTTGCTGGGCAAGATGATCGTACAGCGTAACGTGCGGGATTTTTTTGAAAGCCTGGCCACGCTGCTCGAAGCCGGGGTGTCGATTTTCGACGCGCTGCCGGTGGCGGTTAAAACCATCGAGAACGACCGCATCAAGCGCGACTACGCACGTGTGTTGCCGCGCATGAAGGTCTGCGCCACGCTGGCGCAGGCGCTGGCGGATTGCGACTACCTGGGCGAACCCGGCAGCCGCGAACGCGCGCTGGCGTTCGTCAACACGGGTGAAGCCAGTGGCACCCTGCCCGAAATGCTGCTACGCCATGTGACGTTTGAAACCGACGCCATTAACGAACGCGCTCAACAGCTCGCCACCTGGGCACCGCGCGTGGTTTACGCGATGGTGGTGGTGTGGATGGCGATGGGCCTGCTGGCGCCGGCGTTCCAGAAACCGTAAGACCCTCTCTCGAACTACCCCCGTACTACTCCGGTGTGATGCCGATATCCTTGATCAACTTGGCGTAACGCGGAATCTCGGCTTTAATCAGCGCACTGAATTCGGCGGGCGTGCTGCTCCTGGCTTCCACCCCCAGATTGGCAAAGCGCTCTTTCACATCGTTCAGTTGCAGGATGCGCGCGAGCTCGGTGTTTAGCCGTGTGATCACCGCTTCGGGTATGCCGGCCGGCCCCAATACGCCCCACCAACTTTCCATCACAAAACCAGGCACAGAATCGGCCACGGCGGGCACGCCCGGCACCAGCGGCGTGGCCTTCGGCCCCGTGACGCCGAGCGCGCGCACGCGGCCCGATTTCACGTGCGGCAACATCACTGCCATATCGGAAAACACGATGTCGAGATGCCCGCCGACCAGATCAGTGGTGATAAACGCCGAGCCTTTGTAGGGGATATGCACCATATCCACCTTGGTCATGCCCTTGAACAATTCCGCCGCCAGTTGCGAGATCGAACCGGGGCCGCTGGAGCCGAAGTTAAGCCGCGCATTACCCGTGCGCCCGCGCGCGACCGTAACCAGCTCCTTGATGTTTTTCGCGGGTACCGACGGATGCACCACCACGATCTGCGGCCCGGTAACCGCCAGCGAAACCGGCGTGAGATCGCGCAAGGTGTCATAACCCAGCTTGCGGTAAATATTCTGGTTGATCGCCACCGGCTGAATATTGCCGACCAGCAGCGAGTAACCATCGGGCGAGGATTTCGCCACCAGCTCGGTGCCCAGGCTGCCGCCCACACCGCCGCGGTTATCCACCACCACCGGCTGGCTCCACGCCTCGTTCAGCTTCAACGCAATAATGCGCGCGATGGTGTCCGACGAACCACCCGCAGCATACGGCGCGATGATACGGATGGGTTTGGCGGGATACCCCTGCGCGTTTGCACCTGCCACGACACCCGTGACAAGACATGAACCCAGCGCCGCTGAAAGCCACTTGCTGCAAACCATACGATATCTCCTCGTGCGTTTTAGTTTGTTGTGCGGGCGCCAGTGTGACGGAATGTGCCGGGTAGTGCAATCCTCGGCTCAGCCCGTGGGGGATGTTATAAGTATTTGATTTTATTAAACTTTGTTTGTAACAATTCGAGTTCGACACAAACCCATTTTTGCCACAGAGGACTCAGAGGTCACAGAGAAATTCAAAGGCAGAGGTCTCTGTGTCCTCTGTGGCAGATGACTTTGAATTTGTTGTTCGCCTATATCGTCAAGTTTTCGTTGGAACCTGAATAGATACCTTTATTTGAAGAAAGAGGAGCCTACGCCACCCGGCGGAACTGTTGCAGTTCCTCGTGCAGGCTCGCATACAACGCCGCCACCCAGCGCGGCTCATACATGATCAGGCGCGGACGTTCGATCCTGAAATCGGTGGGCGCGATCGCCACGCGCAAGTTCTCCTTGCCCGTACGCGCGGCAAGCACAAACAAATCCTCCGCCACGTCGTCGCCCATCGCAAGACACCCCACCGAGAACGAACCACCGTGGATCACGATGTCGCTACCCAGATGCACGCGTCCATCGACTGCGCCCATGCGGCGGTCGAACGCGTTGGGATAATTCAGCCGCAGCGACAAATGAAACCGGCTGGCGGGATTTAACAGCTCGATGCCGTAAACGCCTTCCGGCACCTGCCGGTCGCCTTCCATCAGCTTGGGGCCGGGCTTGCCACTGGCGCCGCACACCGCATACGACGTTACGTGCCGCCATTCGTCGCTGGCCGAGGCACGCGCATAGACTTCCAGCGCGCGCGTGTCCTTAAACATCAGCAACGCCACTTCCGCTGGCGGATAGGCGAGGCCCGCGCGCTCAAATGCCGGGCGCAGCCGCGCGTCGGCGCGTGTGCCGTACTGCGCAACGCGATCCTCGACCGTCACCCGCCGCACATTACCCGCCGGTTGCAATACACTGCCCCCACGATTGAAAACACCCCAATACAACAGCGCCGCCGCACCTGCGGCCGACCCACCCGCCAGCAACATCAAAAACCGATTTCGGCTCATCACACGCTCCTCTCATTCGCGCATCATCGCGCAGAGAAGATGTAATCGCGAAAAGCGGGCTTGAGCGGGGCGGGGTCATGGCAAAGCGGTGATGAATTGTGGCGGGAAAATGGCTATGCGCCTGTTGCAGTAATGGGGCGCGCTGCCGCCGCACCGCGTCAGTCAAAAGCGTGCGGCGCACTGTTGCAACTGGTGCCGGGAATAGGCAATGCCAAAGGTTCGTGATTATAATAATTCCCTTCACTGCAATAACGATGAATGGGTTAACAAAACGATGTCCGCAGCAATCACCGCCTCCGCCCCTACCCCTACCCCGCGCCTGACACGCTGGCAAGCGTTTGCCATACACTTGGGCATCAGCGCCGCCATCGCGGTGGCAGTCGTACTGTGGATGGTTTTTGTGTGGTTTCCGCCGCCCTATTTCGACGCCGAGGGCGGCAAGGACCTACTACTGATCCTTCTCGCGGTTGACGTTGTCCTGGGGCCTTTGATTACGCTGATCGTTTTCAAACCCGGCAAACCGAGTCTGCGCCTCGACTTGTCTGTTATTGCCCTAGTTCAGACTTGCGCCCTGATTTACGGCTGCTACACGATGTATGTATCGCGGCCCGTTTTCATTGTTTTTGCCGTGGATCACTTTGTCTCGGTGCGTGCGTTCGACCTCGAAGACGCTGACATCGCGCAAGCCCAGCGCCCCGAATATCGTTCCCGCCCGCTTACCGGGCCTGTGCAAGTCGCGGTGGAATTACCCAAGAACGAAGAAGAAATGAGAAAGACCGTCATAGGCGCCATGCAAAGCGGAAAAGGACTGCACCGTTTTCCCCGGTTATACGTCCCCTACAGTGAGTACCGCGCCCGCGCGCTCGCTGCCAGCCGACCCATCGAGTTTCTTGCCAAGGCGGACAAATCTCGGGCAGACAAGGTTTCCGCACACATCGCGAAAATAGGACTCAAGGCGTCTGAAATCGCTTACCTACCCATGCAAACGCGCGCGGGTTTTGGCATGGCACTGCTCGATGCAAAAACCGGCGACCTGGTCGAGCTGTTCATGACGCCGTGAACCGAATAGCCTGCTAATCCGCAACAATATTCGCCGCCTTGGCCACCCCACGCCAACGCTCCACCTCGGTACGTAGCGTGGAGTTAAACGACTGTGGCGTGCTACCCACGGCCTCGGAGCCTTCATGTTGCAACAGCGCTTTCATCTCGGGCGTTTGCATCGCGCGTGCTGATTCACTGTGCCAGCGCGCCACGATAGCCGCAGGCGTTTTCGCTGGCGCCAGCAACCCGATCCACGACGTGTAGTCATAGCCCGCCACGCCGACCTCGGCAATGGCGGGCACTTCCGGCATGGCGCTGGCACGTTTGGCCGAAGAAACTGCCAGCGCGCGCAACCGTCCGCTTTTAACATGCGGCAAGGCGGTGGAGATGGTGGCGAAACACAGTTGCACTTCGCCGCTGATCAGCGCGGTGATCGAGGGCGCACCGCCCTTGTACGGGATGTGCGCGAGGTTGATGCCAGCCATGTGGGTCAACAGCGCCATCGACATGTGCGTGCCGGTGGCAATCCCGCTGGAGCTGTAATTCAGTTTGCCCGGCTGCGCCTTCGCGTGCGCGAGCAGGTCCTTCACCGATTTCACTGGCAGCGCGGGGTGCACCACCAGAATATTCGGCAACGACGACAACAGCGAGATCGGCGCGAAATCGTTCACCGGATCAAACGCTAATTTTTTATAAAGGCTGGGACTCATGGTGAACGATGCAGCCACCGCCAGCAACGTGTAACCGTCGGGCAGCGCCTTGGCCACGATGTCGGTGCCGATGGTGCTCCCCGCGCCAGGACGATTGTCCACCACCACTGAACCTTTGAGCGCCTCGGCCACTCGTTGCGCCAGCGGACGCGCGACGAGATCCGTGGAGCCGCCCGCGCTTTGTGGCACCACCAGACGGATGGGGCGTGACGGGTAATTTTGTGCGGCGGCACTCGTCGTTGCCAACATCACCACCGCACCGGCCACCGGCGCAAAGCGCGCCCTGCGAGGACCACATCGTAAGTATTTGTTTTTATTCATTATTTGTCTCTATTCAGCCCGAGTAAAAAGATTGTACTTTAAGAGCAAGTGCCGTATGCTGTGAGTCATGGAAAAGTGCCCGGAAACACTACC
>CAMBGJ010000306.1 GCA_945865805.1 Bordetella parapertussis
GGCGGCAACCGGGCATCGTGAAGCTGTTTTCACCGGTGGGCACCGGCTGCGCAAAGTATAACGCAAGCTGCTTGCAGTGTGGTGCTACGTCTCGCGGTAAGCCGCTTTGTTACACCTGCTGGCGCTGGACACTCTCCGCACAACATACGCGCGCGGCGGCGGCACTCTTGCGGGGGCTGCGATGATAAACATTGCCGACCTGTCGCCACACGCTTTAGGACTGGCTTTGCTTGCAGCGAGTGATGACGACTTCGCCGATACCTGGCCCCGTCTCACACAAGAGCAACAAGGCGCGATTCCCGACGCACAGCGGCGCGCGTGCTTTACCCCCCGGCGCATTGATTTGTCGAACCTACGCGACGTGCGGCTGGAGCTAGCTGCGGTGTATCGGAAGATGGACGCGGGAGAGATAGAGTCACAGGAAGGAACACGGCGCGCGTATGTGCTCAAGACCATACATGACGTGATTGTTTCCGGCGAAATCGAGCGACGAATCGAAGAATTAGAAAAATTGCAGTCCCTGCCGCCACAACATCCAAGGCCGCAGGACGCGCGGCGATTGAACTAGGGACGCATATCAAGCGTGGGGGCAACATTGGGGGCAACATGCCCAATAGCCATTTTCTTAGTAATTTATAATCAAATACTTACAATCACTATTCGGTAGCACCTATCCACCACCCAACAATCCCGCGTCCTGCGGCACCCAAAAACCGGCGTAACAGCCGGTTTTTTATTGCCTGCGGACCGCGTAAGCCTTAACCGCCCTTGATGCCGGTCTCTTTCACCACCCGCGACCAGCGCGTGATTTCGGCTTTGATGTGGGTGATGAAGTCGGCGGGTTTGCTGCCAACGGCTTCGGTGCCGTCGGCGGCGAGGCGCTTGGCGACGTCGGGGTGGTGCGCGGCTTTGATGATTTCGCTGCTTAATCTGTCGGTGATTGGTTTGGGTGTGCGCGTTGGCAGGAACATGCCGTACCACTGCATCACGTCGTAGCCTTTCACGCCGTTTTCGGCGATGGTGGGCAGATCGGGGGCGCTTTGCGCGCGTTTCGCGCCGCTTACGGCCAGGGCGCGCAAGCGACCGCTGCGCACGTGCGGCTGCGATGAGGTGATGTTCGCCAGCGTCATTTGCACATGCCCGGCGATGAGGTCCGGGTACGCCGCGCCGGTGCCCTTGTACGGTACGTGCACGGTCTTGATGCCGGTCGCCAAATTCAGCAGTTCGTTGCCCAGATGTATCAGGCCGCCCTGGCCGGCTGAGGCGTAGTTGAGCTTGCCGGGGTGCGCTTTGGCGTAGGCAATAAATTCGTGAAACGTCTTGGCGGGGACGGAAGGATGCACCACCAGCACATACGGTTGCTGTGTGATCTGGGTGAGCGCTACATAGTCGTTCAGCAGATCGTAGCTCGCGGGGTAGAGCAGCGGATGGATCACTGCGGAACCGCTCATGAGGATCAGGGTGTAGCCGTCGGGCGCTGCCGCGCGCGCGATTTCCGCGCCGACGCTGCCGCCGCCGCCGCCGCGATTGTCCACCACGAAGCTCTGGCCGATTTGTTCGTTGAGGCGCGCGGCAAAGGCGCGACCGACGATATCCTGCCCGCCGCCGGGAGAGGATGAAACGATCAGCCGCACCGGGCGGTTGGGATAGGCGGCGGCGCCTTGCGCGGTCGAGGGCAGTGCGGGGAGCAGCATCAAGGTGACCAAACCCCAGCGCGTCACAGATATCACAGACATCGATTCCTCCAAGGGCCGCTGGCTGGCGGCATATCTGCCATGTTGCCGGTGTTCATGGCACACCGCAACAGATCATGGCAGGGTATGGCACATGGCACATCGCCCATCAACCGGTGGTCAGCCGGTTTTGATTTTGCGTACGCGCTTGCGCAATTGCCGAAGTTGGCTCACGATGGTCGCAAGACTATAGACGGAGACCACAATGCAATACGATCTGATCATCAAGAATGGTACGGTAGTGGATGGTTCCGGCATGCCGCGTTACCGCGCGGATGTCGGCGTGATTCAGGGCAAGATCGCCTCGATCGGTCGCATCCGCGAATCCGCGAAAGAAGTGCTGGATGCCGAGGGTCATGTGGTTGCGCCGGGTTTTGTCGACGGGCACACGCATATGGACGCGCAGATTTTCTGGGATCCGCTGGGCACCTCGTCGTGTTATCACGGTATCACCACGGCGGTGATGGGCAATTGCGGCTTCACGCTGGCGCCGTGCGCGGCGGCGGATAAGCACATGGTGGTGCGCAACTTGCAACGCGCGGAGGACATTTCGCCCGAGGCGATGGAAGCGGGCATCAAATGGAGCTGGACCACTTATCCCGAGTTTCTTGAAACCATTGAGAAGCTGCCCAAGGGCATCAACTACGCGAGCTACGTTGGGCACTCCGCGATTCGCACCTTTGTGATGGGCGAGCGCGCGTTCACCGAAAAGGCCACCGAGGATGACCTGCAGGCGATGGAGCGTCAGGTGCACGACGCCATTTCCGCTGGCGCGGTGGGCTTTACTTCGTCGCGTTCGCCGGCTCACGAGACGCCGGATGCGCGTCCGGTGGCGAGCCGCGCCGCAGGGTGGGACGAAGTGCGGCGGCTGGTGGGCACGATGGGCAAGCTGAACGCAGGGCTGTTCGAAGTCGCGGGCGAGGGCGTTGATCGCCAGTTGGGCGACCCTGGCCTGCGCGAATACCACACACGTCTGCGTGATCTGGCGGTGGAATCAGGCCGCCCGATTACGTTTGGGGTTTTCGGCCGACGCGAATCGCCCGGCACGTGGAAGAAATACCTCAATCTGCTCGACGAAACCGCGGCTGCGGGCGGACGCATGTTCGCGCAGGCGCACAGCCGTTCGCTCTCGGCGCTGCTGTCGTTCAAGACGCAGATGCCGTTCGACCGCCTGCCGGTTTGGAAGGACATCCGTGCGCTGCCGCTGGAAGAACAAAAACAAAAGCTGCGCGATCCGGCGTTACGCGCAAAGCTGATCGAGGCTTCCAGCGCGCGCGACAGTCATCAGGCGCGCGGCACCGAGGCGCGGCCGCCCGATTACGACTGGTTGTTTGTGTTCGACACCGTGAAAGGGCCGCATCGCTCGGTGGCCGAGGTCGCGCGCGAACGCAATCAACATCCCGCCGAGACCATGATCGAACTTGCGCTTGAGAAAGACCTCGATCTATTTTTCCTGCAACCTGTGGCGAACGAAGATCAGAATGCGGCGCTGGAGATCATGCGCCATCCGCGCGCGGTGACCACCTTCTCAGACTCCGGTGCACATGTGTCGCAGCTGATGGATTCATCGCTGCAAACGCATCTGCTGGCGCACTGGGTGCGTGAAAAACAGGCGTTCACGCTGGAGCAGGCGGTGCGCATGCTGTCGCTGGTGCCGGCCACGCTGTGGGGTTTTCACGATCGCGGTTTGATCCGTGAGGGCATGGCGGCGGACATGGTGGTGTTTAATCCCGACACGCTGGTGGCGACGATGCCGGAGGTGATGCACGATTTGCCGGCGGGTGCGCGGCGCTTGGTGCAACGCACGCAGGGCATGGCGGCGACGGTGGTGAACGGTCAGGTTGTGCTGCGCGATTGCAAGCCTACCGGAGCGTTGTCAGGCAGGCTGCTGCGCGGGCCGTTGGGACAGCGCGCTTAGTGGTACTGAACCGCACGCTGCACGCGGTTCACGCCACGTTGCCGTGTAACCGCGCCGTGTAACGGATGTGCTACGGGTGCCGCAGGTGCCGTTATTGGTACGTGCGCTCCACGAAGGCGCTGACATCAAAATCATCGAAGCTGTCATCGGCTTCGAGTATCGGTGCCACGGCGCGCGCAACACGTGCCGGAAACGCGCGCCGTGTGGGTGCCGCGCGTGCTTTGCGCGGACGCTTCTCTTCCTGCTCAAACGTATCAAGGTCATCGAACTCGGGTTCGTTGCCGTAATCTCTAACGTGAACAATCATGGTGGCTCTCCTTTTCAGGGTGCTGCACGGATGATAGGAGCAGCGAACGTGCCATTGCAAAAACGCGCCGTGACGCATGCCACGAACCTAACGTAACTATTTGTTTTTATTGATAAAGTAGCAGTCATCCCAAAGGCTTAAAACTGTGCTGTCGGCGTTGTTGTTCATCGCAGCATGACAATTAATGGCGTGCGCAAGCGCAATTTTGGTGCGAGGTGAATTTTGCGCTGTGACATAGTGCACAGCGCGCCGCGCGGATGCCATCGCTGCACCGCTGAGTCTGCCGTCGCGTAATCATCCTGTGCCATCGTGTGACATTAGGCCACGACTCGCGTGCCTGGCACGGGTAAACTAGCCACTTATTTGTCGCATTCATAACTATTCAGGTTCCTTCGGTCACGTCCAAAACCTTTCCCTCACCCCCGGCCCCGGAGGGCGAGGGGTGAAGAGCCCTTTTCATTCGTAATCAACCATGACTGCATCGTGTGATGTCGCGATTGTTGGCGCGGGTCTGGTCGGCGCGAGCCTCGCGCTGGCGCTGGCACCTGCGGGCCTCAACGTAGCGCTGGTGGCGCCGCGCGCGCCAGCCGTAGCAGCGGACGATTGGGACAGCCGCGTGTATGCCATCAGCCCAGGCTCGGCGGCGTTTCTGGCCAGCGTGGGCGCGTGGCAAGGCATCGATGCCACGCGTGTGGCGCGCGTGGAGACCATGCGCATCGCCGGTGACGAACCTGCCGCACAACTCGCTTTCAGCGCCTACGAAGCGGGGTTGGGCGAGCTGGCGTTGATCGCCGAAAACAGCCGTTTGCAGACGGCGCTGTGGCAGTGCCTGGACAGTGCAGCGCATGTCACACGTTATTGTCCCGCCACGTGTGAGTCGCTGACGCAGCACGCGGACGCAATCGAATTAACGCTCGATAGCGGCGTGACGTTGCGCGCGAAACTGGTGGTGGGCGCGGATGGCGCACAAAGCTGGGTGCGTGAGCAGGCTGGCGTCAAGGTGCGCACGCAGGCCTATGGGCAGTGCGGCGTGGTGGCGAATTTTGCGTGCGCGCTGCCGCACCGCGATACCGCGTATCAGTGGTTTCGCGCCGATGGCGTGCTGGCGCTGTTGCCATTGCCGGGCAATCGCGTGTCGATGGTGTGGTCCACGCCGGATGCGCACGCACAGGAACTGCTCGCGCTGGATGCTGCAGCGCTCGCGCAGCGGGTGGGTGACGCCGCTGAAAATACCCTGGGTTCGCTGGAAGTCATCACACCTGCCGTGGCATTTCCCTTAAGTCAGCAACGCGTAGACGCGTTTGTAAAACCGCGTCTTGCGCTGGTGGGTGACGCTGCGCATAATGTGCACCCTTTGGCGGGCCAGGGGGTGAATCTGGGGTTCAGAGATGCCCGCGAGCTGGCGGCGGTGCTGTGTGCACGCGGCGCGCAGAAGGATTGCGGCGACTACGCGCTGCTGCGGCGTTACGAGCGGGCACGCAAGGAAGATGTGCTCACCCTACAACTCGCCACCGACGGTTTGCAGAAACTATTCGCCGCCAACGCGGTCTGGCTATCACGTGCACGCAATCTCGGCATGCAGTTCGTGGAAAGCCAGACACTGCTGAAAAATGCGCTGGTCAAGCACGCTACCGCGTGATCCTGCGTGATGTTTCGTCAATTTTGTAAAGGGTTTTTCATGTCGTTCATGTTTAAGCGATTTTCCATCCTGCTGGCAGCGCTGCTGACCGCCATGTCGTTCAGCGTTCACGCGCAAGACGCAGACGAGGCGCGCGTCAAGCAGGCGGTGCAGGCGAAGTTTCCCAAGGTGGTGGTCGAATCCGTGACACGCCTGCCCTTTGGCGGCTTGTTCGAGGTGGTGATGGGCAGCGAAGTCATGTACTCCGATGCCAAGGCCGAGTTCCTCATGGGCGGCACGCTCTACGATATACGCACCGCGAATCTGCGCAACGTGACGCAGGAAACCACGCAAAAGATCGCCGCCAAACTGATTACCTCCGCACACGATGCGGCGATCAAGATGGTGCGCGGCAACGGCAAGCGCGTGCTCTACACCTTTGAAGATCCGAACTGCGGTTACTGCCGCGAGTTGTACAAGGAGCTCGGCAAGATGACCGATGTCACCGTGTATACCTATCTGCTGCCGGTGCTGTCGCCGGATTCCACCGAAAAATCGCGTGCCATCTGGTGCGCCAAGGATCGCGTCAAGGCGTGGGATCAGGTGATGTTGAAGGGCGCGCTCCCCGAAGCGTCAAAGCCGTGCGAAGCACCGCTGGCGAAAGTCACCGAGATTTCGCAACGCCTGGGCATACGTGGCACACCGGCGATTTTTATGGCGAATGGCCAGCAGTTGGGCGGCTTTATCCCGGCAGCGCAGATTGAAAGCGCCCTCGCCCGGAAATAGATCGCTAGGGAAACGCGGATTTAATAAGGAATTTTGCCAACGGAGGATGAGGGCTAAGCGTTAAGTATAGACCGTCAAGCACGAAGAGCGAAAATGAAGCCGCCAGAGCCAACCCAAGTGAGTTTCGCCCAAGCCGAATACGAGAAGAAGA
>CAMBGJ010000307.1 GCA_945865805.1 Bordetella parapertussis
AATTTATACATGGCGAGGGGGAAATTGCGCCCATCGCAGGCGTAACGGCAAGAAATACGCCGCATAAGGCACCGAAAGAGGCAGATACGTTAAAAAATCGATGTGAAGAGGGAAAATATCGGGCGATTGCGCATGCCGTGAACAAAAAAAGCGCACTGCGCTTCGACGTTTCTCAAAAATTGATTAAATCTGCGTTTCCCTAACGCCCGTGATGTTCATTGATTCGCACTGTCATCTGGATTTTCCCGAACTCGTTGGGCGCCTCGACGAGGTGTTCACGCGCATGCGCGACAACCAGGTCACGCACGCGTTGTGCGTCAGCGTGAATCTGGCGGATTTCCCCAGCGTATTGGCGTTGGCCGAAGCGCACGAGCACCTGTATGCCTCGGTAGGCGTGCATCCCGATTATCCCGACGTGGCCGAACCATCGGTGGATGAGCTGGTCAATCTGGCACAACACCCAAAAATCGTCGCGATTGGCGAAACCGGGCTGGATTATTTTCGTCTGACGGGCGACCTGGAGTGGCAGCGTCAGCGTTTTCGCCATCACATTCAGGCCGCCAGAAAGTGCGCCAAGCCTTTGATTATTCATACCCGATCAGCGGCAGATGACACCCTGCGCCTGATGCAGGAGGAGGGCGCAGGCGAAGCGGGTGGCGTGATGCACTGTTTTACTGAAAACTGGGCGGTGGCGCGGGCTGTGCTGGATATGGGCTTTTACATTTCTTTTTCCGGCATCGTTACCTTCAAGAATGCCAAGGCGTTAAAGGAAGTGGCGCAAAACGTACCGCTGGATCGCATGCTGATTGAGACGGATGCGCCGTACCTGGCACCGGTGCCGTTTCGCGGTAAGACCAATGAGCCGGGGTTTGTAAAGCATGTAGCGGAAGAAATCGCGCGTTTGCGGGGTTGTGAGCTGGATCTGATAGCAAGACATACCAGTGAAAATTTTATTAAATTATTCAATAAGATAGGAACTTAACGTGAAGTCATTTATAAAGTATTTACTGGCTCTGTCTTTGGCAATTTCGGCCAGCGCGAGCTTTTCTGCTGCCTACAACGACATGGTTCGTGCCATCGGCACGGGCGACAACAGCACGGTCGCGAATCTGTTGCAGAAGGGTCTGGACGTGAATTCCGTCAACAAGGACGGCGATACCTTTTTGATGATGGCGGCGAAGGAGGGCAATATGAATGTCTTCAAAACCCTGCTCGGCGCCAAGCCCAGAGTCGCCGCGCTCAACAACTTTGGTGAAAGCGCGCTGTTGCTGGCGTCGATCAAGGGGCATCTCGAAACGGTCAAACTGCTGCTGGCCGAAGGCGGCCAACTCGACCCAAGCGGCTGGACACCGCTGATGTACGCAGCCTCGATGAACCGCATCGAAGTCATGCGCTTTTTGATGGTGCGCGGCACCAAAATAGATGCCGCCAACGCCACTGGCCTGACCGCCCTGATGCTGGCCGCCCGCGAAGGCCAAACCCAGGCCGTACTGCTGCTGATGGAATACGGCGCCAACATCAACCTCAAGGCACCCAACGGCTACTCTGCACTCGGAGCGGCCAAGCAGCAGAATAACGACGAAGTGGCGCGAATATTGGTTAAGGCGGGGGCTAAGGAGTAGGGGGCAACCTCAATGAAAATCCCGCGACGCCGTCGCCAGCCGGCCCAGTAAACGGCTGTGGTCGGTAAGCCGGTGCGCGACCAGGTGAATCACGTCACCTTCTTTTTGCAGTTTGCCGGCCACACCCATCAGGCGTGAGCCGAGTAGTTCGCGCCGCTGCCTTTGCGATAGCGCATTCCACACGATCACATTGATGGTGCCGGTTTCGTCTTCGAGGGTGGCTGTTCAACATCGCTGCGAGAAACGCCGCCGGTTCGTAATGTTTAAGCCACGACGACACATACGCCAGCATGGCAAAACTCGCCGAGTGCGATTCAGGGAATCCGTATTCGCCGAAGCCTTGTATCTGTTTGCAGATGCGGGTGATGAATTCCTCTGCGTAGCGGTTTTTGCGCATGCCCGCGCTTAACATCGCCTGGTAATTTTCCAGCGTGCCTTTGCGTTGCCAGGCGGCCATCGCGCGCCGCAGCTCGTCGGCCTGGCCGGGCGTAAAACCGGCGGCGACGATGGCGATCTGCATCACCTGCTCCTGAAAAATCGGCACGCCGAGGGTGCGTTCGAGCACTTGTTTGATCGCAGCGGAAGGGTAGCTCACCGGCTCCAGCCCCTGCCGCCGCCGCAGATACGGATGCACCATGCCGCCCTGGATCGGGCCGGGGCGCACGATGGCGACTTCGATCACCAGATCGTAGAACGCACGCGGTTGCAGCCGCGGCAGCATGGTCATCTGCGCGCGCGATTCGATCTGGAACACGCCGATGGTGTCGGCCTTGCAGATCATCTCGTACACCGCCGGATCGTCGCGCGCGAGGATGTCGTGCATGGTGAGCGGCCCTTCGTGCGAATTGCGCCGCGCACTCACCAGGTCGAGCGTGCGGCGTATCGCCGACAACATACCCAGCGCCAGCACGTCCACCTTGATCAGGCCCAGCGATTCGAGATCGTCTTTATCCCACTGAATGATACTGCGCTCCGCCATGGCAGCGTTTTCGATGGGCACCAGACGCGCGAGCGGCCCGCGTGAAATCACAAAACCGCCGACATGCTGCGATAGATGGCGCGGAAAGCCGACCAGGGTTTGGGTGAGCTCGATCCACTGCAATACGCGCCCGCTGTCGGGATCAAAGCCGGCCTCCCGCAGGCGTTGCGCGAGATCGGCGCGGTTATCCCACCACGCCAGCGAGCGGGAAAGCCGGTCGATTAGCGCCGTTTCGATGCCCAGCGCCTTGCCCACATCGCGTAGCGCGCTGCGCCGCCGGTAGCGCACCAGCGTGGCGGCGATGGCAGCGCGATGGCGACCGTATTTCTGATAAATATACTGGATCACTTCTTCGCGCCGCTGATGCTCGAAATCCACATCGATATCGGGCGGCTCTTTGCGTTCGCGCGAGATAAAACGCTCGAACAACATCTCCAGCCGGTCCGGCCCTGCGGCGGTGATGCCCAGCGCGTAACACACGATGGAGTTGGCGGCCGAACCGCGGCCCTGGCACAAAATGCCCGCGCGCCGCGCGAACTGCACGATGTCGTAAACCGTGAGAAAGAACGGTTCGTATTCGATCTCGTGTATCAGCGCGAGTTCTTTTTCCACCAGGGCACGGACTTTTGCAGCCGTACCCTGGGGAAATCGTGCACTCAAACCCTGCTCGGCCAGCTCACGTAAATAGCTGGTGGGCGTGTGGCCCTGCGGCACGATTTCATCGGGATACTCATAGCGCAACACATCCAGATTAAAGTCGCAGCGCCCGGCGATGTGCAGCGTTTCGGCGAGCAGTTCCGGCGGATACATTTGCGCCAGCCGCAGCCGCGAACGCAGATGGCGTTCAGCATTGGGCTGCAATTGATAACCCGCCGCATCAACCGTGACGCCGAGGCGAATGGCGGTCACCTCATCAAACAGGCGGGCATTGAGCGGCAACACGCCGCCACCGGCGCCGTCACCCTGATCCAGCGCTTTGGCAGTGCGGCCAATCTCAATACGCATCTGCACGCGCTGGTGCTTGATGGGGTTTGCCAAATCACCGCAGAAGGGCCGGTGTTCATCGAAGTCCCGGCCCCATCCCACGCACAACTGCAAACCCTGCTCAGTAAAATCATCAAAAGAATCATGAAGTTACTGACCACACAAGGTTACCTGATTGAACAAGGGCACACTTGAAGCGGAGCAGAAGACGGCATCACCTATCTCGCGCGTAGCGACAACACCGGTCCCGACAACATCCTTGCCCCACTGCAAGCGGCCTCCAGCACCTGGCGCATTGCACAGGGGCCAAGGGCAGGGCGCAAAGTGCTGACCCTCGTGGGCGGGGCCGTGGGAGGCGCGGGATATGGTGAGCGCAGCGAACCGCATCGCTCGCGTGAACTGTGCGCCAACGCCGAAGGGTTCAGCCTGCATGCAGGCGTGCACTGCGAGGCGAATGACCGGCAAGGGATCGAACAACTATGCCGCTACATCACGCGTCCGGCGATCTCCAACGAACGCCTGGCCGTCAACCGCGACGGCAACGTCATCCTCAAACTGAAAACCGCGTGGCGCAACGGCACAACACACATCGTGCTGACACCGATGGAGTTCATGCAACGGCTGGCAGCCTTGGTGCCGCGCCCACGGCTGCACCTGATCCGGTTTCACGGCGTACTGGCGCCGAACGCCAAACTGAGATCACAAGTAGTGCCGGTGCCACCGCAGAAGACAACAGCGGGTGAGGGCGATTGCGCACACCAACACAGCAAACCCGTGCGCATGACGTGGGCACGGTTACTCAAGCGCGTGTTCGATATCAACGTCGAGCGGTGCGCGTGCGGCGGCAAGTTGAAACTGATCGCAGTGATCGAAGAACCGGCGGTGATTGAGAAGATACACACGCACTTGGGGTTGAGTCCACAACCGCCGCCGATAGCACCAGCGCGTAAGCGGGCGGAATTGTTTGAGTGGGCTTGAGAATCGGACGGTATTTGCCGGGCCGAGGGGGTGGTGCGGGCTATCCTTGGGTAAGGCCGTAAATACTTAACTAAATCAATGTGTTAGATCGGTTTTTTTGGGGCGCGTTTTTGTGAGGATTGTGGGGTGGAGCATGGCCTTTACAAATACGGCTTAATTGACCGCTTGGTTGGGCCGGGATACATTGGGGGTTATGCAAAAAGGTGGTTTGAAATCCCTATCCCCGCCGGCGACGCACATCGACGACGTGCTGGACGCGCTGAATGAACCGGCGCTGCTGTTGATCCTAGATGGTGTCACCGATCCGCACAATCTCGGCGAGTGCCTGCGCGTGGCCGATGCCATGGGCGTGCACGCGGTGATCGCGCCGAAAGACCGCGCGGTTGGTTTAAATGCCACGGTCGCCAAGGTGGCGAGTGGCGCGGCGGAAACCGTGCCGTATATTCCGGTGACCAATCTCGCGCGCACCATGAAGGAACTCAAGGAGCGCGAGGTGTGGATCAGCGGCGCCGATGAACACGCCACCGTCGAGTTGCATCAAGCCAAACTGGACGGTGCGCGCGCATTGGTGCTGGGCGCGGAAGGCGAGGGCATGCGCCGCCTGACGCGTGAAAACTGCGATGAGCTGGTGCGCATACCGATACTGGGCGGGGTGGAAAGCCTCAACGTGTCGGTGTCGGCGGGGATATGCCTTTATGAGGCACGGCGGCAGCGCGGGTTCGGTAAGTAAACGAGACTCAAACGCCAGCCCATGCTGACCTTCGCGGCGTGGCGATACAAAGATGTACCCCTTATGGCCGCCACACAATCTCGCTCACAGCAAAATCCTTGAGCACCGCGATGCGGGGTACAACACCGTCAGGCCCGTTGCTTTTGCCTCTGAATACGTAGCCCACGTTCCTGCTTTTCGGTGCTGGGCAGATAACCGCGCCACTCATTTCCTCGGCACCGCCAGCGCATTCCTTGCTGACGTTGCCGCCATAGATCGCACTGTATTTGGTGCCGATGGCAGGGCCGTGTGTATTGCTGATCTTATTGCTGGTGATGCGAATGCTGAAGATTTTCTTGTGGTCTTCCGTCGGATTGATGGTGGCCAGCAGCGCCTTTTGATCCATCACGAGAAATACGGGATATGGCTCGCCTTCCGTGGAACGTTTCTCCGGCTTGATGTGATAGCCCCGTAACGCTTTCTGAATTTCGGTCTGATGGAACCGGGTGGCGCGGGTGATGCCGCCCAAGCCCTTGTCTGAAACCGATAGCGTGGCGGTATCCGCCGCGAATGCAGCGTGCGCGTATAGAAAAAAGACCAGGTTTGGCAGTATCTTATTCATGACACATCCTCGACTCAGGCTGACAATGCCATGCGCGCAATGTACGCGCTGAAACTGTAGAGATACATTGGAAATGTTAGCATGGTGACGCCGCAAAAGGAGAACGTCATGCATTCACATAGGGACTGTACGATGACAATGAAAATAGGTCTGATCATCTGCGCCCTGTTTCTCACGTTTACCGCGGCTGCGCAAGACTTGGGCAAAAAAGGCACCTGTTACACTTGGTCTGAGGGGGATGCGCGGCATTTGATCGAATGCAAAGCCGCAACGCTGGGTGAGTGCTCGCAAGGCAGGCAAAGCCTGGATATCAAGAAGACTGCATTTCAGAGTTACGCAGGGCAACTGTTTCATGCACCGGGCGATCAGAACTTCTTTGAGTTTCGCAATACATCACCGGACTCCTGCCAGAACCATATGATCGCAGCCGCTCGCGGTGTTGAAAGCACCATGTCCAGCAAACGGAATTTTTCAAGCTAGTTGTCGCCTGAATGGTTGTGGTCAAGCTGCTTTTTTTGGTTTTTCTGGTTGATCCTTTCGAAGGTTTTGTTCAGTAGCATGGTGCTGAACCGGATTCAGGTAAACAATTCGGATTGGCTGCCAGTT
>CAMBGJ010000308.1 GCA_945865805.1 Bordetella parapertussis
CGCTGCCATAACGGCGGACATCCCGCCGCCCGCGCGCGTCAGCACCTTTGTGCCGCCGCCCAAGCCCACGATCAAGCCGCAGACCTACAGCGTGGTGGTCAATGAAGTGCCAGTTAAGGAATTGCTGCTGGCTTTGTCGCGCGACACCAAACAAAACATCGACGTGCATCCCGGCATATCAGGCCTAGTAAGCCTGAACGCGATCAACGAAACGCTGCCTGCGATACTCGAGCGCATTACCAAGCAGATCAACATGCGTTACCGCATCGAGGGCAATACCATTATCGTGTCACCGGATGCGGCATTCATGAAGACCTATCGCATTCCGTACGTCAACATGACGCGTGACACCACCTCCACCGTCAACGTGTCGGGCGAAATCGCCGCCAGCGGCTCCACCGGTTCGGGCGGCGGCGGCAGCACCGGCGCGGGCGGCTCCGGCACGCAGGTGCGCACGGTGTCCAACAACGATTTCTGGAAAGTACTGGCGGAAAACATCCGCTCCATCGTCACCGCCACGCGCAATCAAAGCCAAACCGCCGACGAGCGCGCGCGCCGCGCTGAGCTCACCAAGGCCGCGCGTGAAGAACGCATGCAGCAGGCGGAAGTGGGGGCGCGCGCAGGCGCGGGTGCCAACAATCTGTTCAACACCGCATTCGGTGCCGGTGCCAACACCGCGCAGCAGGCGCTGGAAAACCGCGACGACATCATTGTCAACGCCATCGGCGGCACCATCAGCGTGCTGGCCACCGAGCGGCAGCATCAATTGATCCAGCAGCACGTCGACAGCATCACCAACTCGGCGCAGCGTCAGGTGCTGATCGAAGCCACCATCGTCGAAGTCAAACTCTCCAACACTTATCAGGGCGGCATCGACTGGAGCCGCCTCGCTGTCTCGGGCGGCATACAACTCACGCAATCGCTGCTCACCGGCTTTGGCGCGGCAGGCGCGGCGGTGGGACTCACGCAAGCGGGCGCTAACTTTTTTCAGGTGCGCTACGCCAATCCCACCACGGGCATCGGCAATATCTCCAGCACCGTGCGGTTACTGGAAGAATTCGGCGACACTAAAATACTCTCCAGCCCCAAGCTGATGGCGCTGAACAATCAGACCGCGCTGCTGAAAGTTGTCGATAACATTGTGTATTTTGAAGTGCAGGGTTCCACTGTCGCGGGCACCGCAGGCAGCCCACCGATACAAACATTTACCTCCACGCCGAAAATCGTCTCAGTGGGCGTGGTGATGGGCGTGTCGCCGCAGATCGCCGATGATGGGCGTGTGTCGCTTAACGTGCGGCCAACGATCTCGCGCGTGCTGCGCTTCCGTAACGATCCGAACCCCAGCTTGTGCGACGCCAACCGCACCAACTGCGTGCCGAGCCAGGTGCCCGAAGTGCAGGTGCGCGAAATGGAATCGGTGTTGCAAATCGGCAGCGGCCAAACCGTCATCCTCGGTGGCCTGATGCAGGACGACGTGCGCTTTAACCGCGAACAACTTCCCGGCGCCGATCTCGCGGGCGCGGCGGGCGACCTCGTGCGCTTTCGCAACGAAAACGCCACCAAGACGGAATTGGTGATTTTTCTGCGGCCGACGGTGGTCACCAACGCGTCGCTGGAAAGCGACGAGCTGAAAATGTTCCAGCGCTATCTGCCGCAGGCGGAGCCTGCCAACCGCTCTGCATCACCACGGGCGGCTGGCGCGAACCCATGAGCCTGTTGATGAAGGCCCTGGAAAAGGCCGCGCAGGATCGGGATAAAACACCTGCCGCCACGGCCCATTCCAGCACCCAAAGCGTACAAAGCGGCCTCAGCCTGGAAACGGTTGAAGTCAAGCCCGCACCCTCCACGCCTGCGCGCCTTCAGGCGGATGAAGATACTTCACGCGTGGATATGCCGCAAAAGCGCGCAGCCGCCGCGCCGCCGTACACACAGTACACGCCGCCACTGGCCGCCAACAAAGCTGCTGCGCGCGCTGCCAGTGCGGCTACCGTGAACGAATCCACTGCTGCCGCCAGCAGCAACGCCCAGACCCGCGCGGCCACGGTATTGAACGCACAGGCCGCGCCCGCTGCCGGTTCTGGCGCGTTGGCCAATTTGATGGCGCGTCCGGTGTATTTGATCGGCGCTCTCGCCGGGCTGATCATGCTGGGCTACTCGGCCTATGTGTATATACAAATCGCCCATCCCAGCCTGCTGATCAAATCTCCGTCTCGCGCACCGGCACCGGCATCCGCACCTGTTGCGGCGGTGCCCACGCCTGCCGCGCCTGTACCGGCACCAGTTCCCGCTTCAGCCGAACCGATGGCGGCAGGCGCGCCGCAACCCGCCGACACAACGCCGGGCATGGTAACCCTGCAATCGGTGTTCAACAGCCGCGCCGGATCGCCGGGCACCGTCGTCGCCAGCGGTGACGCGCCGCCGCCCGCTGCCGCGCCGGCCCCCTCGGGTACCATTTCCGCCGGTAGCACCTCACCCGCCGCCAAACCTGCTGCCCCACCGCCAGCGTCTCCCGCGTCACCCACACCACTATTGGCGCCGCGCGTTGCCGTGAGCAGTGGCGACACTGCCACGCCGAGGGTCAACGCCATGGTCAGCGAAGCCTATGCCGCGCTGCAAACACGCCAATTCGATACCGCGCAACGCTTATACAGTCAGGTGGTGCGCAGTGAGCCGGGCAACGTCGATGCGCTGCTGGGCCTGGCCTCCATCGCGCAATACGACAATCGCCCCGAGGACGCACAGCGACATTTCATGGCCATCCTCGATGTCGAGCCGCGTAACGCGCTGGCGCAATCCGGTCTGGTGGCGCTGATGAGCCGCGCCGATCCGCAGGCGGCGGAAACGCGCTTGAAGCAACTGCTGGCACGCGATCCCTCCGCGCCGCTGTAATTCAATCTCGGCAATCTGTATGCGGAGCAAAACCAGTGGCCGCAGGCGCAGCAGGCGTATTTTCAGGCGCACAGTCTGGATCCGCGCAATCCCGATTACGCTTACAACCTCGCCATAGGCCTGGAACATCTGGGCCAGCAAAAAATCGCACTCGAGTATTATCGCAAGGCCTTGCAACTGACGTCCGAACGAGGCAGCGGCAATTTCGATCCTGCGCGCATACAGGCGCGCATCGCGCAACTCGCCGCGCGCACCAACTAATTTAGTTTCCAGGGCCATGGCAGAGCAACGAAAACGATTGCGCTTGGGCGACCTGCTGGTGCAGCAGGGCCTGATCTCCCCCGATCAACTCACCATTCTGCTGGCGGAACAACGCAATTCCGGCGTGCCGCTGGGGCGGCTGGTGGTGCGCCTGAGGTTTGCCACCGAAAGCGCGGTGCGCGACGCGATGGCGCGCACGGTGGGCCAGGAATCAATCGATCTCACCAACGTGGTCGCCGACCCGGACGCGCTGCAAATGGTGCCGCAGGATTTCGCGCGGCGCAATCAGGTGCTGCCGCTCGCCTATTCGTCGGCGGAAGGATCGCTGACCATCGCCACCACGGAAATCTTCAACGTGGTGGTGATGGATCAACTGCGCGCACTGGTCGGCGCCAACATCGACATCCGCTCGCAGATTGCCGCCAAGGCGCAGGTCGAAGAATACATCGACCGTTTCTACGGCTACGAACTGTCAGTTGACGGCATCCTCAAGGAAATCGAAACCGGCGAAATCGATTACGAAAGCCTGCGCGCGGGCGGCGACGAATACACGCAACCGATGGTGCGGCTGGTCAATGCGCTGCTGGTGGATGCGGTCAAGCGCGGTGCCTCCGACATTCACTTCGAGCCGGAATACGCGTTCCTGCGCATCCGCTATCGCATCGACGGCGTGCTGGAAACCGTGCGCAGCCTGCACAAGACGTTTTCCTCCGGCATCACGGTGCGGCTGAAAGTCATCAGCAACATGAATATCGCCGAGACGCGCGCGCCGCAGGACGGTCGCCTGTCGCTCACCATGAACGGCCGCCAGGTGGATTTTCGCGTATCCACCCAGCCCACCATTTACGGCGAGAACATCGTGCTGCGCGTGCTCGACCGTGAAAAATCGATCATCAGCCTCGATCACATGGCGCTGCCCGCAGCGACGATGGATAACCTCAATCGTCTGCTCGCCCGGCCGGAGGGGATCATGATTGTGACCGGCCCCACCGGCAACGGCAAAACCACCACGCTGTATTCGCTGCTGGCGCAGGTCAACGATGAAACCGTCAACATCATGACACTGGAAGACCCGGTGGAATACCCGCTCAATCTGCTGCGGCAGACCTCGGTCAACGAAGTCGCGCGCATGGATTTCGCCAACGGCATTCGCTCGATCATGCGGCAAGACCCCGACATCATTCTGGTGGGCGAGATGCGCGACAAGGAAACTTCCGAAATGGCGTTTCGCGCCGCCATGACCGGCCACCAGGTATTCACCACACTGCATACGAATTCCGCGCTGGGTGCGTTTACGCGACTGATGGATCTGGGCATCCAGCCCGGCATCATGGCGGGCAACATCATCGGTATCGTCGCGCAGCGGCTGGTGCGTGTGTTATGCAAGGCGTGCAAAGAGCCCTACTCACCGGCGGACGATGAACGCCGCCTGCTGGGTGTCGCCGCCAATGCCGATGTGCAACTTTATAAACCCGTGGGCTGCGTGGAATGCGGCGGCAAGGGTTACAAGGGCCGCACGCCGATCATGGAACTGCTGGTGATGGACGGCGATCTGGATGAACTGGTGGCACGCGGCGCCACCGCGCGCGAGCTGCGTGAGACCGCCAAAAGCAAGGGCTTTCAGACGCTGGCTGACGCCGCCATACGCCGCGTGCTCGAAGGCGACTCCACACTCACGGAAGTCCTGCGGGCGGTGGACCTGACGCTCATGCAACGCACGCCGCTGTAGCTGCTTGTAAGACGTATCTACACCCGTTTAATCCGAAGCAACCCCATGCCTTCCTTCCGCTACAAGGCCGTCGAGAAATCCGGGCGTCAGGCGCTGGGCGGCATGGAGGCCGTCAACGAGGTCGATCTCGAACTGCGCTTAAAGCGCATGGGGCTCGACCTCATCACCGCCAGCGAAGTCGATCGGCAAACCTCCATCGTCGCCGGTGCCGCCCGCATCACACGGCTCGATTTGATCAACTTCTGCTTCGACATGGAGCAGATGAATCGCGCCGGCATTCCGATCATCGACGGCCTGCGCGATCTGCGCGACACGCTGGACAACACCCGCTTTCGCGAAGTGCTGACGGGCATGGCCGAGGACATGGACAACGGCAAAACGCTGTCACAGTGCATGGCCGGACAACCCGAGACCTTCGACAAGGTGTTCGTCAGTCTGATCAAGGCGGGCGAACAAACCGGGCGCGTGGCGGATATCTACAAAAGCCTCGCGGATTCGCTCAAGTGGCAGGACGAACTCGCCTCACAAACCAAGAAGCTGCTGATTTATCCGGTGATGGTGCTGGTTGTGGTCACCGGCGTGATTGTCTTTCTGCTGACGTTTCTGGTGCCGCAGGTGACCACGCTGCTAAAAACCATGAACGTGGCGCTGCCGATACAAACGCAAATCCTCATCGGCGCTTCGCAGATCGTGAAAGGCTGGTGGCCGCTGCTGCTAGCCGTGCCGGTATTCGGCATTGCCGGATTGGCCCTCGCCGTGCGTCGCAGCGCGCGGATGGCGTATCTGTGGGATTACGGCAAGCTGCGCCTACCCGTGATCGGGCCGCTGCTGCAAAAAATCATCCTCGCGCGCTTTGCGAATTTTTTCGCGCTGATGTATGAGTCGGGCATTACCGTGCTGGATGCGTTGAAAACCAGCGAGGAAATCGCCGCCAACCGCTATATCGCCGATGGTCTCTCGCGCGCCGGTCAGCAAATATCCGCCGGACAAACCCTGACCGATGCCTTCCGCGATCTGGGCATGCTGCCGCCGATGGTGATCCGCATGTTGCGCGTGGGCGAAAACACCGGCGCGCTAGATACCGCACTGCGCAACGTGAATTATTTTTACACGCGCGATGTGCGCGAGTCGGTGGATAAGGCGATGAAAATGCTCGAGCCGACACTGACCATGGGCCTCGGCATGGTGATGGCCTTTATCATGTGGGCGGTGCTCTCACCCGTGTATGATATTCTCGGCAAGCTGAAGATTTAGCACCCGTTTACGACGTTTTTACGACCCATCCGGCGCAAACAGGCGTACAACAGACGAACCATGGCCCACAAGATTCTGCTGTGCATTTCGCCGCTGCAAGCCGTCGCCGCCTACTGGCGCGGCAACGGCATCGTGCGCTGCGAAGTGTTTCCCAACGATGAATCCGGCCTGGAAGCGTTCGCCATCTTTTTGCAATCCACCGGCAACGCGCTGACCTACATCGCTGCGGATACGGTCGAGGAAGACTACCGCTTCGACACCCTGCCCCATGCCAGCGGTGCCGACCGGGCGGCGCTACTCGACCGCAAAATCCGCCAGTACTACCGAAGCACTCGGTTTGTATCGGCGCTGCCGCGCGGGCGCGTGA
>CAMBGJ010000309.1 GCA_945865805.1 Bordetella parapertussis
TTTGCCACAGAGGACACAGAGATCACAGTGAAATTCAAAGGCGGGGTTCTCTGTGATCTCTGTGTCCTCTGTGGCAGACGTTTTTGAATTTGTGGTTTGTACTGAACAGATGCGTTATTTGCAGTGACGAGTTTGCGTTTCGCAAGCAGACGCCATCCGCGCGTTTATGGCAAATCACACCAGCCGCCTTTCTGGCTGGAGTCTTTCCAAACTTCGCCGAATTGCAGCAGCCGCATGGCGTCCTCGAAGCGCGGCACCGCGCGGGCTGGCTGACGTTCGCCGCGGATGGCAGCGATGAAGTCCGCCTCGACGTTTACGCCATCGGCGTACTCAGGCGGAATCGGCAAGGGCGTGAGGTCGCGGTTAGCGCGTTGGGCGCCGAAGAAGGTTGCGGGCGTGGTCGCGGTGCCCGTGTATGCCACCACGTACCCGGCGGAGCCAGTCACCTCGACACGCGCCCGTGCTGTGTCGCCCGCAATCGTGCTGTGTTGATAGGTGATGATGCCGCCGTCTGCCAGTTCCGCCATCGCGATATTGGTTTCGGGGCGTACTTCGCCGCGTCCAGGCCGCGCTGGCACGGTGGCGCCTTGCACCGTGTAACCGCGCCGGTAGCCGAGCATGCGCGTATGGCGGCCGAACCAGCGGCTGCCGACTTCAAACATGCTGCCCAGGCCAAAGAAGGGTGCATACCAATAGTTGGCAGCCTGCAACACGGTGCCGATATAACCGTCGTCGAGCAGGTGGCGCATCATGCGGTCTTCACGCAGAAAATACGCCGCGCCACCAGCGGGGTAGACCAGCGACACCAGGTTCGGATGTGCCACTGCCAGCGCTGTCAGTTCGCGCGCTTGCGCGGCGGTGCGGCACAGCGCATTCATGCACAGCACGTGGCGTCCGCTTTCCAGCACCGGCGGAATCATTTCAAAATGCGCTTCAGTACGCGTGCCGACGACGATGGCGTCGATGTCTCCGGCGTCGACCACCGCGCGCCAGTCGTTGGCGGTGCGGGCGAAGCCGAATTCGCGGGCGACAGCGTCAGAGGTCTCGGGCTTGCTGTTGGCAACCACCACCAGTTCTACGCCGGGAATTTTTTTGAATTTCGGCAGCAGCACGCGCCGACTATAGCCGCCCGCGCCAATGTATCCGATTCGTATGTTGGATTGCGCCATGATTTCTCCTGAGCATAGTGTCCATGATTATAGCGATGCACGGGCGGCAGCGAGATTCGCAATTGACTGCGGCTGCCAAGTAGAGCGAAACTCACTACAAACGTGTTCCGTGGCGCGGGCTGTGGTGTAGCGCGACCGGATCGTGGCAATTCATCCGTTTTGAACAAGGAGCAGGAAAATGAAGGCAGTAGTGTGCAAGGCTTGGGGGCCGCCAGAGTCGCTGGTTGTCGAGGATCGCGCGCCGCTGGAAGCCGCGCCCGGCATGGTCGTGGTGAGCGTCAAGGCCGCCAACGTCAAGTTTTCCGATACGCTGATCATCGCCAACAAATATCAGACCAAGCCGGAGCTGCCGTTCGTGCCGGGTGGCGAAGTGGCGGGTGTGGTCAAGGCGGTGGGTGCGGGCGTCACCGACTGGAAAGTCGGCGACCGTGTCAGCGCGCAGTCAGCCAGCGGCGGCTATGCCGAAGAAGTGAGCGTCGAAGCCGATCGCCTGCAAGCCGTGCCGGATGGTTGCGACTATGCCAGCGCGGCGGGCCTCACCTCCACCTACGGCACCTCGTATTACGCGCTGACCGACCGCGGGCAGTTGAAGGCGGGCGAAACGTTGCTGGTGCTGGGCGCATCCGGTGGCGTGGGGTTGGCGGCGGTGGAGATCGGCAAGGCGCTGGGCGCGAAAGTCATCGCCTGCGCGTCGAGTGCCGAAAAACTCGCGGTGTGCCAAGAACACGGTGCCGACGAAACCATCAACTACAACACTGAGGACATGCGCGCGCGCGTGAAGGCGATCACCAAGGGCAAGGGTCTCGACGTGGTGTACGACCCGGTGGGCGGCGATTACTCGGAACTGGCGCTGCGCGACATGGCATGGGGCGGACGCTTTTTGGTGATTGGTTTTGCTGCCGGGCCGATTCCGAAGATTTCACTCAATCTGGCGCTGATCAAGGGTTGCAGCATCGTCGGTGTGTGGATGGGTGCCATGACCAAGCGCGACCCCGCGCAGCGCCTGACCATTTCGCGCGAGATGTGGCAGCTCTACGCCGACGGCAAAATTAAACCGCACGTGTGGGGCAGCTACCCCTTGGCCAAGGCAGCTGATGCGCTGAATGCCATCGGCGGGCGTCAGGTGGCGGGCAAGGTGGTGTTGACGATGGGCTAGCGGTTGCGCTGGAGCGTAACAGGCGGATATACATAAGTATGTGATTTAATTGATAGTTTTTAAAGGATTTTAGCCATGACAGACCCAGGCATGCACCAAGGCGACGAGTTCGCCGGCAAAGTAGCGTTAGTCACCGGCGCGGCGCGCAACATCGGCCGCGCGATCGCGTTGTCGCTGGCCACCGGCGGCGCCAAGGTGGCGGTGAACACGCGCTCGAACATCGCCGAGGCGCGCGGTGTGGCGGACGAAATCAAGGCGCAGGGCAGCGATGCCGAGGCTTATGCCGCAGATGTCGCCGAACCCGCGCAAGTGCAAACCATGATTGATGCGGTGATCAAACGTTTCGGCCGCCTCGACATCCTCGTGCTCAACGCGGCGATCCGCGAGCACGTGCATTTTGATGAAATCAGCTATGAAGACTGGCGCCGCATACTCGCCACCAATCTCGATAGCGCGTTTGTGTTCACCAAGGCGTGTTTGCCCGCGCTAAAGCAGGCAGGCGACGGACGCATCGTCACTTTTGCTGGCGTTACCGCGTTGCTGGGCTTGAAAGATCGCGCGCATGTGGCGGCCTCCAAACACGGCATCGTCGGCTTGACCAAGGCGCTGGCGCAGGACCTCGCCGAGTTCGGCATCCGCGTGAACTGCATCTCGCCAGGGCAGATCGATACCAAGCGCGCGCCGGGGCACGAGTTGCCCAACCGGGCCAGCGGTATTCCGCTGGGGCGGCGGGGGACATCGTTTGAAATTGCCGGGATGGTGCGCAGCTTGTGCGGGCCTGCCGGGGCTTATATGACCGGACAGACGTTGCATATTAATGGCGGGATGTCTAATTCGGGGGTGTGATTGCACCGGCGGAGTCAATTCCATCATGGCAGATATCGAGGCACCGCAGCACAACAAACCACTCGCGGACAATGTGAAGCGCACGGTTGCGGTTTCCGCGCTACGAAAAATTCATGGGTTGGTGCGGGACGACCAGAACGATGAGCGCCTTGAGCGTAAGGCGCTGTGGATTGCCGCGGCCGTCGTGGGCACAATCGTACTGGCCGTTGCCCTGCTCGCGCTGAGTAACCGTGTGAAGAGCAGCCAGGACGCCGGCTCGTTTGAGGGTTATGCGCAACGTGCCGCGCAGCATATAGAGCGTCAGATAGCTTCGGTTGCCAAGCCTGGGACGGTGCCCGTGCAGTCCATCACCTATTCGGTGGTTATCCAGTCGAACGGCGCGATTCAATCGGTGCGGATCATGCGACCGTCGGGCGACAATGAACTCGATGCCAAGGCCGTTGCTGCCATCAAGGCCGCCGCGCCGTTTGAGCCATTTCCTGAAACATTGCGTAGCAAGGCTGCGGTGTTCGATCTGGTGCGGGTGGTCAAGCTGTAACGCGCGCTGTTCGTTAGGCCGCGCTCACCCCTTCACCTGTACCGGTAAACGTAGCCCGTAGGTAGCGCAGCGAATTACGGGATCGCAAGTGTTGCCGTCCGATGTGGGAACAGGCTTGCCCATCACGCCTTCGCCACCAACGCCGCAATATTCCCCATATTGCTCTGATTCTCCAGATCGCCCACCGCATCGATGATCGCCCTAGCTTGCGCCTCGCCGATCAGCGTGCGCGTGTAACGGCTGAATTTCTCGCAGGCATCCGGCCACGTCAGCGGGTTCAGCGGCGAGCCTTTATGCGGTGTCGTCGTTTTGCGAAAGGTGTTGCCGCCGCACACGATGGTGACTTCCGCCGAAGGGATTGCGCCGTGGGTTTCGTGGATGGATTTGTCGATGATGAGTTCCATGTTCTTGGCGAGGCTGCGCACCAGCGGGTCTTTGACGGCGGCCTCGTTGTAGACCAAGGGGTTCGACATGTCGCGGGTGAGGGCGACTGCCACCGTGAACGGCAGGCTGTATTGGCCGCCCATTACCGTCAGCGGGTCGCGCACGATGTGACGGTCTTCAAGGATGCGGTGCGCGCCGCGTATCGTCACGTGCGTGATGGTTTTTGCGTCGAAGCCATGCTCGCGCTTTAAATCCTGTATCGCCTGCACCACCGCCTGATGCGTCACATGCGTGGCGAAGGCCTTGTGCGACGCGGGCTGGATCAGCCATTTTTTGCCGAGATCGGCGGTGAGTTTGGTGATGTCGGTGGGTTCGGAAAAGGCATTGAAGTAGCCGTACGGCCCTTCGATCACGGTGACTGGGCCGTGCAGGCCTTTTTGCGCGAGCAGCGCGCTTTCCAGGCCGCCGGAACTGGCGCGGCCCAGATGCACGCGCTTGGTATCGTCGCCGGCCCAGGCGAATTCCAGCAGGCCCGCCGCGCACGAGCCCGCCAGCCCCAGCGCGCTGGCGACGGTGGCAGCGTCAAAGCCGAATAATTTGCTCACGGCCGCTGCCGCGCCGAACGGGCCTTGCACGCCGGGGTTGTGAAAGCCGCGCGTGTTTTCCAGCCCGAGGGCGGTTTTTTGCAGACGGCCCGATACTTCAAAGCCCAGCGCGATGGCGAGCAGAAAATCCTTGCCCGAGCGATGATCGCGCTGGCAGATGGCAAGCGCAGCAGGCAGCACGGTGCCGCTGGCGTGTGAACCGGTGAGCGGTTCGCATTCAAACGCGCCTATCATCGCGCCGTTGGCCATGGCGGCGCGGCAGACGTCGGTCTTCCACGGTTGATTGACGACGGAAACCTCCGGCTTGCCACCGAGCTCGTGCACCATCTCCACCACGCGCTGCGCCCACGGCATGGATGAGCCTACGAAGGCGGCGGCCATCACGTCCAGCGTGGCGATTTTGCATTCGCTGATCAGGCTGGCGGGCAGATCGCCGTAGCGGGTATCGGCGACGAATTTGGCGAGGGTTAACGTGGCGGACATGATGGGTTCCCGTGGGCGATATGGATCAGCGAAGTTTCGCTTTCCCAGTGTACGCCGTCAATCGCCGGGTGAGTCTGCCAGCCGAATCGCGGATGCGGCTTGGCAAGCGTGGTAAACGCCCTGTAGCATAGGGCGTTATTAAACATGCGATCTACCGGCACCTGTGGTCGGCGCGTAAGAGCAGAGGAACACGATGAAATCTTGCATAACGTTAACCGGTTTGCTGGCGGCGTCTGCCGCAACGGTGTTTTCAGGTATGGCTGCGGCACAACAGAGCGCCGCCAACTATCCCATCAAACCGATACGCTGGATCACCCCCTATCCGCCCGGCGGTAGCACCACGGCGCTATCACGCATGGTGGGTGACAAGCTCGCCGAAGCCTTCGGCAAGAACGTGATCATCGACAATCGCCCCGGCGGCAACACCATCATCGGTGCCGAAGCCGTGGCCAAGGCTTTGCCCGATGGATATTCGCTGCTGCTGGGTGGCAACACACAGGTCATTCTGAGTTTGCTCACCAAGCCGCCGTTTGACGTGTTCAAGGATTTCGCTCCGATCACCATGATCGCCAAGACCAATTACATATTGGTGATCAACCCCGCGACGCCGGTGAATACCTTGCAGGAGTTCATCGCCTATGCCAAGGCGCGGCCGAACCAACTCAACGTGGCGTCGGTGGCGAGCGGCAGTTCGCAACACCTGATGGGCGAGTTGTTCAATATTCTTGCGGGGGTGAAGATGCAGCACATCCCCTACAAAGGCGGACAGCAGGGCATTATCGATCTGATGGGGGGCAGCGTGCAGGCGTCGTTCTCCAATGCGATCAACGTGATTCAACACATACAAAATGGCAGACTGAAAGGTATGGCGATCACCGGCGAAAAACGCACCCTGGCGTTGCCGCAGTTGCCGACCTACGCCGAGGCCGGCATGCCGAACTACGATCCGAAAAACTGGCAAGGCATGATGACCACCGCAGGCACGCCGGTTGCCATCATCAACAAGCTGTCGGCGGAGGTCGGTAAAATTCTCGCTATGCCTGAAATCCGCGACAAGCTGATTGTGTCCGGCATGGAGCCTGCCTTTAGCGGCCCGGAAAAAATGGCCGCGCAGATGAGGGCGGATTACGCTGAGACCGCCCGTATTATCAAGGCGGCGAATATTAAGATGGTGGAGTAACGGGGTGTGTCGTGTTGTAAGTATTTGTTTTTATTGAGTATTTTTATAAGTTCACCATTGGTCGGTATGTGTGCCACTGAATGCCCATTGAATGCCCATTGAAT
>CAMBGJ010000310.1 GCA_945865805.1 Bordetella parapertussis
GCCCGGAATCGAAGCAAACCGCAGTTGTTCTGGCGTAGAATCCATGAGGGCAAAGACCTGTTGGTGTTGACGAATGTGTTTCTCGATAACTCACATTGTACCAATCACTTACGGTGTTCTTTGCCCTCTTTATGCAAAATTCAGGTTAAACGAAAAATTGGTATTTCGTTGTGACGCCAAACGGCACTCTGAAACACCACGCTTGATTTGGACGCCGTACGCATGACACAGTTCAGCCCAAACTCCTAGAGAACCCATGAATTCGCCTGATTCCGCTTCGAATCTCGTTGTCCACGATACCCCCGTCGCCAGCCGTCCGGGCGAAACCTACTGGGGCAGCGACGCCATCGCGCTGATGCTGCGCGAACTGGCGGTGCCGTATATCGCGCTGGTGCCGGGCGCGAGCTATCGCGGCCTGCACGACAGCATCGTTAACCTGTTGGGCAACCGCGCGCCGCAAATGGTGCTGTGCGTGCACGAAGAAACGGCGGTGGCAATTTCGCATGGCTACGCCAAGGTCACCGACAAAATGATGGCCAGCGGCCTGCACGCCAACATCGGCCTGATGCGCGCCACCATGTCGATCTACAACGCCTGGTGCGACCGCGCGCCGATTCTGATTATCGGCGCCACCGGCCCGTGGGACGCCACCCAGCGCCGCCCGTGGATCGACTGGATACACACCACCAGCGATCAGGGCGGCCTCATCCGTAACTTCACCAAGTGGGACAACCAGCCGGGCTCGGCGGGTGCGGCCACTGAGGCGCTGGTGCGTGCCTCGCAAATCGCGCAGACGGCACCGAAAGGGCCGGTCTACATCAACCTTGAAGTGGCGATGCAGGAAGGCAAGCTCGGCCCCTTGCCCGCGCTGCCCGATCCCACGCGCAACGCGCCGCCACAAGCGCCACAGCCCGCACCGGCGTTGGTGGCCGAAGCCGCCACGTTGCTATCCAACGCCAAAAGCCCTGTGATATTGATGGGACGCTGCTCGCGTAGCGAAGCCGCCTGGCAGGCACGCGTGGCGCTGGCGGAAAAACTCAACGCGCCGGTGTGCACCAACGTCAAGCTGGCGGCGGCGTTTCCCACTGATCATCGCTTGCATGCTGCGCCGCCGGGGGCGTACCTGTCTGACGAAGCGCGCGCCATGGTGCGCGAGGCCGATGTGGTGCTGTCGCTGGATTATCTGGATTTGGCGGGCACGCTCAAGCAGGCATTCGGCGATAAGCCTGTCACCGCGAAAGTGATCCAGGTGTCGTGCGACCAGCACAATCATCGCGGCGGCGGCGCCGATCACTTTGGGTTGGCACCGATGGATGTCTATCTGATGTGCGAAACAGATGCTGCCGTGCCGCTGCTGCTGGCGGCCGTGACGCCACGCACCACACCCGCCAGGGTGCCCGCGGCACCCGTGCTAAACGCCGCGCCGGACGCGGTGTCGCTGCGCGGCGTGGGCTTGGCGCTGGAACAGGCGACGCAGGGTGTGGATGTTTGCTACACGCGTTTTCCGCTCGGGTGGCATGGCGCGTACACGCATTTCCGTCATCCGCTGGATTACATCGGCCACGACGGTGGTGCGGGCGTAGGTTCCGGCCCGCCCATGACTGTCGGCGCGGGCCTTGCGCTGAAAGGCACGGGCCGTATCGCCGTGGGGCTGGTGGGCGATGGCGATTTTCTGATGGGCAACACGGCGATCTGGACAGCGGTGCATTATCAGATCCCGTGTCTTATCATCGTGTGCAACAATCGCTCGTTCTACAACGACGAACGCCACCAGGGGCAAATGGCGATCAAGCGCAACCGTCCCGAAGAAAACCGCTGGGTCGGCCAGCGCATCGACGATCCACCCGTGGACATTGCCGCCATGGCGCGCTCGCAAGGCGCGCTCGGCATCGGCCCCATCGAAAAGCCGGTCGATGTTTTACCCGCGATACAACAGGGCATCGCCGCCGTGCGTGGCGGCGGGGCTTGCGTGATCGATATGCGGGTGCTGCCGGGTTACGATACGCGGGCTTGAGAAAAAATTTATCAAGGGAGTAAATCAAGAATGAAAAAAATGATCAGACTGACCCTCATCGTCATGGCATTGAGCCTGGGTGCTTGCGCGACAACCGTCCCTGGTGGCGGCGAGCGCGCGCAACGGCCCGAAGACGTGGGCTTGTCAACCGAGCGCCTGCAGCGCCTGGCCGCGCGCATGCAGGAGGGCATCGCCAAGGGCGAATACCCCGGCGCGGTGTTGGTGATCGGACGCCAGGGCAAGGTGGCGTACTCACAGACGTTCGGCGTGCAGAATCCGGACACCGGCGTGCCCATGCGCGAAGATGCCATATTTCGCATTGCCTCGATGACCAAGCCGTTTGCCTCGCTGGCGATCATGATGCTGTCGGAAGAGGGCAAGCTTTCCATCGTTGATCGCGTCGATAAGTATTTGCCGGAATTGAAGGACATGAAAGTCGCGGTGTTTAAACCCGGCGCGGACGGCAAACCGGTGATGACGCTCGAACCGCAAAGGAATCCGATGACGGTGCAGGATCTGCTGCGCCACACCTCGGGCTTGCCCTCGGGCGAAGCCGGATCGTCCAATCCCGTAAAGCGCATGTATGCCGAAGCGAAGATTGGCAACCGCGGATTCACCAATGATCAATACATTGCCGCGCTGGCGAAAATGCCGTTGCTGTTTCAGCCCGGCACGACGTGGGAATACGGCGCATCGGTGGACGTGCTGGGCATCATCGTCGAGCGTGTGAGCGGCTTGCGGTTGGATAAATTTATCGCCGAGCGCATCACCGGCCCGTTGAAGCTGCACGATACCGGTTTTGAATCCCCTGCGGCGCACGCCAATCGCGGCGCGCGCCCACAGCGCGAAGGCCCCAAGAATGTGGTGCCGAATATCGCGCTGGTGACAGACAACCAGACCTTTAAGAGTGGCGGCGGTGGCATGGTTTCAACAGCGGCGGATTACGCGCGCTTTTGCCAATTTTGGCTCAACGGCGGCGAGCTGGATGGCGTGCGCCTGGTGTCGCCCAAAACCATTGATCTGATGACCAGCAATCACCTGCCGCCGGGAACGCAGATGGGACCGGATATGCAGCGCTTTGAAGCGCTGGAGCCGTCGGCGCGGATGGGGCAGGGCTTCGGATTGGGTTTTGCGGTGCGCACGGATGCCGGGCGCAATCCGTTGCCAGGGTCGGTGGGCGACTATTACTGGGGCGGCGCGCAGGGCACCTATTTCTGGATCGACCCCAAGGAGAAACTCTACGTGGTGTTTATGATGCAGTCGCCGCAGGCGCGGCTGCCGTATCGCTTTTTATTGAGGCAGATGGTGTATTAGGCGGTGGTGAAGTGATCTGAGCGGGTAGAGTGGGCACGAAGAACGTGCCCACGCCATGTTGATCAAAAGCCTCACGACCGTAACGTATCACTCAACAACGCCAGCGCATTCAGCGCTGGCGCAAACCCGCTAAACGGCGCGGTTTGAATCACAGCTTCAATCACCTCCGTTTTTGCCACGCCAAGATTGACCGCTGCCTGACCAAACTTTTTTACCTGGGCCTCAAGACGCAGCGCCGTAAAGCTTGCCACTGAACACAGCACACGCTGCCGCTGTGCAAGGCCGGGCCGGAACCAGATTTCGCCATAGCCATACTTTATGGCGACCGGATACAACGCACCGGTAACCCCATTGTCGGGCGAGGCGTAGCCTTTGTTGCCGCCGTCGCGGTGTAGCGCTTGCAGCAACTCATTGCCCTGTGCCATTAATGTTTCCAGCGATTCGTCGCGTGGCGCCGACTTGGGCATGGCAACGCCGCGTTGCACAAATACCTGGGTCGCTGTATCCAGGGCTTCTTCGGATGCAGTGAAGCCCGCGTAGATGCCAATTTGTATCAACACTTCCTGTATGGCGAGCGCGTCCATGCCGATGTGGAGCGCCGCGCCCACGTAGCGATGCAGCGCGGTCTGACGTTGCACCGATGCCAGCGCCGCCAGCGTGCATACCATGCGATCGGGCAGGGCAAGGCCGGGGCGGCTCCAAACGATGCCGAATTCGGTTTCCGACATCAGATCGCGAAAATTCGGCACGTTGTCACTGTTAGCGGTTGCCGTGGCGGCTTGCGCACCGAACAGCGTCGTGCGCATGGCTTCGCCGCGTTGGCGCAGTTCAAGGCGTGTGGTCATTTATCACTCGTGGATAGTGAATGTTGCCGGGAGTATACTTTGCGTCACTACCCCCAGCAACGGAACGACTGTCATGGAGCAACTCGCGCAACGCGTCAACGCCAATGAACGGCTGGTGTGGCGCGGACGATATGTGGAGACCACATTTTTAGTCGAAGTGGGCGATGTGCCCTGGCTGATCAAGATCAGTGCGGGACGTGTCACCTCGGTTACGCGCGGCCCGTTTGTCATGCCTGCGTGGACGTTCGCCCTGCGCGCGCCACGCGAGGCGTGGGATCAATTCTGGCTGGCCTACCCGCCGCCGGGATTTCACGATTTGATGGCGCTGGTTAAACGCCGTGCCTTGCGCGTGGAGGGCGATTTGCATCCCTTCATGGCCAATCTGCTGTATTTCAAGGACGTGATGGCCGCGCTGCGTCCACTGGCAGGTGTGCAATGAAGGCTTCTTTTGAACCCGTTACCGGTCGCTATCTGCACGTCGAACTGTTGGGCAAGCCGCACCGCGTGTATGTTGAAGAAGCGGGCGCGGGCATACCCTTGTTGTGTCTGCACACGGCGGGTGCGGATACGCGCCAGTACAGGGGCCAGCTCAACGAACCGCGCATCCTCAAAGACTATCGCGTGATCGCGTTTGATCTGCCGTGGCACGGCAAATCGTCGCCGCCCACCGGCTGGCAGAATGCCGACTACCAGCTTACGTCGCGCGACTATCTCGACATCATCATGACGATGGTGGATGTATTGCAACTCGACAAACCCGTGGCGATGGGTTGCTCCATCGGTGGGCGGATTGCATTGCATCTGGCGCTGGACTACCCGGAGCATTTTCGCGCCATTATTGGCTTACAGGCCGGGGCGCATGTTGACCCGTATTACGACTTGAATTGGCTGCACCGGCCCGATGTACACGGTGGCGAAATGGCCGCAGGCATCGTATCGGGCCTGATCGGACCGCGCAGCCCGGACGCGCATCGCTGGGAAACCCTATGGCATTACATGCAGGGCGGGCCCGGCGTGTTCAAGGGTGATTTGCATTTTTATACCAGGGACGGCGATATCCGCGGGCGCGTCGAACAAATCGATACCACGCGCTGCCCGTTGTATTTGCTCTCGGGCGAATACGATTACTCGTGCGCGCCGGACGACACGCGCGATCTGGCCAGACGCATACGCGGAACGCAAGCGGTGATCATGGACGGGCTGGGCCATTTTCCAATGAGCGAAGACCCCGAGCGTTTTTTGACCTATCTGCTGCCGGTGCTGGACGAAATCCGTGGTAAGCCCGGTTAAAAAAGTGCTGCGCTATTCAGCCGCTTGAAACCCCTTCACCGCTGAAGCGAAAGAATGCAAAGGAAACGCAAAGCACGGCTTTTCCTTGCGGCGGTTCTTCGCGACTTTGCGCCTTTGCGGTGGGAGTTTTTCCAGTGACCGAATAAATACCAATAGTCAAATCGGCCCGTGTCTCGGCACCAGCAATTCCCGCTTCATTTCCGCCATCGATGAAATCCCCAGCATCGCCATGTTGCGGCTGATTTCGTCGCGCAGCAGTTGTGCGGCATGTTGCACACCGGCTTCGCCCGCGATGGACGCCGCGTAAAGAAACGGCCGACCGACGAACACGAAGTGCGCGCCCATGGCGTAGGCCTTGAGCACATCGGTGCCGCGGCGGATGCCGCTGTCCATCATGATCGCCATGTTGCCAGCCTCGGCCACCGCGCCTGGCAACGCGCGAAACGGTGAGATCGTGCCGTCGAGCTGGCGTCCGCCGTGGTTGGAGACCATGATGCCGTCCACGCCACTCTCGCGGGCAATGCGTACGTCCCCGCGCGCCAGCACGCCTTTCAATACCAGCTTGCCTTTCCAGATTTTGCGCATCAGTTCGACGTGCTCCCAGTTCAGCCCGTCGCGGCTCATGCGCGGGCGCTCCATGTTGCCCATGATGGGAATGCGTGGAAAGCCCATGTTTTCCAGATGAGGCATGCCGTGATTCATTACGGTGCGGGCGAAAGTGCCGAGCAACCAGCGCGGGCGTATCGCGCAATCCCACGCCAGCCGTGGCGTGACTTTTAACGGCGAGCTGTAGCCGGTGCGTACATTGTTTTCGCGGTTCGCGGCCATTTGCACGTCCACCGTCAGCACCAGGGTTTCAAAACCGGCGGCCTGTGCGCGATTCACCAGCGGCGTGATGATGTCTGGTTCACCCGGCAGGTAGGCCTGAAACCATGCGGTGGGGCCT
>CAMBGJ010000311.1 GCA_945865805.1 Bordetella parapertussis
ACGTCCGGTCAGTCGAGAATAGGCCACCCATCCCTCCCAATCACCGTCCAACCTGCCGCCACCCTCCGACTTAATGGGTAGGGTAGACTACGCTTTTCGTTCTCAAATGCAGCGATTTCAATTCCACATGATGTCAAACGCTTGAGAGCGGATTGTTTATGCAACATTCGGGCTAGCAAGATCAATCATTTTAGTATATTACTATAATATACGAATTTGATGACTCAGCAATCCCAATTCCTATAGACCTGTCGGGATAGTGCCAAGTCTTCTTCGGCCGGGCGCGTGAGCCTGAGTTGTATCAGGAGCGTTCGCTTTACGTGCTTGTCTTAGCGTTAATGCGTTGCTTTACGTCAGCCCACGCACTGGTGGGGTCTGCGCCGCTATCCAGTGCCTTCGCGCGGGCATCCAAAACATCCGCATGCCACGCAGGTGACAGAACGCTATCTGGCGCGTCCCGACAAAGCGAGTCCCACAGCCCTTCCATTGCTTGAAGGTGTTCAGCCAAGGGTAGTGCGAGGAGTTCTGAGGTTTGCATGTGTAACCTGTAAAGAAAAATATTGCGGCGTTGTGCACAATAGTAGCAAAAGGAGGGCCTCGAAACAGCATTCCCGCAGGAATGGATTCACGCTGACGTGACATGGCGCGCCGCCTCAGCCAGCGGCTCGTCCGATCTCACCGGTCGGGCAGCAAATGAGTTGCTGGCCCGGTAGCAGCACCCGCGCTGACCCAGTGACAAGCCGCAGCCTGCGGCGTAGCATGACCGTTCCGTGGTTAGCCGATGACACGTCCCACGACCGGAGGTGCCACCCATGGCTTGAAACTTCGACGAAGGAGATTCGCATCATGCCCATGCAGATACGCCCGCTGGGGCCGTTCATCGGCGCCGAGGTTGATGGCGTCGACCTGCGCGAGCCGTTAACACCCGCGCAAGCCGAAGCCCTTCATCACGGCATGGATCGTCACGCGGTGCTGGTGTTTCACAATCAGCCGCTGACCAACGAACAGCACATGGCGTTCACGCTGGCGCTGGGGCCGCTGGAAACCACGCAAAGAAACGCCATGCGCAAGCACAGCGATTTCCGTCTGCCGGAGACCTTCAACGATGTGTCGAATCTCGACGGCAACAACCAGCCCTACGCGCGCGACAATCGCAAGCGCCTGTTTTCCATTGGCAACCGCTTGTGGCATTCGGATTCATCGTTCAAGGCAATACCCGCGAAATACTCACTGTTGCGCGCGGTGTGCATTCCCTCGAAAGGCGGCAACACCGAGTTCGCCCACATGGGCGCCGCCTACGAGGCGCTGGATGACGACACCCAGACCTTGATCGAGCCGTTGATCTGCGAACACTCGCAACTCTTTTCGCGCGATGTCATCGGCTTTCGCGAATTCTCGCCCGAGGAGCGCGAGCGCTTCACGCCGGTGCGGCAGCGGCTGGTACGCACGCTGCCGCGCACCGGACGCAAATCGATTTATCTGTCGTCGCACGCCGGCACCATACTCGGCTGGGCGTTGCCTGAAGCGCGGTTGCTACTGCGCGATTTGACTGAGCACGCCACGCAGCGCGAATTCGTTTATTCGCATCAGTGGCAGGCAAACGATCTGGTGATGTGGGACAACCGCCAGACCATGCATCGCGGGCGGCCCTTCCCACCGGACGAGGCGCGCGACGTGCGCCGCACCACCATCATGGGGCACGCACCGACGGTGGAACAGCAGAAAGCCGTCGCCGCCTAGTTGCACTGTTTTACAAAATTTCCAAAGAAGCTCCTTCCCCTTCAGGGGGAAGGTGGGGATGGGGGTGGGGTGGACGCAGCCGCCCCCCCATCCCCACCCTAGCCCTGCCCTTGAAGGGGAGGGAATTTTCTTTGTAACACAGTGCAACTAGTGTCCCGACCCATTAATATCGATACAACAATGCCGAGAATCGCCGCCATGCTTTGTCGCCGGGATCAAAGGGTTCCCGACCCGGCTGCGCGCGGCTTCTCGCCTGGCGACGATTTCGACATTGTTCAATGTATCGAAACTAATGGGTCGAGACACTAGCCTACCGCGCCACGCTCGGCAGACATATCGTAACTATCTGATTTTATTGAGATATTTTTTAGCCACCTCGACAAACCCTGGCGGGTTGTCGAGCGTGACGTGGTGATCGCAGCCGGCCACTTCCATCACCTCGATCTGCGGCGCGAGCGCGCTCACCTGGGCGATGATTTCCGGCGTCACGCGATTGCTGCGGTCGCCTTTCATCAACAGCGCGGGAATCTTGATGTGCCCCCAGCACGGAATCAGATTGCGCCCTATGCGCAGCGCGTAGACATTACGGTCAGCCTTGTTGCGCCAACGCCCGTCTTCAAACTGGCGTCCGGCGTGCAACGCCAGATGGCGCACAACCTCGGGTGTGGCGCTGCTGCCCGCAGGGCGAATCTTGAATTTTTCGACGAACTCGTTCTGGCTGGCATAGCTGTTGCCTTCGCGCGCGCCCACCGCGTTCATGGTGGCGATGCGATCCGGCGACATGTTCAGCGACGAATCGATCATGATGAACGCCCTGGCGCGGCCGGGGTAAGTCGACGCATACACCGTCGACACCAGCCCGCCCATCGAATGCCCGACGAGGATGAAATCGCGCAGATCGAGCTTTTCGGTGAGCGCGTGGATGTCCGCCGCGTAGTCATCATAGGTGTAGCGCTGTACCGCAGAACGGTCCCACTCGCTGTCGCCATGACCGCGCAGATCCAGCGCCAGCACGTGGTAATCATCGGTGAGACCATTCGCCACGAAATCATACCAATGCGCGTTCGCCGCGCTGCCGTGTATGCATAACATGGGCGGTTTACCTGCGGTGCCGTAATCCTGCACGTGCAGTTTCAGGCCGCTGACTTCGACGGTGCGGTCGGTGTAGGGGGCGGGTTTAATCGCGGTGGTGGTATTCGATGCGATGGACATTGCTGAACTTTTGCCAAATTGACGAAGCGATCGGTTGCTACAGGATTAGCGGATTTTATCCAAAAATTTCCTCGCCACCGCAACAAACCCCGCCGGATTATCCAACGTGATGTGATGATCGCAGCCGGGCACCTCATCCACTTCCACCTGCGGCGCGCGTGATTTCACCTCGGCGACAGTGACCGGATCGATGCGCGGGCTGCGTTCGCCCTTCATCAGCAGCACCGGAATCCTGATGTGGTTCCACAGCGGAAAACTATCCACCATTTCGCGGTTATTGTAGACCTTGCGATCCACCTTGTGACGCCAGCGGCCGTCGTCGAAACGGCGTCCGCTGCTCTGCGCGATATGGCGATGAATCTCCGGCGCGGCGGTGCTGCCGCCGGGATGCACCTTGTAGGCGGCGATGAATTCTTCCTGCGTGGCGTAGTGGCGGCCCTCGCGATTGCTGATCGCATTAAAACCGGCGATGCGCTCGGGCGTAAATTTGATGGTGGTATCCACCAGCACGAATGCCTTGGCGCGGCCCGGATAAGTAGCGCAGTAAATGCTGCCGATCATGCCGCCCATCGAATGCCCGATCAGCACGAAATCACTTAAATCGAGTGTCTCCGCCAGCGCGTTGACATCAGCCGCGTGCTGCTGGTAGCCGTAGCTCGGCGTGGGCGACGGGTCCCACTGACTGTTGCCGTGGCCGCGCAGATCCACCGCGCGCACGTGGTAATCGGCGGTAAAACCTTGCGCGACAAAATCATACCAATGCGCATTGGCGGCACCGCCGTGCAGGCACAACAACGCGGGCTTGCCGGGCGTGCCGTAATCCTGCACGCGCAGCTTGAGACCGTTGACTGCTATGTGGTGCTCGGCATAGGGAGTGGGCTGTGCAGTGGTTAAAGCAGACATCGTTGGTTTCCTAGTATTCCCTGAACATCCGCCGCACCTCGGCCAGATCACGCGTCTTAGTCAACGCCAGCATCAGCAAAATACGCGCCTTTTGCGGATTGAGATTGTCCCCCGGCAACAGGCCTTCGTCATCGTATTCCTTGCGCGCGATCACGCGACCGTTGCCGGTGCGGTTGGAGCGCACCATCACCGGCCGCGCGTCAAACGGCCCCAGCGCTTTGATCGCCGTGCGTTCGGCATTGGACAGCCCGCCCGCGCCGGTGCCCGCAAACACCATGCCGCCCACGCCCGAATCGGCAACCGCCTTGATCGCCGCCACGCCGGCTTCGGCGTAGGCGTAGAGAATTTCCACCTTGGGCAAACTCGACAACTTGCTCACATCAAACTCCGAGTGCGCGGTGTGGCGCTTGGTGGAGGCGCGGTAAAACACCACCTCGTCCGCATCAACATAACCGAGAAAACCGAGTTCGCCGGAACGAAACGTCTCCACGCGATAGGTGTTGGATTTGGTGACATCCCGCGCGCCGTTGATCTCATCGTTCATCACCACCAGCGCGCCCTTGCCGCGCGACACCGGCGCGCCCGCCACGCGGATGGCGTTGAGCAGATTCAGCGGGCCATCGGCACTGATCGCCGTGGCTGGGCGTTGCGAGCCGACCAGCACCACCGGCTTATCGTGCTTGACGGTCAAATGCAGAAAATACGCGGTTTCCTCCAGCGTATTGGTGCCGTGCGTCACCACCACGCCCGCCACCTTGGGGTCTTCGCTGAAAATCGCGTTGATGCGCGCGGCGAGCTTCAGCCACACCGCCGTGTTCATGTTGGTGCTGCCGATGTTGATGATCTGCTCGACACGCACCTGCGCGACCTGTTTGATCTCCGGCACCGCATCGACCAGTTCCGAACCGAGTATCGACCCGGCCTTGTATTCCGACAGACTGGTGGTCGAACCGCCGCGCCCGGCAATGGTGCCGCCGGTGGACAGCACCACCACCAGCGGCAGCTCAGCCGTAGCACTTGCTGTGCCTTGCGCCTGCGCCGCCTGCGGGTTAACGCTCATCAAACCACACGCGAGCCATGCAGCGCCCGTCAGCATTTGCAGTAAATTTTTCATCAGGGTTCACCGAGAGGTTGTTGATCATAAGTATTTGTTTTTAAACGATATTTTTAATTAATTCATTGGAACAAAAAGTTCAAAGGCATCTGCCACAGAGGTCACAGAGAACACAGAGGAAAAGCGGTTCGCGGTTCTCTGTGCCCTCTGTGTCCTCTGTGGCAAAAGAGGTTTTAAGATTCTTATCGTTACGCTGAGCTTTACTAATTACAACTGAAAGTGCACCGCTTAATCGATCCGCGTGCCAGTCGCCTTCACCAGCTTGGCCCAGCGCGCGATTTCGCTTTTCATGTACGCGCCGAGTTCTTCGGGCGGCGTGCCGATGGGTTCAAACGCTTCCGTCAGCAGGCGCTGGCGCAACTCGTTGTTCTTCAGTGCCGCGAGAAACTCGCGATTCAGCCGCGCGATGATCTCCGCTGGTGTGCCTGCGGGTGCCAGCACGCCGTACCACACCGCCGAGTCGTAACCCGGAATACTCTCGGCGATGGCGGGCATGTCTGGCAGCGCCGCCGAGCGTTTGGCAGTGGTGACGCCCAGCGCGCGCAAGCGCCCGGCGCGAATGAAACTGTTGCTGGAGGTATAGGTGAGGTAACTCAGTTGCAGTTGCCCGGCCACCAGATCGACCATCGCCGGGCCGCCACCTTTATACGGCACATGCACCATCTTCACGTTCGCCAGCGCGTTCAACATCGCGCCCGCCAGATGTGCGCCACTGCCATTGCCGCCGGAACCAAAGCGCAAGTCATCGGGCTTGGCCCGCGCCAGCGCCACCAGCTCCTTCACCGATTTCACCGGCAGCGCGGGATGCACCGTCAACACATACGGCGCGATGCCCAGCAGTGAAATCGGCGCGTAGTCACTCAGCAAATCATACGGCAACTTAGGATACAAGCTCGGATTCACCGCCAGTTGCGCGGTAATCGCAAACACCAGCGTGTAACCATCCGCCGCCGCCTTGGCGACGTAATCCATGCCGATGTTACCGCCCGCGCCGCCGCGATTTTCAACCACCATTTGCTGGCCCATATTGGCGCTGATCAACTGCGCAAGCGGCCGCGCTACGATATCGGTGCCGCCGCCGGGCGGATAGGGCAGCACCAGTCGGACGGGTTTGGCGGGATAGCTCTGTCCTGGGCTAGTAGTAGCGGTTTGCGCATGCAGCGGCGGCGTAAACACCGCAACCAGCGGCAGCGCCCACATTACGGCTCGAAAAACGAATGAGATCACAGCATTGTCCCGCGCTAAAAATGATCGCGAATTTTGTGGCATGGGCCGTCACATGTCCACTCAGGGCAATTGCATCAAATAGCCACCATCCCAAGTAATTGCTCACGATAAGAATCGCTGGTTGATGCGACCAAGCGTCGCGTCTTGATTCCGCCCTTGCGGGACTTATCCAGACGCAGAATATTGAGCACCATGCGACGCACGGCGG
>CAMBGJ010000312.1 GCA_945865805.1 Bordetella parapertussis
TACGCATGACTCGGGGCCAAGGTGATTCGCCATTTCTTCCTCGTATTGGACTTCCACCAACTACTACTTGCCAGTTTGTGCTGGCGCCCTCAAACCCCAAGCTTAATCCGCCTCGCTTGAGGCCTGGCAGGTCAATACATGATGTCTACAACTGCTTAACCTTTACGCGCCTTGCGATCCAGCGAACGCAAATATTCCAGCTTCTCACGTATCTTCGCTTCCAGCCCGAACTCGGTGGGCTCATACAGCTTGGGCGGTGTCATGCCGTCGGGGAAATAGGTTTCACCTGCGGCGTACGCGCCGGTTTCGTCGTGGGCGTAGCGATAATTCGCGCCGTAGCCCAAATCCTTCATTAGCTTGGTCGGCGCGTTGCGTAGATGCTCGGGCACGGGGCGCGATTTGTCTTCGCGGATCAGCGCTCGGGCGGCGTTGTAGGCGGTGTAGGCGGCATTGCTTTTGGGGGCAACGGCTAGGTAAATCACGGCTTCGGCGAGCGCCAGCTCGCCCTCGGGCGAGCCCAGGCGTTCGTAGGTTTCGCAGGCATCCAGCGTCATGCGCAGCGCGCGTGGATCGGCCAGCCCGATGTCTTCACTGGCCATGCGCACGATGCGCCGACCCAGGTAGAGCGGGTCGGCGCCACCATCGAGCATGCGTACCATCCAGTACAGCGCCGCGTCGGGCGACGAACCTCGCACGCTTTTATGCAGCGCCGAAATCTGATCGTAGAACTGATCGCCGCCTTTGTCGAAGCGGCGCAGGCTTTGCGTGAGCGTTTGTTTGACGAAAGCTTCGTCGATGTCACTGTTGCCGGTTTCTTCGGCGGCATCGGCCAATTGCTCGATCAGATTCAGCAGGCGGCGTGCGTCGCCGTCGGCGTAACCCACGATGGCGTTGCGCGCCTCATCAGAAATATTCTTTAAAAACAAATACTTACCAAAAGCCCGTTGCGACAGAGCCAATAGCTCGGCATCACTCAAGGGCTGCAACACATACACCGCCGCGCGCGACAGCAACGCGTTGTTCAACTCAAATGAAGGATTCTCGGTGGTAGCGCCGATGAAGGTGATCAGGCCGCGCTCGACATACGGCAAAAACGCATCCTGCTGCGCCTTGTTAAAACGATGCACTTCGTCCACGAACAACAGCGTGTGGCGACCGCTTTGTTGCAGCGTGTGTTCGGCGCGCGTCAGCGCCTCGCGGATATCTTTCACACCCGAAAACACCGCGCTGATGGCGATGAATTCGGCGTCAAAAGCATCGGCCATCAGCCGCGCCAGCGTGGTTTTACCCACACCCGGCGGCCCCCACAAAATCATCGAGTGCGGCTTTTTGGATTCAAACGCAAGCCGCAGTGGCTTGCCTGCACCCAGCAGATGAGATTGCCCTACGACATCATCCAGCGTGCGTGGACGCAGTTGCTCGGCCAGCGGCGCGCGCGGTTCGCGCTTACCGAAAAGATCGTTCATGGCGCGACGCGGAGAGTAACGTCAACCGCTTCACCGCAGAGGCGCAGAGATGCAGAGGTTACGCAGAGAACTGCTTTTCTCTGCGGGGGGTTCTCTGCGCCTTTGCGCCTCTGCGGTGAGGCTCTTCGAGGTATCACTCCCGTATCACATCCGCGCCCTTGGGAATCGTAAACGTAAACGCATCCGGTGCGAGTTTGCCGTTGCGTTCAATTTCGGCGAAGCGGATCACCGTGACTTGCCCGAACTGATCGCGCAGCTCCATCGCGTCCAGCCCCGCCTTGCCGAAGCCGAGGCGGATGCGCTCAAACGCGGTGTCTTTGCTCTTGGGGATGGCTTCGAGCCAATCGAGGCCTTCCTGATTGCCGATGCTGCTGAGGTTATAGGTCATGTCAATTTCATTGCTGCCAGCGAGCAGCGCGGCGGGGCTTGCGCCCAGGGCGCGATCGAGTTTGCGCTCGGTGACCTGATTCAGATCTTTGTCATACACCCACAGGCGTTGACCGTCGGCGACGATGACTTGCTCGTAGGGCTTGTCGTATTCCCAGCGGAATTTTCCGGGGCGCGAGAACTGCATGGTGCCGGTGGATTGCTGCAGCATTTTCATATTTTTATCCAGCACCATTTGCGCGAAGCGGCCCTTGGCGGTGGTGGTTTGCGTGAGAAACCCTTTCAGCGCTTCGGTGGTTGCACCGAACGCGAGACAGGGAACGAACAGGGTCAACAACAAAATCTTGTGCACAGGCTTACGTAACGATATACGCATGGGTTTCTCGATGTTTAGAAAGTTTTTTGTGTGCGTTCCAGGCTGGCGACGCGCCCGCCACGCAATGTCACCACGGTGATGTACGGATCAGCTTGCGTCGGATAGTAATACAGCGATTTCACCACAAAGTTCCGCCCGCCATCGAAGCTTTCGTGATCCGGCTTGCCTGCGCGCAGCAATACTTCGCCTTCGGACATGCCTCGGCGCAAATGAATATACACGCCAAAATCCATGCCGCGCGCCTGCTGAACTGCAGGCGGTGGCGCGACAACCACCGGCGGCACCGGCCGCGCATCAATCGGGGGCGCGGGCTTGGGCGGCTCGATCAGTTTGCCGTCGGCATCCACGGACGCCGCCGCCGGACGCGCATTGACCCGCGTGGAGGGGCGATTCTCCGGCGGCTTTTCGCCGTATTGTGTGACGCCACGCTCATCCACCCAGCGATAGATATCGGCAGCATGACCCAACGCCGAAAATAATATTAATAAAAACAATAAGTTACGATTCATGACGCACCTCCTGCCAGCGGTGGCTGCGAGTGGGCACCAAGACCCGCCGCGCCAGCGACACTATAGAGGTTTAACGTTCGTCGGCGTTAGCGGCTGACGGTGGCGCCAACACTTCGCGGTTACCGCCGCCCGATACGGCAGACACCACGCCGGAACGTTCCATCTGCTCGATCAACCGTGCGGCGCGGTTGTAGCCGATGCGCAAATGGCGCTGCACCAGTGAAATCGATGGCCGCCGCGTTTTGATGACCAGCTCCACCGCCTGATCGTAGAGCGGATCGGCTTCGCCGTCGCTATTACCGTTACCGTCGAGCAATTCACCGGCGTCACTCTCGCCATCCGCACCCGCGCCGTTGAGTACGCCATCGATGTATTGCGGCTTGGCGAGGCTCTTGAGGTAATCAACAACCTTGTGCACTTCGTGATCGGATACAAACGCGCCGTGCACACGCTGCGTTAAACCGGTGCCTGGCGGCAGATACAGCATGTCGCCCTGCCCCAGCAGCGCCTCGGCCCCCATTTGATCGAGGATGGTGCGCGAATCGACTTTCGCCGCCACCTGGAACGCCACCCGCGACGGAATGTTCGCCTTGATCAAGCCGGTGATCACATCCACCGACGGCCGTTGTGTGGCGAGAATCAAATGTATGCCTGCCGCGCGCGCCTTTTGCGCGATGCGCGCAATCAGCTCTTCAACCTTTTTGCCGACCACCATCATCAGGTCGGCCAGCTCGTCGATCACCACCACGATCAGCGGCATTTCGTGCAGCGGTTCGGCTTCCGGGTCATTCAACGTCAGCGGATTGGCCAGCGGCGTTTTTGCCTTGTCGGCGTCGCGCACTTTCTGGTTAAAGCCCGCGAGATTACGCACGCCCAGCGCCGACATCAGTTTGTAGCGGCGCTCCATCTCGCCCACGCACCAGTTCAACGCGTGCGACGCTTGCCGCATGTCGGTGACCACCGGCGCCAGCAGATGCGGTATGCCCTCATAGACGGACAACTCGAGCATCTTCGGATCAATCAGAATCAAGCGCACTTGCGACGGCGGCGCCTTATACAACAGCGACAAAATCATCGCGTTGATCGCCACCGATTTGCCGGAACCCGTGGTGCCCGCCACCAACAAATGCGGCATGCGCGCGAGGTCGGCGACGACCGCGTGGCCGGCGATATCCTTGCCCATCGCCAGCGTCAGCGGCGAGCCCATGTCCGCATACACCTGTGAACTCAGAATCTCGGTCAACTTCACCATCTGCCGCTTGGGATTGGGAATCTCCAGGCCCATGCAACTTTTACCCGGTATGGTCTCCACCACGCGAATGCTCATCACCGACAGCGCGCGCGCGAGATCGCGCACGAGGTTGATGATCTGACTGCCCTTGACGCCCACCGCCGGCTCGATTTCGTAACGCGTCACCACCGGGCCGGGATAGGCGGCAACGACTTTCACCGCCACGCCGAAGTCACTCAATTTTTTCTCGATCAGGCGCGAGGTGAATTCCAGCGTGTCGGGCGAAATCGTTTCCAGATGCGCTGCAGCTTCATCCAGTAAATGCAGCGGCGGCAGCAGGGTATCGGGCAGATTCTCGAACAGCGGCACCTGCTTTTCGCGCTCCACGCGCGGCGACTTGGGAATTTCCGCACGCGGCGGCTCGATGCGCACGGGCTCGTGGATATCCAGTTTACGGCGCGTTTCTTCGACCACTTCCTCGCGCTCGATCACCGCTTGTTCGCCGACGCGGCGGTCTTGCCGCTCGTTCCAACGGCGCATCACGAAGAAAAAAACGAACTCCAACCCCGCGCCGATTTTCTCGATAATGGTGAGCCACGACAGGCCGGTAAACAGCGAAAACCCTGCGGCAAACATCAGCAGCAGAATCAACGTGCCGCCGGTGAAGCCCAGCATTTTCAACGCGGCACCGCCAGCAATCGTACCGATCATGCCGCCGGGCGCGAGCGGCAAAGTGACCTTGAGACTGTGCAGCCGCAAATACTCGATGCCGCAACTAGCGATGAGCATTACGAGAAAACCGATGCCGATCACCACATATGAGCGGCGGTCGATTTCTGCCACGGTTTCAATGCGCCGAAAGCCCCAGCCCACCAGCGCCGCGCAAAAGAGCACCCACCAGTACGCCGACACGCCATACAGATAGAGCAACAGGTCCGCAAGGTAAGCGCCCACCATGCCGCCAGCGTTGCGGATGCCCGTCTCGCGCAAGGAATGCGACCAGCCGGGATCGCCCTTGTGATATGTCCACAGCACGATCAGCAAAAACAACGCCACCGCCATCAGCGCCAGCCACCATGATTCACGCAGTAGCGCGCCGATGCGCGGCGGTAGCGGGTTGCGCGCCGCATGTGAGGCCGAGGAACTGCTGCCGAAGGTGCCGAGGGAACTGGTACTCATAGGGTACTCACAGAGTGCTCACGGTGCTGGTTGATTTTGTCGTAGTTACGGCGCTTTCTCAGGCACAGTATTAAGAGTATCTCATAAGCTACTGATTATAAGACATAAGCTCTGACAATCCCAAGAGTAACGCCCGATGGTCGGGCATAAAAAAACCCCGCTGTTGCGCGGGGGTTTTTTGGGGCACTATTACTACCACTTAGTGTGCAAAATCCCTTATCTCGGAGCACATTCCTGCACCGATCCCTTGGAACCCAGCGAAAACGGAATCCGCGACAGCCCGAGGCCGGGATCGCCGCCCAGCAGCAACGGGGGTTTGTTGATGTCGTTGGAGAAGCCGAACTGCCCAGGGCCAATCAGCACCGACCCCTAGTTGGTGACCATGATGTACATATCACTGTTGGTGACGTGATACACGCCGGGTGGCAATCCACCACTCTTGCTGGTCGTGCCATCGCAACCAGCGGTGCACGCAAACGTTTCGCCTTCAGACCCGCGGATGCCGATGGTGGCCGTGCTGGTTTGAATTTTGTAGGCGTCCTGATTGCCGCGCTTGCCGATGAGGCCTGTCACCGTGCGCAGACCGCCTTTCACCAGATTCATCACGATGCCGTCCTTGCCCGGTACTTTTTGATCGAACTGGTAATCGTCGATACGCAAGGTGGTGTTGGGCCGCAGCGTGGCAGTGCTGCCATCGGTGAACTGCACTTGGGCGAAACTATCGCGTTGGGTAATCAGCGTATCGCCGCGCTGCACCTCGGATTTCAGGGACAGAATGCGCGTGGCGTCGGTGCGCTGCGCCGACAGGGTGCCGTTGAGTTGCACGATCGTCCCTACCGATTGCGCCCACGCAGCATTGCCCCAAGCCGCCATGCACAGCAATGCGCCGCCCAGGACGCCACCTAGAGCACGCCATCCATCTACTGTTCGCACAACCTGATCCATTTGCCAAATTACTCCTGTTACACCGTTTACGTTAAACCGCGCGTCTTTGCGCACCGGCTTTTGCGCTGGCGTGGTATTCCACGTCCATGCACCAGTAAACTCCGATTCTACACGCGGCCATGCCAGTCGTGTACGCCGCACCGGAAAGCCGTCAGGGCAATTGCATCAAAACCCTATAAGAATGAAATAGTTATGAGAAAGGTCAAAGGCTTGTACTTTTTCGCAAAGCTGTGTAGTTTTCTGTCTTTTTGGAGTGGCGATGGAGACAGAAAAGCCTGTGAGTCTTGCCGAAGCGTT
>CAMBGJ010000313.1 GCA_945865805.1 Bordetella parapertussis
GTGCGTCCGCTGTGGCATAAAAGGCGGGAAATACCCGTAAAAGGAGCGAGTTTCGAGCGAAATCTTGCCAAAAACCAACATAACATGACGCAAGCATCACGAATTTGGCGGCCCTGCTTTTGCAAACCAATTATTAGAGGTCCCCATAATTGATTTTGTTCAAGTTATTGTTGCTTGAGGTTAATACGGCGGCAGCAAACGCCGAAACCCATGCAGCAACACAATCACCATAAAAATAGCGTTACGAAACAATAACTTGGCCGGATTGATCCACAGACTGCGGCCGTTGGTTTGCGCCGCGCAATGGGCCGCCAGACGCTCGCCCAGTTGCTCCATCCAAGCCACCGAGCGCGGCCATTCGACGAGGTTGCTGAGCCACACCGCAGGAATACCCGCTTTGCCCACGCGCGCCCCCACGATCGCGCCGACGATGGCAGCCGTGGTGTCGGCGTCGCCGCCCAGGCGCACCATGGTGGTTACCGCCGCACGGTAATCGTTCTGGTGCGCGAGCCACACGTGCAGCACGCACGGCAGCGTGTGATACATGTAGCCAGATACGCCCTTGCCGCAGTGGATGCTATCGGCGTACGTTTGCGCGCTGTCTCCACGCGTCACGCTATCGGCGGTGGCGCGCATCAGTGTCATGAATTCGCTGTCGGTGAAGTGTTGATTCAAGGCGTCAACAAACGCGGCGGGGGTGACATCCGCACCACGCGACGCGAAATGCGCGGCCAGCGCCACCGCAAACGCGCCGTACTCGGCCTTGGCGTCGGTGTGCGTGATGCGCGTGGCGGCGCGCACCAGCGTGCGCATGCGTGGAAGGTCATTGCCAAAACAAACCCCCATCAACGCCGCACGCATGGCAGGGCCGTTACCCGCCGAGAACACGCCGCTCTTCGTCGAAGGGAAACCCAGCCACAGTTTGACGATGGCGCGCAGTGTCGCCATGCCGATACCCGCAGGCATGCCCAGCAGCCAGAAGCGCAGCCGCCAGGCAAAATTTGCCGCGAAGGTTTCCCGCAGCACCCGCACGGTTTTCCACCAAGGCGGATTGCTTGAAGGTTTCCGTCAGACGCTGCGCCGCCATACGCGCGATCAAGTCCGATATGCCACCGGCGGTTTGGCCGACAATGATGCGGATGGGTTTGGTGGGGTAGGCGTGTCCTGAGCTTGTCGACGCGGGCTGCGCGTGCGCCGCCACAGACATGATAGCCAACACCAGCCAAAGTGTTTGGCGGGTGTAAGGACGGTTGGTTATAAAATTCAATAAAAACATATACTTACAGTTATTCTATTTATCGCGGCTCGATATCGCGACACGCTGTCGTAAGTTTTGCGGCACGGATCAGTTGACTCCCGCTCGCAGTGTATTGATGCTGCCTTTCAGCTGCCTTTCAGCTGCCTTTCAGCAGCCTTTCTCGCCTGACTTGACGCGGTCGTGATGTTGGACGGTGTGCGATGCGCCCCCTACAATCGCGGCTTTCTGTCCTGCGACGTGGTTACTACATCGGAATGAAAAAGCCCCTCGAAGTCCTTAAGCTTTACCCCGAACACAACTACACGCTAAGCGGCGCTTTTACCAGCCGCGCTGCACGTGACCCAGCACGCGAGTTCATTCTTTACAACGGCAAGTCCTGGTCGTGGCGGGCGTTTGGCGAGGCGGTGGAAGGTGTGGCGCGGCTGCTGGTGTCGCGCGGCGTGACGCGTGGCGACCGTGTCGCGGTGATGGCGCGCAACTGCGACGGGCACGTGCTGATGCTGCTGGCGCTGGCGCGTATCGGCGCGATCATGGTGCCGGTGAATCCCGAATTTGGCGTGGCGGAGACGAAGTACGTGCTGCATCACGCCGAGGTGTGTGCGGTGGCCGCTACCAGGGACACGCTGGCGGTGGCGCGTGCTGCTGCTGATGGTTTGAAGACCGCGCCGTGGTTTGTGGCGTTGGACGAAGCCCTGACGGATGCGCCGCTGGTCACCGAGCTTGCACATAAGGCCACGCACGTGCTTTTGCCCACGCCCAACGCCGACGACACGGTGCTGATTGTCTACACCTCTGGCACCACCGGTTTCCCCAAAGGGGCGATGCACAGCCAGCGCAGTTTTCTCACCGGCGGCGAGGCCTTCGTGCAGCGCGTGTATCTGTGGCTGCTGGAGCGCAAGCAGGATGGCATCGGCTTTATCGACGCCAAACCCTATGTGTATCAGGATGTGTTTACCGCTATCGATCCCAAAACGGGCCGTCCCAGTTACAACATGGACAAGCGCCTGATGGTCGGCAAGCCCACCACGTTTTGCCCGTCGCTGTGGGGCGGTAAGGATTGGCCGCCTGCGGCCTACAACCCCAAGACCAATCTCATTTACATTCCCGCGCACGATAACCTGTGCAGCTTCATGGTGGGCGAGGCCAAGATCGCGCCCTACGCGGCGGGCAAGCGGTATGTCGGCACCGTCGCCTCGAAGACACGTCTGTTCCCGCGCGAAGGCGCCAAGTACATCGGCGAAGTGCAGGCGTGGGATATGAACACCGGCAAGAAGGTGTGGTCGTATCCGTATCCCAACATGGACATCAACTGGGGGCCGGTGATGACCACCGCCGGGGGCCTGGTGTTCGCGGGCGGCTCGGAAGACCGCAAGTTCCGCGCGCTGGATGCCCGCAGCGGCAAGCTGTTGTGGGAGTTCGTCACGAATTCGGGGGTAACGGCCATGCCCGCCAGCTATATGGTGGATGGCGTGCAGTACATCGCCGTACAATCGGGCTGGGGCGTGGACGCGCAGAAAATGACTGCTCGCCTGAACACGTCGATGAAACGCAATGTGCAGGTACCGCAGGGCGGCGTGGTTTGGGTGTTTGCGTTGAAGTAAACGTTAACGTCAAGGGCTTTTAGCCACGGATTTACTCAGATGAATACAGATTAAGAACAACGGGTTTTTATCTGTGTTCATCAGTGGCTGGAAAAGATTTTCAGTATTTTCAGTTTGTAGTTAACCGGAGAAGTATCATGAAGAATCAGCTTTCACTTTTACGCGCCGCGCTTGCCGCAGGCGTGTTGGTTGCATCACACGCTTACGCGCAACAGCCAGCGGATGCACCCGCAGCAGAGGCGCCCAAGCCGGCGGCCTCCAACCCCATCCCCAGCATACAACCCGCGCCCACGCTGGTGCCGGGGCGCGGCGATATTCCGAGTGCGGAGATCGGCAAGCGGCTGGCCAACGTGGCGCCGCCGCCGATGGGTGTCGCTGTCGATAAACTGCCCAAGCTCGCCGTGCCCAAGGGCTATAACGTCGAAGTCTACGCGCACTGCATCGGCAACGCGCGCACCCTGCGCATCGGCGACAAGGTCACGGTGTTCGTGCCGAACCGCCTGCTCGACAAGGTGTATGCAGTGGTCGATAAAGGCGGCACGCGCGAAACCAAGGTGATCGCATCGGGTATGGATCGCCCGAACGGGCTGGCGTTTCACAAAGGTTCGCTGTATGTCGCCGAGGGCACGAAAATTTCGCGCTTCGACAACATTGAGGATAACCTCGACAACCCGCCGAAACCCGTGGTGATTTACGACGATCTGCCCAACCATGCGTCGCATGGCTGGCGTTATATCGGCATCGGGCCGGACAACAAGCTCTACATCAACGTCGGCGCGCCGTGCAATATTTGCTAACCGCCGCCGGGCTACGCGCAGATTCGCCGCATGAATCTTGACGGCAGCGGTATGGAAGTCTACGCCGTCGGTGTGCGCAATTCGGTCGGTTTTGACTGGCACCCGGTGACCAAGGAGTTGTATTTCACTGAGCATGGCCGTGACTGGCTGTCGGAAGATTTACCCGAAGACGAGCTCAATCGCGTCACCAAGGCGGGCCAGCACTTCGGCTTTCCGTATTGCCATAACGGCACCTTCACCGACCGCGAAACCGGCTGGGGCAAATCGTGCTCGGATTATGTCGGCCCGGCTGCCTTGCTCGGTGCGCACTCCTCGCCGCTGGGCATGCGTTTTTACACCGGCAACATGTTCCCCGGTTACAAAGGCGCGATCTTTGTCGCGCGTCATGGTTCATGGAACAAGACCGTCAAAACCGGTGCGGACATCTGGGTCGTGCGCCTGAACCCGAATGGTACGGTGCGCTCGCAGGAAGTGTTTATGACCGGCTTCATGGTCAACAACGCCTACCTTGGTCGCCCGGTGGATGTGGCGGTGATGAAGGACGGCTCGATGCTGGTGTCGGATGACCATGCGGGTGCGATTTACCGCGTGACCTACGGCGCGCAGCGCGTGGCGAAGAAGTAATTGATATCGTTGAGACGAGTATGGCGTGGCGCGCTGGCCGTGGTGGTGCTGTTGTCACCATTAGTACCATTGGCCGCCGCTGCGCAAAGCGTACAAGATCGGCTGAAGACGTGCCTCGCGTGTCATGGCGAAAGCGGGCAATCCACGATACCGCTCACGCCCTCGCTGGGCGGCCAACCGGCGTTTTTTCTGAACATCCAGATATTCATGTTCCGCGAAGGCATCCGCAAGGTGCCGCTGATGAACGAGCTGACCAAGGGCATCAGTAACAATGACCTGAAGGCGCTCGCCGAGGCCATCGCCAAACTGCCGCCGCCATCACCACCGACAGACACGCCCGACGCCGCGCGCATGGAGGCCGCACGCACGCTGTCAGAGCAAAACCGTTGCAACATCTACCACGGCGGCACCTACGCCGGCGGCGAAAACGTGCCGCGCATTGCGGGTCAGCGCGAGGACTATCTGTTGAAGACCCTGCGCGAATACAAAGAAAACACGCGCCGTGGTTACGATGCCGCGATGCAGGATGTGCTGCACGCGGTGGACGACAAACAGCTGGTCGAGCTGGCGTACTTTTTGGCGCGCCAGAAGTAGTTCGGTAGTTTAGATATAAGTATGTGTTTTTATTAAGTATTTTAAAAAAGGCAGGATGTTAACCCTGCCTTTTTTATTGGCTACGGCGTGCCGGATCAGACCTTGGCGGGCGCTTTTTTCACCGGTGCTGGTGCTGGTGTCGCGGCGGGCGTGCTCCTGGCTTGCTCCGCCTTCGTGCGGTCGGCTTTCAAGCGTTCCACGCGATCACGGATTTCGGTTTTTTCTTCCGCCGTGAGTTCTTCTTTTTTCTTCGCCGCATCCGCTGCAAAGCCGGAGGCGGAGCCAAACGCAAATGCCGATGCTACGAGTACTGTAAGCAACTGGTTCATGGTGACTCCTCGTTTGTGGATTTAGAAACGTTGGCCTCCGGAGACCGTGAATCCAATAACGAGGGGTTACAGAGTGAGTTGACCCTGCGCGAAAAATTAAAAAAGCGCCGACGGCGGAACTCGTCCGGCGCGGCGCTGTCGTTTAAATACGGACGGTTAGATTTTGTATCGCTCGATCATTTTCCAATCGACCTCAAAGCCGAAACCCGGCTCGTCACCCAGCGTGAGTTTGCCCGCTTCAAGTTTGGGTTTGACCGTCAACACCTGATGCCAGAACGGATCACGCGGGATGCTGGGAAAACTCTCCACGCAATACCCATGTGATTGCGCCGCCATCAAGTGGCCGTGTATCTGCGGGTCGTGGTGATAAGCAATCTGCACGCCGTGGGCCATCGCGTAGGCCGCGATACGCAGCCCCTCAGTGAGACCGCCCGCGCGCGTGCAATCCCACTGCACGAAACGAATGTCGCCCAGATCAATTTGATCGCGCACAATATTGGAATGAATCTCGCTTTCGCCGCTGGCGAGCGGCACTCGCGTGCAGGCCGCAAGACGCCCCAGGCCGCGCGTCGCATCGTGCCACTGCAACGGTTCCTCGAACCAGAAAATGTCATACGGCTCGAACGCCTTAATCGCACGTTCCGCATAGGCCAGGGTGTAGGCGCCGTTGGCGTCGATCATCAGCTGTGCCTTGTCACCGATGGCTTTACGCACGCCGCTGATGCGTGCGATGTCGCCTTCGATGTCAGCGCCGCCGCATTTCATCTTGACGGCGGTGTAGCCCTGCGCGGCATAGCCCGCCATTTCGTCGATCACCGCCAGCGGCGAGCGGCCTTCTTCGTAGTAGCCGCCGCTGGCGTAGGCAGCCACTTCGCGCCGGTCGCCGCCCAACAGCCGCCACATTGGCAGCTTGAACGCCTTGCCTTTCAAGTCCCACAGCGCCAGATCAATGCCGGCGAGGGCCGCCATCAGGTTCACGCGTTTGTTCTGCTCGTAGACCGGGCGCATGACATCGAAATTGCCGGCTTCTAGATGCGGCACCGTCAGATTGAATATTTTGTCCCATACCGCTTCGTGCGCCAGTGCATCCATGCCCTTGATTACCGGCCCCAGTGCATCGACGATTTCGGCGATGTCTTTCAGCGGCGTTTTGTTGATGGTGCCCAGGCCGATAAGGCCGTCGTCG
>CAMBGJ010000314.1 GCA_945865805.1 Bordetella parapertussis
TGCCACCACCGGCACCAACACCCTGCTGGCCGCCGAACTGCTCAATCACATGGCGGGCATCAAGACCATCGGCATCAGCTACCAGGGCACCGGACAGGCGGTCAACGCACTGCTCGGCGGCGAGGTGCAGATGTTTGTGATCAGCCCGCTGGTGGGCTTGCCGCACATCAACGCCGGCAAGCTGCGCGCGCTGGGCACGACCGGCCTCAAGCGCAGCAAAGGCATGACGGATATCCCGACGATTGCCGAAACCCTGCCCGGCTATGAGCAAATCGTCTGGCACTGCATCCTATTGCCGGCGAAGACGCCCAAGCCGATAGCCGACAAACTCACCCGCGAATTCGTCCGCATCATCAAGCTGCCGGACATTCAGGAGCGCTTCAGCAGCCAGGGGCTGGAGCCCATCGGCTCGCCGCCGGAAACCGTCACCGCGCTGATCAAGCAGGAGCTGGTGCTTTCAGCAAAAATAGCCAAGCAGATTGGGTTGAAGCCGCAGTAGGTGCAATGCCGCAGCCGGAGGCATAATAGTCCGCCTCCAAGTGAGGGAGGTGGGAGGCCGCATGATCAGACATCGCCAGTTTGCCGTACCCGTGCAAGTATTTTCCGCGAGTTGGATGATGGCCGTGGCCGGTATCGCGGCGGCGCAAGCGGACTATCCCAGCAAGCCGATCCGCATCTTCGTGGCGTATCCGCCGGGCGGCTCCAACGATTTTCTCGCGCGCCTGTTTGGGCCGAAGCTGACGGAAATCTTCAGCCGCCAGGTGGTGATCGATAACCGCGGCGGCGGCAACACCATCATCGGCACCGACCTGGTGGCGAAATCTGCGCCCGACGGCTACACGCTGCTCCTGTCGGGCAGCGCGACGAACTCTGTTCCGTATCTGTATCGCAATGTGCCGTTCGACGTGGTCAGGGATTTCGTGCCGATCGCCGGCATTGCGCGCAGCGAGTTCATGCTGGTGGTGCATCCCTCGTTGCCGGTGACCACCGTGCGCGAACTCATTGATCTCGCCCGGAAGAAACCGGGTGAACTTAATTACGCCACCTCAAGTACCGGGGGCCCTACGCACCTGGGGCTGTTGCAGTTTGAGTTGCTGACGGGCGTCAAAATGCAGCAGGTGCCGTACAAGGGCGGCGGCCCTGCCATGACCGATCTCGTCGGCGGGCAGGTGCAACTGGGCTTCGCCAATCCCTCCGGTGCGGTGGCGATGGTCAAGGGCGGCAGGCTGCGCGGCATCGCGGTAACCGGTGAAAAACGCCTGGAAGCGCTGCCGCAAGTGCCGACCTTTACCGAATCCGGTCTGCCGGGTCTGGTGTTGCGTAACTGGTATGCCATCACCGCACCCGCCGGCCCGCCTAAAATCGTGGTTGAAAAACTCGCCGCGGCCGCGATGAAAATATCCACCATGCCGGATGTTAGAGCAGCCATCACCAAGCAAGGGCTGGATAGTTTCACCGCAACCGCCGCGCAAATGGACGTCGTGCGCAAAGAGGATATGGCCATAGTCGGCAAGATCATCAAAGCGGCCAATATCAAAATGCTCGAATGAACGGCATGTTCGCTCACCAGCGGGCGCAGCGTTGCAGACTACGCGGCACCTGAGCCGCACCTAATTGGTATCTACGGCAGACGCATCCCATAGGCGTTCGTGCAGCGCAAGCTGGATGCCGGATCGTGCCATCACGCGAAGCGCTTTAACGCGGTAGCGAACATTCTGGCGAGTCACACTGCCCCGTTCGCCGATTACCAATACATCGAAAAAATCGATGTGTTTACTAGGTTTATTCGATTTGTTCGGTACCTGTGACTCGCCTACCATGCTACTCGCGGTCAATACCGCCCTTCGTCAAATCCAACTGAAGTTAACCCAAGGAGTGACATCATGCAGATCGACATCCAAACCCGCGGATTCACCCTCACCGAGGGACTGCGCAACTATTGTGAACGGCGCATGCGCTTTGCACTGGGTCCCGGCAGCTCGCGCCTGAGCGCCGTTTCCGTGCGGCTTGCCGATGTCAACGGCCCGCGCGGCGGCGTGGACAAGCGCGTCATGATCAAGGCCACGCTGCCGGGCGTGCCGCCCATGGTGGTCGGTCACGACGAACCGGATATCTATGTGGCGATAGATCGCGCGGCGGGCCGCATCTCGCGCGCGCTGTCACACAAGCTGCGGCGTACCTGGCGTGGCCGGCGCGGCGCTTTCGACCGGCGGGCGCCCAACGATACGGAAGATACAAACGCCCCGGTCTGACGCGCCAGCCCGTCTTTCCCGCCTTCCACCAGCGCCCCTCCCCGGGGAGCGCCACCATTTAGGAAACACCACTCATGGAATCCGTAGGCACCTGGTATTGGTACACGGGTTTCGCCATCTTCGTGATCGTAGCCGTCGCGGTCGATCTGTTGATGCTGGAGTCGAAAGGCGCGACGAAAGTCTCGTTCCGCGAAGCCCTGAACTGGTCCCTGGTGTGGATCGCGTTGTCGCTCATCTTTAACGCGCTATTGTGGTGGTACCTCGACGACAAGCTGGGGCGCGAGATCGCCAACACCAAGGCGGCGGAATTTTTCACCGGCTACTTGATTGAAAAAACGCTGGCGGTGGACAATATCTTCGTGTTTTTGATGCTGTTCACCTTCTTTGGCGTGCAGCCGAAATACCAGCGCCGCGTGCTGATTTTGGGCGTGATTCTCGCGATCGTACTGCGCGCGATCATGATATTGATCGGCGCCTGGCTCATCGCCAAGTTCCATTGGCTGCTCTATGTGTTGGGCGCGATCCTGCTCATCACCGGCGTGAAAATGCTGTTGATGGCCGAGGCAGAACCGGACATGGACAAGAATCCGATCTTGCGCTTTATGCGCCGCCACCTCCCGATCACCAATGAATATCATGACGAGAAATTCTCGATCATCAAGGACGGCAAGCGCTGGTTCACCCCATTGTTCGCGGTGATGGTGATGATCGGCATCACCGACGTGATCTTCGCGGTGGACAGCATACCCGCGATCTTCGCGATCACGCTCGACCCCTTTATCGTGCTCACCTCCAACGTATTCGCGATCCTCGGCCTGCGCGCGATGTATTTCATGCTTGCCGATCTGGCGGACCGTTTTCACTTGCTCAAGTATGGCCTTGCCTTCATACTGGTGTTCATCGGCATCAAGATGCTGTTGCTCGACATTTACAAGATACCCGTCGGCTTCGCGCTGTCGGTGGTGGGAATCGTGCTGGTGATTTTGATGGCGGGCAGCCTGTGGATAACGCGGCCTGGTGCCGTGCGGTAAGAACCGCCCGGGGATGTCTGACGCCAGTAACCCAAGAGAAGATTGATCCCTCGCCCTGACTTGCACCACCCCACGTACACGTCAGTATGGTGCGCTAAAACGCCGGGCATTTGCAAACCCAATCTTCAAGTTTATGCAACCCCCGATCCTTACCACCGTCTCATCCGATATCAAAATCCACGAACAAGGTGAAGCGACTTATTTAGATATTGTGACTTGGTGCATCGAAACAGGTGCCGCAAAAACCTGAGGCAAACCGCATTGCGGTTAACTCTGGCGCAACGGCAAATGGCAGTAACACGCTTCGCCACGAAGCGAACATCGTGGCAAATCAAGGAAATTACGATGCAAAATGTCACCACCAGTGCAGCGCCACAATCGAGCGCCATGCGAGGACTAGCCTGCCTGGGCCGCTTTGCAGTATTCTTTCTTACCGCAGGCTATGCGTTTCCCCACGTCTTTGTCGAAGGATTGCCTTCGCCCAAGCTTCCGGAAGCGACCCCCAGCAATCCTCGCGAGATGAAATAAGGTAAGGCATGTTGCTAAACAGGAACTGCTGGCACGGGTCCCTGTGGTTCTTGGTGTGATAGCACTTTGACTGCGCCTGCAAAGGTGGCGCCCAACAACACTTGGGCATTCGTATCGGCGGGTAAACAGGGCAGCGCGCGCTCGGGTACCAAGAGTTGCGCGCTCATTCGAATGGTTTCTTCGCCGGGCCACGGCCCGCTGATTTCGTCCGACCGCCACAGCCTCGCGGTGTAGCCGTCGCTGCCAACAGACAACACGCAGCGCAAATCCAGAATGTCACCATCCACTTGCATCATGGCGGTGGTGATCGTGCGGGAGAAGGTCGCTTCTAGCATCAAGTGTACTTGGCGGGGCCCAAAGGCAGGCGGTACGGCCGGGGTGGGGGGGGCCGGTGTACGCATTCGCGCGAGCTTCTGAGCCTCGCGCATGGCCATAGGCACGCAGAAAATCATTAATATAATACCCAGCGAACGAAAATCCGAATCCTGAGGTAACGACAGATACATGCCCAACCCCAACACGCCCAGGAACGTAAAGAAATAAACGATACGCTTTTGTCGAGACATTGATTCTCCAGGAACAAACGATCTGGTTATCCAAATGGCAAGGCCCTGCTTCAATCAGAGCCGAACACGTCCAGCGCTATCCGCAACAGCAGGTTGTAGCGGTGCGCGGCGTGCATCATTAGCCCACAACGCTCCGGCTTCCTGGCGCCAGTACCACGATGCCAATGACGTGCAGCTCGCTTTTCCCGGTATCCGCATCACCGGGAATCAGCAAGGCGACGTTCAGTATCGTTGCTGCGTGCATCCCGTCATTGATCACCGCGATCAGTTAGCTCAACGTGAACGGCCCACCGCCCGCGTGCTCCAGCAACCGGTCCAGGTCTTCCTTCAGCCCGCAGTCGGTCTGTCCGGCTCCCTCATTCGCACTGCCGTCACTGGCGATAGCATCACTCATCTCGCGTGTGTTCAGCGCATTTCGCATTTATATTTCACTAAGGGCGGCTAAGGCCGCCACAGGCAGATTGATTTCATGCGCGACCGAAATCTTCGGAAGCAAGTGTCTGACATGAATACATCATGCGAAGTTCAGCATGCGGCACTGAATCGTCAGTGAGATTTCACATGCGTGTCATTAGATAGTTCAATGCCGTCATTGATCCATTGGTAGGCGGAGCAATTTAGCCGAGCATCCTAGGGTCGAAGCGTATCCCTGTGTCCTCGAGGATTCGTGGTCCGTGGGTCAGTCCATGGACTGAATCTATGGCAACCCGGAAGCGGTCGCATCGAGCGCCAAGTCATGTCATTCAGGCCGCACGTATACCGCGTCGGACTTTCGGTGCTTCCGTCGCTTGTGCATTGAGTTTGTCGGTCAGTTATAGCACCGTTGGTGATAGATGGTCGTCCTTGCGACAAACGACCTCCATCTTGGGTGCCGGTAAGCAACTTTGTCGGGCGAATGTCTGATACCGATTTGTGACTGAAGACTGCTAAGGGTGGCGGACTGATCGCTCAAATCACCAAAAATGTGGCGGTTACCTCAAATCCAACCCTTTCGCATTCAAAAACTTCGACAACTCATCCGCCACCTGAATATTGTTCAGGTCGGAGAACATGAAGTGTGAGTTGCCGCGTAGTCCCACGTCGGGCAGATGCAGCACGCTGGCGTTTGGTGATGGTGCGCCTTGTTTGTTCAGCGCGTCGGCGAACATCACCGATGTCACCACTTGTGCGCGTCTTCCGTCGGCGATGAGGTCGGATATCGGCTGCTTGGGAATGTTATCGCCGTAGACCACTTGCAGCGGCACGGTGGCGAGTGTGGCGAACTCGGCGGGCGTTACCGGCGTGCCGGAGGGCTGCGAGCCTTTGAACAAGGGGATTGGCGGCGGTACTTCGCCTAGTTTGAACACAAAGCCGGGTTCGTACGAAACGATGCCTTTCACGTTCGGCGAACGCGCACCGGCGAGCCAGCCGAACAGGCCTGACTGTGAATGCGTCACCAGCACCGCCGGGCCGATTTTGTCGAGCAGCTTGATCAGCGCGCCGCTGATGATTTCACGGTCGTCCGATACCGTCGGCACCAAGTGTTGCAGGAACGAATCCACCGCGCTCATCGGAAATGCCTGCACCGGAAACACGTCGGGATACTTCGGCCCCAAGCGCCAGCGCGACCAGGCGTATTCGCGGCCAGCCTGGCCGGTGCGGTTGGCGACGATCTGTTGTTTGGCATCGAGCTGGCCGAAGGGGCCGCCAAAACTTGGGTAACCCGCGCGTCCGCGGCGCGGAAAATCGACGATGTACACCGGAAAGCCGCGCCGCAGGAATATCGTCTGAAAGCCCTCGCGGCCATCGGGCGTGGTTTCCCACACACGCCCGGTGCCGCTGCCGCCGTGCACGAACACCAGCGGGTATTTGCGCGCGTTCACCGGTATCTGATATTGCACGTACATCTGATCGACCCAGTAGGTCTGCCCTGTTGTGGGTGGATTGGGCA
>CAMBGJ010000315.1 GCA_945865805.1 Bordetella parapertussis
CGATGATAAGCCGCCGCCCGCAAAGTCTGCGCGAATGGTACAGCCCGGAATCGAAGCAAATCGCAGTTGTTCTGGCGTAGAATCCATGGAGGGCAAAGACCTGTTGGCGTTAACGAGTGGGGCAGTCAATAATCCTCATTGTATGAAGCACTTGCGGTATTTTTTACCCTTTTTATGCAAAATTCGGGTTAACGCATACCGGACAGCTTTTGTCGCGCGCCTATTTGCTGGAGCAGGTGTGGGGGCGCGGACGCAACACGACCACCCGCACACTGGATACGCACATCAGCCGCCTGCGAGCCGTGCTGGGTCTGATGCCAGAAAATGGCTGGAAGCTGCAGTCGGTTTATCAGCATGGCTACCGGCTGGATCAGATAATCATGACGGAAATACCGGTGCCCACTCTGACGCCGCTCATGCCGCAGCGCGAAGTACCCTGCCTGGTCTAGTACGGCAGGGCCTGCGCTGGGGCGAACACTAATACCCCAGCTTTCGGTCCACCTGGTTGCGCAGTTTTTTACCCGCCAGAAAACGCTCGAAATTCGCGAACCAGCTGTCAAACAGGCGTTCGATATAGCGCGGGTCGTCGCAACTGACGTGCGGCATGACCATCGTGTTTCGCGTGGTCCACCACGGCGAATCCGCAGATAACGGTTCCCGATCGAACACATCGAGCACGGCGCCGCCCAGCTCACCCTTGTCCAGTCTTACGCGCAGCGCTTCGTAATCCACGATAGGCGCGCGGCCGATATTGATAAAGCCCGCACCGCGTTTTAACAACTGGATGCGCTCACGGCTGAGCAGGTTGCGCGTTTCGGTGGTGAGCGGCGCGGTGACAATGACGAAATCCGCCTTGGGCAGCACGCTATTGATGCGCGCGGATTTCACCACGCGGTCGGCAAGCCGGTGCGGCGTGCCGCTGCGCGTGACGGCGGTTACGTGCATGCCGAGTTTTTTTGCCGCGCGGCCCGCGCCCTGACCCAGATCGCCAAAGCCCACCACCACCACGCTTTTACCGGCGATGGGCACAGTGCAGATGCAATCCCACACCTTGGCGGCTTGATTTTTGAGTATCTCGGGCAGGCGCGATTGCAACAGCAGCAGCGCCATCAGGCAGGATTCCTCGGCCTTGGGGCCGTGTGCGCCAGTATTGTTGGTGAGCGCGATGTCCTTTGGCAGCCAGGTGAGCGGCATCAACGCATCGATACCAGCGGCGGTGGTCTGTATCCATTTCAACTGCGGCGCGATCTCGCGCAGGCGTTCGCGCGGCGGCACCGCGTTGATCATCAGGAAGTCCGCCGTCTTAAGCGCTGCGCCGATGATCTGGTTATCGCAGCCTACGGTGACGCGCAATTTTTTGGCCAGCGCGCGATGGCGTTTGGCGGCTGCCGCCCAATCTGCTTCGGTCAGGTGGAACAGCACCGGGCGGTCGTGGTGTGATTCCAGGTGCAGATGGTACGATTTATTGTAAGTATTTGATTTTATTGACATTTTTATTTTACCGGATTCAGCCTTTCTGCGGCACTTTGGCGGCGAATGCCGAGCCGCGCACGCACAGCCGCCCGCGCGGGTCTTGCCAGAGTTTTTCGTTCCCATGCAGTAGGCCCAGCGCACGAGCCACTGCCTGAAAGGTGTGATCAGCGAAGCGTTCGGCCACCGCTGAGTAGTAGAGCGGTTCTTTTTCGATCACCTTGAGAATGGCCTCGGCCAGCGCGGCTACGCTGGCGTCGTCCATGCCGTCGTTGGCGGGCGTGGGGGTCGCTTTTGCCGCCAGCGTAATCGGCGATTTTCGCGCGGTCGGCGTAGGCATAGGCAATACGCTCGAAGCGCTCGGGCGGGATGCCTTCACCGATGGTGGCATCGATGCCAACCTTCGCACCGGTGGGGACCACGCCGTGCGGCATCACCGCGAGGCTGGGGTCCAAGGGCTTCGCGCGCGCGCCGGGGATGATGATCACGTCGCGGTCGCCCTGCACGCGCGTGGCAATGGCCCATTCCACGTCCATCGCGTTATGCACGTCGATGTCTTCATCCACCACCACCACGTGTTTCAGATCGAGCACCGACAGCGCCGCGAGCAGCGCGTTTTTGCCTTCGCCCGCCTGCTTGCGGATGGAAATCACCGCGTGCCAGAAGGCGCAGCCACCGAGCGTGACGTTGATGTCTTTTACCTGCACGCCGGCATTCTTGAGCGCGGCGCGTATCGCGGAGTAGCGCGAGGGCGCGGCCAGCCAGGTGTTTTCCCACGGCATGTGCAGCGCGTAATAAATGGGATCACGGCGTATGGTCACCGCCTTGATGCGCACCAGCGGGTTCCAGTGCAGTCCGCCCATCAGCCGCGTAAATTCGCCAAAACGGCCTTCGGGATTGGTCCAGCCGGTCGGCAGGATTTCGCCTTCGAGCACCATTTCGGCGTGGGCCACGCAGGGCAGGTCGATGGTTTCGCACTGCGCCAGATCAACCGGCACGCCGCGTATGCCGCCGGTGATGCCCATTTCGTCCACGCCGATGGGCGCGCGGAAATTGGCACCCATGATTTCCATCGGATGCGTACCGATGGAAATCGAAATCGGACAGGTGCGCCCGGCCTCGTAGGCGCGCTGTGCGTACATGCGCATGTTATTAGGCGTGACGATATCGATACCGGTGAGGTTTTTTTCCTTCACCATAAAGCGATAGCAGCCGGAGTTCAGGCCGTACTCCGGGTCGTTGGCCATCACCACGCCGGCGGTAATCATCGGCCCGCCGTCGTAGATCGACGACATCGGGATCGGCAGCTTGAATAGATCCACCTGATCGCCGCTCATGATCACCTGCTTGTGCGGCGGCGTTTCGATGTAGCGCGGTGAAATCGGATGATCGATACCCTGGCGCAGGCGCTGTTCGATCTGGCTGTACTCGGTGCAGCCCATCGCCATGATGGTGCGCTCACGCGAGCGAATGATGCCCGACACCACCGGCATGTCGTAGCCAATGACGTTGTGAAAAAACAGCGCTTTGTCGGATTGATCCACCAGCGTGGCAATGTGGCGGATATCGACCGGCTGACGCATGTCGATCATTTCTCCGGCGCTACGCAGGCGGTCGAGAAATTCGCGGAAATTTTCAGAGAAGGGTGTCATGGTTTACTCCAACAGTGCGGCGACATGGTCGGCAATCGCCAGCGACGAGGTAAGGCCCGGTGATTCGATGCCATACAGCGCCACCAGGCCTTTAACGCCATGCTCACGGTGATTGTGGAAGGTGAAATCCTGCACCGGTTCACCCGGCCCGGTGATGCGCGGGCGGATGCCGGTGTAGCCCGGTTGCAGCGTGCCATCCTGCAGGCCTGGATAGTAGTGACGGATGGCTTTGTAGAAAGCGGCTTCGCGTGCTTGATCAAACTGGTAATCGACGCGATCGATCCACTCGAAATCGGGGCCGAATTTGACCCGGCCGCCGAGATCGATGGTGACATGCACGCCCAGCCAGTCGGGCCGCGCCACCGGGTATATCAGCCGGTTAAACGGCGACTTGGTGGTGAGCGTGTAGTAGTGGCCGATGGCGAAAAAGGTGGGCGGAATCGAGGCAGCGGGGATACCCTTGATGCTGCGCGCGACCTCGGGCGCTTTCAGTCCTGCGCTGATAATCACCGTGCGGCATTTCACGGTCATCGGATCGGCGCCGCCGACTTCGAGCACGATGCCGTCGCTTTCGACTTTGCCGCGCAGTACGGGGCTGGACAGCGCCAGCATCGCGCCGTGACCTTCGGCCTCGCCCAGGTACGACAGCATCAGGCCGTGGCTGTCGATAATGCCGGTGGACGGCGACAGAAACCCCGCCACGCAACGCACGTTGGGCTCCATTGCCTTTAACTCGGCGGGATCGAGCATGCGCAAGTCGTCGACGCCATTGGCTTCGGCTTGCGCTTTGTATTTTTTCAGGGCGGCGACCTCGGCGTCATCGCGGGCGACGATCACCTTGCCGATGCGCTGGTGGTTCACCGCGTGCTCGGCGCAATACGGGTAGAGCGCCTTGCGGCCCGCCACGCACAGGCGCGCCTTCATCGAGCCGGAGGCGTAGTAGATGCCGGCGTGCATAACCTCGGAGTTGCGTGCGCTGGTGTGGGTGCCGAAGGCGTCCTCAGCTTCGAGAATGACCACGTCACGGCCGCTTTGCGCGAGTTTGCGAGCAATGGCGAGGCCCACCACGCCCGCGCCGATGACGGCGCAATCGAGAGTTTCCATGATTAATTATCGTGTAGCGAAGCGCTGGATTTTACCGTGTTGGCGGGTTGCTGACGTACACTGAGGCGATGGATATCTGGGATCAACACTTTGCCGCGCGTTCGCCGATGTTCGCGCCGTTGCGTGGTATTGGTGATGCCTTGGCTGGCAAGGTGTGGCCTCCACCGGCGCGGTTGAACACACTGGCGCGCGAACGCGCTGTGGTTTCAGGAGGCGGCCAACCCTTGTGCTTCGAAACGCTGACTCAGCCCACGGCGGCGGCGGACTACGAGTCGCGCATACACGACGACGGCGTGGTGCCCTTGCGCGCAGACAATTGGCATGATTTGTTTAACGCGGCCGCATGGCTGGCGTTCCCACGCACCAAGGCGGTGCTGAATCGGGCGCATGTGGCCGCCTTGCAAGTGCAGCAGGGTGCAGTACGCAGCCCCAGGCGCGACGCGCTGACGCTGTTCGATGAAAGCGGCGTGCTGGTGTTGAGCCGAAGCCGCCGTGTGCTCGATGACATCCGCGCGTTTGCCTGGCAGCGGTTGTTCTGGGACCGGCGCGAGGAACTGCTGGCGAGCACGCGATTCGCCGTGTTTGGCCATGCCTTGTTCGAAAAAGCGTTGTCGCCTTATGTCGGCATGACCGGGCATGCGTTGCTGATTGAAACCACGGATCGCACTGCGGGCGATGATCTGGATGTGGTGGCGGCGGATGCTGTGCTCGGGAGCATCACGCAACCGCGCGACCTGTCACCGTTGCCTGTGCTGGGCGTGCCTGGGTGGTGGGACGCCAACCGCAATGCGGCGTTTTACGCCAACACGGCGTACTTCAGACCGGGACGGAGCCGCGAATCAGGCAGCGCGCACCGCTGACGCGGAGTGCGCCAGGGTGACGCGGTTTTTGCCTTGCGATTTGCTCAGATATAGCGCGCTGTCAGCCGCCTCAAACAGTTGTTCGTAGTTGTTGCCGTGCATGGGGTAGGTGGCGACACCCATGCTGGCGGTGATGATGATGTGTTTGCCGTGCGCGATCAAGGGTGACGCAGCGATGCGCGCGCGGATGCGTTCAGCGGTGAGGGTCGCGCCCTCGACCGGGGTGTCGGGCAGCAGTATCACGAACTCGTCGCCACCGTAGCGCGCCATGAGATCGGTCTTGCGCAGTTCAAGCAGGGCATTTTCCACCATGAATTTGAGCAGCGCGTCGCCGGATTCGTGGCCGTGCGCGTCGTTCACGGCTTTCAGGCTATCCGAATCCATCACGATGATGCTGAAGTTGCGGTTGTAGCGCTGCGACAAATTGAGCGTGTGTGAGGTCATCGCGGTGAAGGCGCGCCGGTTCATGATGCCGGTGAGATCGTCGGTCACGGACAAGGCCTTGACTTGCTCCATGGCGGCACGCGTGTCGCGCGTCAACATGGCTGTGACGTAGGCCACCATCACCAGCGGTGCAAAGCGAGTCATGAATTCCGCGCCGCACGACTCCCACGTGACATCGGGTTTGAGCGGAAGACTTAACCCTACATAGCACAGGGCGATAACCGCCATGGCGGAGATGGTTGCGGCACGGCCCAGCGTCAGCGAACTGGTGATCACCACCAGCAGATACAAGTTTTGCAGCGGGCTGGCGAGGCGACCGGTGTAAAACAGCACCCAAGTGATGAACAGGATCATCATCCCGGTTTCAACGGCGAGTTTCCAGAAAGCCTCGCGGCGGTAAAAATTCACATAACGGAACAGCAATACGAAGGCGGCGTAAAAAAACATCGCCATCGACAGCGCGGTGGAGGCCACGGGATCCGGCGTCAGCACCAATTGATACAACAGTACGAGTATCAGCAGTAGCCATTCGATTTCGGCAATCGTGCGCGAAAATCCCTTAAGCTCTTCATCCGAGAGATGGGGATCGAAAATGAATTTACTGCTCATGCGGGCAGGATTTGCATGGAGGCTGAAAGGCGGAACAGGTTTGATTCTTATGTTTATTTGTCTCTATTCAGCCCGAGTAAAAAGATTGTACTTTAAGAGCAAGTGCCGTATGCTGTGAGTCATGGAAAAGTGCCCGGAAACACTACC
>CAMBGJ010000316.1 GCA_945865805.1 Bordetella parapertussis
GACAAGATCGACGAACTGGTCAATCTGGTGGGCGAGCTGGTGATTACGCACACCATGTTGCGGCAATCCACGCAGGGACTGGATGCCATCAAGGACGCGCGCGCGGTGTCGGTGTTCGCGCAACTGGAACGCAATGTGCAGGATATCCAGGAGCGCGTGCTGGCGATCCGCATGATGCCGGTAAATCACGTGTTCGGTCGTTTTCCGCGACTGGTGCGCGATCTGGGCTTGCAGTTGGGCAAGGCTATTGAACTGAAAATTTCGGGCGAGCAGGCCGAGCTGGATAAAAGCGTGATCGAGCAATTGATCGATCCCTTGACGCATCTGGTGCGTAACGCGCTCGACCACGGTATTGAATTGCCCGCCGACCGCCTGTCAGTGGGCAAGCCCGCCAAAGGCACGTTAAGTCTGCACGCCGAGCATCGCGGCGGACGTTTTGTGATCACCGTGACAGACGACGGGCGCGGCATTAATCCCCAAATGGTGAAGCGCCGCGCGCTGGAAATTGGCTTATTGGAATCGACCGATGAATTCAACGAGGCGGCGATGTTCGCGTTGCTGCTCAAGCCGGGGTTTTCAACCGCGCAGAAAGTCAGCAATGTCTCGGGCCGCGGCGTGGGGCTGGATGTGGTGAGTGAAAACGTGCGCAAGCTGGGCGGCTCGCTCGATATCCAGTCGAAACTGGGCGAAGGCACGGTTTTCACCATCAATCTTCCCATGACGCTGGCGATTGTCGATGGCATGATCGTCGGCGCGGCCAGCGAGCGCTATATTATTCCGATTGCGTTTATCCGCGAGTGTCTGCAGGTCTCGTCGGTGCAGGTGCAATCGGTGGTGGGGCAGGGCCAGGTGCTGCAATTGCGGGGCGAGTACATACCCGTGGTCAAGGTTCGCGACATTTGCGATTTACACAGTGAGCAGGCCAGCGCGCAGCCGGAGCTGGTGGTGATCGAGGCGGAAAACCGCACCATCGCGCTGCAAGTGGATGAATTGCTGGGGCAGGACCAGGTGGTGTTCAAGAGCCTTGAAGCGAATTACCGCAAGGTGGAGTTCATGGCTGGCGCATCGATATTGGGCGACGGTCGGGTGGCCTTGATTCTCGACATCAATCAAATCGTCAAGCAATACGCCAATGCCAAAACAGTCAGCCGCCATGAGCGCGCCGTGGCGGCTTGATGTAACGGTGTACGAACAATCTAACGAACCAGGCAGGCAAGGAGAAGGATATGAGCGACACACGGGTAGACGACGCGGCCAGCAACGCGCAAAAAAAGGAAGTGCTGTCTTTTCGCCTGGGCGCTGAAGAATATTGCCTGGATATTTTGAGCGTGCAGGAAATCCGCGGCTACGATACCGTGACCTCCATCGCCAACACGCCGGAGTTCATCAAGGGCGTGATTAACCTGCGTGGGCACATCGTGCCGATTATGGATTTGCGCATCAAATTTCGTTTGTCCGAAGCCAAGTATGATGCGACTACCATCGTTATCATATTGAATTTAAACAAGAAAATGATCGGTATCGTGGTGGATAGCGTGTCCGACGTGATCGCCGTGCCGGTGGCCGATATCCGCGAAGCGCCGCGTTTCGGCTCGGCCATCAATACCGAATTTATTTCCGGCATGGCCACCGTGGATCAGCGCATGCTGATCGTGGTCAATATCGAAAAGCTGCTGAGCAGCGATGATCTGCAACTGATCGAGCAGGTGGCGGCATAGTCGGTAGCGCACCCCACGCAAGCGGCGCGGATCTCCATGCCATGGCGAGGGAGTTCAGCTTTACCCAGGCAGACTACGAGCAGGTTGCCTCGCACCTGTATCGCATCGCCGGCATCCATCTGGGCGATACGCGCAAGGAAATGGTCTACAGCCGTCTGTCGCGCGAGGTGCGGCGGCTGCGGCTAGACAGTGTTAGCGCCTACCTGGCGTTTCTCGACAAGGCGGGGCAGCACGAGTGGACGCGGTTTACCAATGTATTGACAACCAATCTTACGAGTTTTTTCAGAGAGCAGCATCATTTTGGCATTCTGGCGGAAAAAGTCCTGCTCCAAGCTGGCCGTCCCGTGCGTATCTGGAGCTGCGGGTGCGCGTCAGGCGAAGAGCCTTATTCGATTGCCATGGTCTGCGATGAAACCCTGGGCAGCGCGTCCGGCGCTGTGAGCATACTCGCCACGGATGTCAACACCACCATGCTGCAGGAAGCCGAAGCGGGTGTGTTTGACAGTGAACGGGTAGAGGGGCTCGCGCCCGAGCGCCTGCGGCGTTATTTCCTGGACGGCAGTGGCGCCTACGCGGGGAAGGTGAAAGTGAAGCCGGTGATCCGGCGTTCGATAGTGTTTCGTATGCTGAATCTGATGCAGCCCGTGTGGGGTCTGGAAGATAGCGGTCAGTTCGATGCGATTTTTTGCCGTAACGTGATGATTTATTTTGATAAAGAAACGCAGTATCAAATTTTGAAGCGCTTTGTGCCTCTGCTAAAAAAGCCGCATGGGCTACTGTTCGCCGGGCACTCCGAGGCGTTCTTCAATGCCAAGGACCTGTTTACGCCCATGGGCGCGACCACCTACAAAGTTACCCTCGGTGCGCCGCAATGAGCACGGCAAGACCCATCACCTACGATACCGATAGCGGCGCGCCCGGCAAGGGCAGCCGCGAACTGTATTACGACAGTTACTTCGGCATACACGCGGCGAAAATCGGTCCGGGCGAGTTGTACGCGAGCAAGCGCAACATTCTGATCGTCACCGTGCTCGGGTCATGCGTGTCGGCCTGCGTGATGGACCCGGTGGCGCGCATTGGCGGGATGAATCATTTCATGCTGCCGGACCGGGCGGGCAACAACACTTTGTTGAGCGAGCCCGCGCGCTACGGCGCGCATGCGATGGAAATGCTGATCAATAATCTGCTGTCGATGGGCGCGCGCCGCGAGCGGCTGGAGGCCAAGGTATTTGGTGCCGGACGCGTGCTGGCCAATATGAGTGACGTCGGTGCGCGCAATGCGCAATTCGCGCTGGAATACCTCGAGCGTGAGCGTATTCCCGTTCGGGCACGCGATGTGGGCGGAGAACACGCCCGCAAGGTTTATTTATTCGTCGATACCGGCAAGGTTTTAGTTAAAGAAATCAATCAGTTACGTAACGATACGGTGCTGAGCCGCGAGCGTGCGTATGCCAGTGCCATCGGCAGCAAACGTATCAGCAGCGGTGATATCGAGCTGTTTGCCGAGTAGACAGAGTAGATCATGGCCCAGAAAACGCGCGTGATTATTGTCGACGATTCGCAGGTGATGCGCGACTTGATCGCGCAAATCGTGCGCTCGCAGCCTGATATGGAAGTAGCTGCCACGGCACAAGATCCGTTCGATGCACGTGAAAAAATCAAGGCCCTGTCGCCGGATGTGGTGCTGCTCGACATCGAAATGCCGCGCATGGATGGGCTGACCTTCCTCGATAAAATCATGCGCCTGCGGCCGATGCCGGTGGTGATGGTGTCCACGCTGACCGTGGCGGGCGGCACCGCGACCCTGCGGGCGCTTGAATTGGGCGCGGTGGATTTTGTCACCAAGCCGAGTGCGCGTCTCAGCGCGACGATGGCCGATGCGTTTGCCGCGGATATTGCCGCCAAGGTGCGTATCGCTGCCGCAGCGACACAGAGCATTTCGCGCCGCGGCCGGGTGCTGGCGCCCGCACCGGTTAGTGCCAAACCGGCAATGGGCGCTCTCGGCGTTGCGGCGCACAATGCGGTGGTCGCCATCGGTGCGTCTACCGGCGGTATCGAGGCGATTACCACGGTGCTGACCGGTCTTCCCGCTGACATGCCGCCGATTTTAATTGTGCAGCACTTGCCGCAGCCGTTCACGCGACTGTTTGCCGGACGGCTGGATACGCTGTGCGCGCTCAAGGTCAAAGAGGCGGTGCAGGGCGACATACTGCATCCTGGTCACGTCTATATCGCGCCGGGCAACCAGCATCTGCGCCTGGGGCGTGGTGTCAGCGGCGCGGTCACGCTGCTCTCGGATGATCCGCTGCTGAATGGTCACCGGCCTTCGGTGGACCATTTGTTTAATTCCGTTGCCCAGCAGGCCGGGGCGGCGGCGGTCGGTGTGATTCTCAGCGGCATGGGTGCGGACGGTGCCGAAGGCTTAAAGCGCATGCGTGATGCGGGAGCGCTGACCGTGGGCCAGGACGCGGCTTCGTGCGTGGTGTATGGCATGCCACGCGCCGCGTTTGAACAGGGCGCCGTGATGCGGCAAGCGCCGCTTGACGGCATCGCGCGCGAAATTCTCGCGTGCCTGCGTTCCCTTGAAAGGGTGCCGACGGCCAAGCTGCGTCAGTAGTACCGCACCGCCTGGTGAAGCCAATGCAGGGCAGGCATTGCGCCACTGCCGCAAAATGCTACACTGCGCGCCGTTTCGAGGTTCGCTCGGGGTGCGTTTTCAGTGTAGTACCCATTCCATTTTCAGCGTTGCCGTGCCGGCGCGATGTCTGCAATTCGTCGCTACGGTTTAGCGTTGGGCGTGGAACAAGCCAAACACAGGGAAGTTTATGCAATGGCCGATAAAAAGCACGTTAAATTTCCAGGACGATTGGTGTTTGTCGGTTTCGGTTCAGTGGGGCAGGGCACGTTGCCGTTGCTGCTGCGGCATATCGACATGCCGCACGAGCGTATCTGCATACTCACCGGTGACGAGCGCGGACAGGCCGAGGCCGAGCACTTCGGCATAAAGTTTATTGTTCAGCCGCTGACGCGGGAAAACTACCGTTCGATACTCGATCCGCTGATCGACAAGGGCGATTTTCTGCTGAATCTGTCAGTGGATGTATCGAGTGTGGCGCTGATCGAGTTTTGCTACGAAAAAGGCGCGTTGTATCTCGATACCTGCATCGAGCCCTGGCTCGGCGGCTATACCGATCCCACGGTGTCGGCTTCGCACCGGTCGAACTACGGCTTGCGCGAAGACGTGCGGGCGCTGCGCGCGAAATACCCCAACGGTGGGCCCACGGTGATTCCGACACATGGCGCCAATCCGGGGCTGATTTCGCATTGGGTCAAGCAGGCGCTGATCAATATCGCGCGCGACTTGCACCGGCGCACGGATATTCCCAAGACGCGCGAGCAGTGGGCGGAACTGGCGATGAAGCTCGGCGTGAAAGTCATACATTGCGCCGAGCGCGACACGCAGGTGGCCAACCCTGGTAAGCAGCGCTTTGAATTCGTCAACACCTGGTCGGTGGACGGTTTTGTCGGCGAGGGTTCGCAGCCGTGCGAGCTGGGCTGGGGCACGCACGAAAAACATTTTCCGCACGACGGCCAGCGCCACGGCTACGGCTGCGAAGCCGCGATCTATCTCACCCGCCCCGGCGCTTCGGTGCGCGTGCGCTCGTGGACGCCGGGCGAGGGGAATTACCACGGATTTTTGATCACGCACGGCGAGGCGATTTCCATCTCGGACTATTTTACCGTGCATGAAAAAGGCAGCGTGGCGTACCGGCCGACCTGCTACTACGCCTACCACCCGTGCGATAACACGGTGTCGTCGATCCACGAATTGGCCGGCAAGAATTGGGAGTTGCCGGAAAAGAAACGCATTTTCATGGACGAGATCGTCGATGGCACGGATGAACTCGGCGCGCTGTTGATGGGCCACGCGCGTGGCGCCTATTGGTATGGATCGCGCGTGAACATTCAGGAGGCGCGCAAGCTCGCGCCGTATAACAACGCGACCAGCATTCAGGTGGCCGCAGGAGTAATGGGAGGCGTGGTGTGGGCGATGGAAAATCCGCGCGCCGGCTTACTCGACCCCGACGATCTGGATTTTCGCCGTGTGTTGGAGATCGCCAATCCCTATTTGGGCGAGGTGCGCGGCGTTTACACCGCGTGGAGTCCGCTGCACGGGCGACACCATCCGTTCCGCGAGGACGTGGATGAATCTGATCCGTGGCAGTTCAAGAATTTTCGGGTGACGTAAAGCTGCGCCTCGGGTTTGCGATTCGAGCAAGGCTCAGTGCGCGTTCTCTCGCTTAAACACGACCCATATTGTTTTAAAGATGATGTAGAGATCAAGACGCAGCGACCAGTTGCGTAAATACGCCAGATCATGATCGATACGTCCCGCGAGTTCAAATTCGAAGTGCAACTCTGATTAATAGGTTGGGTGGGCGAGGTGCGATAGCATCCGAGCCCCTCGACCACCAAGTTAAAGTTGCCAAGAATGAACTACACACACCTCACCCAAGACGAACGGTATCAGATTGCGATC
>CAMBGJ010000317.1 GCA_945865805.1 Bordetella parapertussis
CCCGGCACACAGACTTTGTGGAAAGGTTTCCAGGAGCTGATACCCTTGACTGAAATGTATCGAATCATGAAACAACGACCGAGAATTCCAACATCTTCAACACGAAAAAAATGTGGGTAATGATCAGCCTTAAAGGGGAAGGGTGAAAAAGCCCTTCGCCCTCCGGGATCAGGGAACACTGAAAGCGGAGCAGAAGGGTTGGGATGAGGGAAAAAGATGTCGCGAAGCTATGTAATTCTCAATAGTTGCGAAGAATTTCTTTTTATACCCCGCTTACCCCTACTTCGGTGGATGCCGCTTAATCGCCGCCTCATTCACCTCCACCCCCCAGCCCGGCTTGCCTGACAACACGAATTCACCGTTTTCAATCACTGGCGGAATATCCACCAGCTCATCGCGCCACGGCACGGCGTCGACGTCGGTTTCCATGATTCTGAAGTTTGGCACGGACGCGCAAAAGTGTGCGGACATGATGCTCGACAGGTGGCCGTAAAAATTGTGCGGCGCGACGTTCATTTCGTACACGTCTGCCATCGACGCGATCTTGAGCGATTCCATATAGCCGTTCCACACCACGTCGATGATCGCCACGTCCATCGCGTATTGCTCGAAGTACGGTTTGAAATCGCGCCGCTCACACAGCGTTTCACACGAGGCGATCGGTGTCTTCGTCTGGCGGCGGATTAACGCCAGTGACTGCGGATCGTGCGTGTCCATTTCCAGCCAGGTCATGCCGATGGGTTCAACAGCCTGCGCGATGCGCAGATAGCCTTCGGTTTTGTAATTGAAATTCAAGTCCATCATGATGCCCAGCGAGGCCCCGCCGCCCAGACGAAACGCGTTGGCGGTCTTAAACGCGGCATCGACGATATCGTTGCTCCAGTTCAGTTCCGGGTAGCCCTTACTCGCGCCAAAGCCGGGGCGGTACGCCGCCAGCGTCTTGCCGTCGTGAATCATCACATTGGTTTTGCAGGCGCCGAAGCCGCGTCGCACGACTTCCTCCGCCAGTTTGGAGAGGTCGTCGTAGCTCGACACACGTGGCACGCCCAGCAGATCCGGGTAACGCGCGCGATAGCTGCCACAGTGTGACCAGTAACACGGAATACGCTTACGCACCGCGCCGCCGAACAAATCGTAGACCGGCACGCCGAGCGCCTTGCCCTTGATATCGAGCAGCGCGTTCTCAATGGCCGCTAACGCCTGCCGGTTGATGCCGCCGCGCGACTGCACTGTGTGGGTGCGTAAGTGACAGTTGATCAACTCAACGTCGCAGGGGTTTTTGCCGACGACCACCGGCATCAGCGCCTCGATCACTGCGCTTAAACCCGCGCTGCCGAAACTCTCGTTGTATTCCGACCAACCGACAAGGCCCTCGTCGGTCATGATCTTGAGAAACGAGAAAGTGCGCCAACCGGCGTCACAGCGGAAGGTTTCAAAGCGGGTGACTTTCATGAGGTTCTCCGTGGGTGAGTTGCGCAAGAGCAAGGGTCGCGGCTAGTATAGCAACTCAGTTCAGCGACTCAGTACGGCGACGAACCACCGGAGCAACAAGCCATGAAACTCACCCCGCAGCAACTCGATCAATTCGATCGCGATGGGTACCTGTTTTTCCCCAGCCTGTTCACGCAGGCTGAAATCACGCCGCTGCTCGATGAAGTGCCGCGCCTGTATGCGCAACAGCGCCCGGAAAACGTGCTGGAAAAAAGCGGCGTGGTGCGAACCAACTTCGCCGCGCATATGTACAGCAAGCCCTTTGCCACCCTGGCGCGCCACCCGCGGATGCTCGAACCGGTGATGCAGATGTATGGCGAAAAGCTCTACATGCACCAGTTCAAGATCAACGGCAAAATGGCTTTTGACGGCGATGTGTGGCAATGGCATCAGGATTACGGTACCTGGGTCAACGACGACCACATGCCCGAGCCGCGCTCGATGAACGTGGCGATTTTTCTCGATGAAGTGAACGAGTTCAACGGCCCGCTGATGTTCATCCCCGGCAGCCACAAGCTGGGCGTGATCGAGGCGTCGCATGACCTCACCACCACCAGCTATCCGCTATGGACGATCAATCACGACACCATCGCGAAGCTGGTGGATCGCGGCGGCATCGTCGCACCCAAGGGCCCGCCCGGCTCGATGATCATGTTTCACTCGTGCCTGGTGCACTCGTCCACCTCGAACCTCTCGCCGTGGAACCGTGTGGCGGTGTACTTGAGCGTGTGCGCGGTGTCGAATCACATCCGCCGTTTCAAGCGCCCCGAGTACATCGCGCACCGCGATTTCACGCCGCTCGAATGCCTGCCCGATGATTGTCTGCTGACGAATTACGACGTGCCATTGCCATGGCAGCATGGAACACCCGCAGAGGCGCTGAAGTCCGCGCTGGCGGCATGAGCTGCTGGTTAGCGGTTTTGTTGTGTGCGGTCACGCTTGCGGCGCACGCCCAGCCCTGGAAGCCCGCGCGACCGGTCGCGTTTATTTCGCCGTCGTCACCGGCAGGCAGCCTCGACCTCACGGCGCGCGCCATTCAAAAGGTGTGGGATGATGCGCGCACGGTGGGCGTGCCGGTGGTGGTGATCAACAAGCCCGGCGCGGGTAATGGCATTGCGTGGGGCTATATGAATGACCGGGGCGACGGCCACGCGATTTCCATCGGTAACACCAATCTGGTGTCGAACGCGGTGACCGGCGCGCATCCCTATACGCATCGCGACGTGACGCCGCTGGCCCTGTTGTTTGACGACTATTTTGTGCTGGTGACGCGCGCCGATTCGCCGTTGAAATCCATGGCGGATGTGCGTACGCGATTGCGCGCGGACGCGGGCGCGGTGGCGGTGGGTTTTGGCCCTGGCGTGGGCGCCGGTTCGCATACCGCAGCGGCGGTGGCGTGGAAGGCAATGGGTGTTGATGTGCGCAAGTCGCGCTTTGTGCCTTATAAATCGGCTGGCGACGCTGTGGTCGCCATGCTGGCAGGCGAAATCGACCTGGTGTGCGGCACCGCAGTCAATATGCCGCCGTATCTCGCGGCGGGGCGCGTGCGCGCGCTGGGCGTGATCGGCCCGCAACGATTGTCCGGCGCCCTCGCGAAAATTCCCACGCTGAAAGAGCAAGGCATGGATGCTGTGTTCACCAATTGGCGTGGGGTGGTTGGCGCAAAGGCGATGACACGCGAGCAAGTGGTGTTTTGGGAAAACGCCCTGTCCGTGGTCAACGAATCGGGCGCGTGGAAAAAGGATCTGGAACGCAATTTCTGGCGGGCGAATTTTGTCACCGGGCCGAAGCTGCGAGAGTTTCTTGACGCGGAGGCGGTGCGGTTTCGCGCCTTACTGACTGAACTGGGATTGAACAAATAGGACGCTGACAATGAAACGCCCCAACATACTTCTCATCACCTCCGACCAGCAGCGTGCTGACTGCAACGGCTTTGAAAACAAAAACATCAAAACGCCGCACATCGATTGCATTGCCCGTGAAGGCACGCGCTTTTCAGCTTGCATCACGCCGAATCTGGTGTGTCAGCCTTCACGCTCGTCGATACTCACGGGGATGCTGCCGTTGACACATGGCGTATGGGATAACGGTGTTGATCTTGATCCGCGCGTGGGCGAGTCCGGCTTCGCTGGCACTCTGGCCCGCGCGGGGTATCAAACCGGTTTTATTGGCAAGGCGCACTTTTCCACCAAATCAACTTTCGCGCCCACCGGCACGCCCGAGTGCAACAAGAGTCAGGCCCAGTACGGCCCCGCGTGGTTTGGCCCGTATATGGGCTTTCAGCATTGCGAGCTGGTGGCGCTGGGGCATTTGCATCGCACGCGCCCGCTGGAAGACCCCGCTGTCGGGCACTACGAACGCTGGCTGGTGTCGCGTGGCGGCGGGGAGGGCATTAGCCTATGGGCTGCTGAATCGCGGCCCGGCACCGGTGCGGCGCAGACATGGAATTCCGCGTTGCCTGCGGCTTGGCATTCAAGCACCTGGATCGCCGATCGCGCGATACACTGGTTGAACGACGCGAGCCGCAAGGAGGAACCTTTCTGCGCCTGGGTGTCGTTCCCCGATCCGCACCATGCGTTTGACTGCCCTGAGCCGTGGAGTCTGATGTACGACCCAAAAGACATGGTGCTGCCGAAAAACCGCGTGCGCGATCTGGAACGCCGACCGTGGTGGCACAAGGCCTCGCTCGAAGGCAAGCCGCAACTGGCCGACCCGGTGATGCTCAAGTTTCGCGCGGAAGGCTCGCGCGTGCCGGACCAAACCGACGCCCAGCTCGCCGAGATGACCGCCAACTACTACGGCATGATTTCGCAGATTGATCACAATGTCGGGCGCTTGATGAGCGCGCTCGAAGCGGCGGGCACGCTTGAAAACACCCTCGTGATTTACACCACCGATCATGGCGAACTGCTGGGCAACCACGGCCTGTACCTGAAGGGCCCGACGCCGTATGAAGACCTGCTGCGCGTGACGATGGTGGCGCGCGGACCAGGCGTGACGCCGCGGCAATTGGTGACAGAGCCGGTGTCTACGCTCGATCTGGCGGCGACGTTTTACGAGACCGCTGGTGTCGCCAACCCTGCCGAGATACAAAGCCGCAGCCTGGTGAAGCTGCTGCGTGGCGGCGCGCAAACCCGCGACGCGGCCTATAGCGAATGGCATCTGCACCCGTCGCGCTGCGGCGTGGCGCTGAAATTGCGCACGGTGCGCATGCAAAAATACAAGTGCACATTCGAGCTCGAAAGCGGCGCGGGCGAGTTGTACGATCTGTATAACGATCCGGGTGAAATGAACAATCTGTTTGATGATCCTGGATATGCCCACGTGCGGCGTGAATTGCACGATATGATGCGTGCGCGGCCGGGCAAAATGGCGGAACCGTTGGCAGAGCCTATCGGCATGGCCTGATGCGGGTGGCGTGAACGGGTGAACGGGTGAACAGGTGAACAGGTGAACAGTCGGAGCAGCGCGTGCGGATTTACCATCAACCTTTTGTGCAGGAAAGTTTCATGTGGCGTGTGACACCCTTGTTGAAGACATTGGTGGGTGTTGCGAGTGCCGCTGTATTTTTACCTTTGCCCGCGATCGGTGCCTATCCCGACCGGCCGGTGCGCCTGATCGTGCCCTCGTCTGCGGGTAGTGGCCCGGACGTAATCGCGCGCATTTTCGCGCATCGGTTGAGCACGGTGCTGGGGCAGCAGATCGTGGTGGATAACCGCGCGGGTGCGAACAGCATCATCGGCACCGAGATGGTGGTGCGCGCTACGCCCGACGGTCACACGATCCTCATTACCTCCGGCTCGCATACCATCAATCCGCATGTGTATCGCAAGCTGCCGTACGACGCATTGCGCGATCTGACGCCGATCAGCGAAATCGTGAAATCGAGCGGCTTGGTGCTGGTGGTGCATCCCACATCCGCGCACCGCACGGTGCAGCAGTTGGTGGATGCCGCGCGCGCCGCCCCCGGCAAGTTTTTCGTACGCCTCGGCGGGCGTGGGCAATTTGCAGCATCTCGCCGGTGAAATGTTTTGTCTGATGGCGGGCGTGAAAATCACCCATGTGCCGTATAAAGGCGGCGGCGCCGCGATCAACGACGTGCTGGCCAATCAGATCGCGATGAACTTTGCCTCGAGCCCCGCCTCGGTGCCCTTCGTCAAGGCCGATCGGCTGCGTGGCCTTGCGTTCACGGGTTTGAAGCGCAGCGATCAGATTCCCGATGTGCCGACGCTCGACGAATCGGGGCTGAAGGGTTACGAAGTCTCCGGCTGGTATGGCATCTATGGCCCGCCGCTATTGCCGAAGGCGATCACCAACCGCTTGTATGAAGCGGCGCGCACGGTGATGCAACATCCCGATACACGCAAGACCTACGCCGAAATTAATATCGAAAGTCGGGGCACCACGCCTGCGGAATTCGCGAAATTTTTGCGTGAAGACCTTGAAAAGTACGGAAAAATTGTCAAGGTGGCCGGCATCATGCCGCAATGAAAAACGGCTTTCCTAGCCCGAATGTTGCACAAACAATAGTATCTCAAGCATTTGACGGAATATGGAATTGAAATCACAGCATTTCAGAACGCCAGGCGCAGTCTACCCTGCCCATTATGCTGGAAGGCGGCAGCGGGGTTGAACGGTGATTGGGAAGGATGGGCGGCCTATTCTCGACTGACCGGACGTGTCGCGGTTAAGGCGAGAACAA
>CAMBGJ010000318.1 GCA_945865805.1 Bordetella parapertussis
AGCTCCATGGGGAAATGATGAAAATTCTGAAGCAGCCTGAAGTGCAGAGCCGCTTTCAGGGTGAAGGCGGTGATGTGACGCCGATCACCCCCGAGCAGTTCGCGGCCTTCATCAACACTGAAATCGCAAAGTGGGACAAGGCCGTGCGCGCATCGGGCGCGAAAATAGATTAGGCTGATAGCCGCATAAGCGCCGTTTCAAAATGCCCTGCCTTGCAGCGCGCGCTGTAAGGCAGGAAGCAACGTAGACCTTACAGCGCAGTCTCTTCGCCGTGCACGCCGAGCTGCTCACGCCGGTGTTGCAGATCATTCACCGGGTGATCGCCACACATCTGATCAAGCAGGCGGGCGTCAAACGCAGCGCAGCGGCCACCGGCGCAATCACTCTCATTCGTTGGATTTGATCTGCATCAAGATTTCGTAAGTGACCGCCCTGCGCAGCGACAAAGTGATCGAAACGTGACTTGAATGTCCGCAATGGAGCAAGCGCTATGCCCGCTTGGGGTCGTTTGCGGCCGTAGCCAGAAGTAGGAAGCAGTCATTCGGACAGACTTTCGCGCCTACGACCGCTGACCGCCACGTTGCAGCCGTTCGTCTCGCAGATCGCCAACGGCAGCAAAGGCCGACTACCAGACGCTGGCGGCAGTTGCAGAAAATACCTATTCAGGTCGGGATGATCTCGCCGCCGCACCTATTTGAATTAGTAACTCACCTTAAACGTCGGGCTGTCCTCGGGCCTTGTCTTGCGATGATCGTAAATCCGCGTAGTAGCAATATTCGCGTGCCCCAACCACTCCTGCACCTTGGCGATGTCGGCCTGATGATCAAGTGCATTCGTTGCAGCCGTCGCCCGCAACGCATGCGCGCCGATCTGGAATCCATGTGCTGCTGAGTAAGCCCGCACAATTTTGTAAACACCATCCGGCGTGATCGATTTCACCGCGTCATCCACACGATTATTGTGCATCGGGCGGAACAGCGCCCCGGCATCTTCGGCGCCATGTCCAGCCGCTTCCAGATACTCCGCAATCAGCCCGCCAGCAGCCGGATGCAATGGCACATAACGTGTCTTGCCGCCCTTGCCAGACACCGTCATGTGCGGCACGCCACGTCGTTCTTGTTTGTAGTCCTTGACCTTGAGCCGGCACAATTCGTCGCGCCGTAGCGCGTGATAGAGCAGGGTGGCCAGCATCGCCCGATCGCGCTTACCTTTGAGTGAATCGGCCATTGGCGCATCGAGCAACTGCCGCGCCTGGTGGTCGCCGAGGGCAGGGGTCTTACCTTCGTAGCTTTCCACCGGTGGACGTTTCACGCCCTTGACGGGGTTATGGGTAACAGCGTTCTTCTCGCAGAGATATTCGAACAACGACGACAGCGCGGACAGGCGGTGCCGAACCGTCATGCCGCTCAACTCACGCCGCACTAGGTCGTCGCGCCAGGCGATGACGTGGGCGCGGGTCACCTTGCGAAATTCTTCCGGCCGCACGATGCCGGCAAAACCCATGAAGTCCTGTAGGGCGTTTTCATAGGCGCGGCGGGTCGCCTTGTTACCCAGGTTGGCGAACCACTCCATTTCCGGCGGCACGGCGGCCAGTTGTTGGAACTGGGCAGCAGTCAGCAGCCGAGAAGATGGGGACAGGGAAGTTGGAAGGTTGGGATGAGTCATTTGACGGCCAACCGTAATCTGAGACGCGTCATGATATCCATGCGCTCGTGCAAAATAGCCACCACCAGAGCTAACGCCGCCTGGCGAGGCAAACAAAAAATGTAGTGATGCCCGCAATGAAGCATCCGTAATTCCGGGTGGAATTCATCCATGTTTTTGTAATGCGCGCTACCATTGGCAACCGCCTGGGCGCACTGCTCAAGTTTTGCAATATAGATTCGTGTTTGATCTTCACCCCACTGCTTTAGGCTATAGCGAGTGATCTCGCGCATATCGGCTACCGCAGATTGGGTCAGGACATACGAACGGGTCACACGCTACCGCCTGACCGGAGAACCTCGTCAGCAATCTCCGTGATGCTTTGATCGGACACTTCGCCACGCAACCCCTCGTCAATGCGCGAGGCAAGCAGCGCTTTCAATTCCTGCATCGCTCGTTCCTCTTCGGGCGTCGCGGCAAACAGACGCTGCAAGGCGTATTCCTTGATGCTCTTTCCTTGCAAGGCGGCCAGCGCTTTAATGTTCTGGTGCTGTTGCTCGGTGACTTCGATGGTTAAACGGCTCATGACGGGTTCCCTCGCCGTGGTTGATCAGACTCATTATGGCGCAAATGTAATAAATTACAAATGAACATTTGTGTGCCTTGGTTTTCAACTGGCCTCAACGGCGTCAGTTTACTATTGATAAAAGATGTTATCAATAGTAAATATAAGGGCGAGGCTGCAGGCAGGGGGGCGCGATGTTCAGGGCCTGTCAGCGCCGCCGCGAGCTCACGGATTAACCGACCGGCAAGGGCCAAGGGTCTGATATATTGTTATCCGTTAAGCGGATAATGTTTCTACCGACTACACAACAGATAAATAGTTATCCGCTTAGCGGATAGAAAATATCACGCGCCGGCGGATTTATTTTTATCCGCGTATCGGATACAATGCTATCCGCTTAACAGATAAAAGGGCATCCGCCATGCAATTTCGCGAACAGGGCAAGCAAGTCCAGTGCATCCGCTCCACTTACTCCTCCGAACACAAGCGTAGCCAGCAAAAAGTGGTGGCGGCCTTCGATCGCTATGCGACCACCTTGCCAACCGCAGAGATTGCTGCGCTCACCGACCAAGAGCGCAGCGAACTGACGGCATGGTTTGAAGCACGGGATACGGAAAAACGCGCCTTGCGCCACGCCTATCTCGCGAGAACGGCGGCCGGCACCTTAACCCCCGTCGCTGATGCCATTAGCGCCGTAGGAAAAACGATGTCGGCCGCGGACGCGGCAGCGACTTGGGCGGCGCTCGATCAAGTAGCACAGGCGCTGCGGCAGACGGGTCACGCCAAGCCGAAGGCGAAGGCCAAGCGCGCCAGGGCCAAGAAAGCGGCAAAATAACCTCTCGCAGCGAGGCATACACGGGCACGCTGCAGTATTTTTATCCGCGCAGCGGATAAAAATATATCAGATAAGCGGATAATAAAATTACCGTCTACATTTGTTAGCGGGGTAGCAAAAGCGCGTAGTTTTGGGGGTGGATTCGCGGTTTAGCGAATGGACAAGCGGCGGCGCCCGACGCGTTCGTCAGGCGGCGATCAGCACGATCTGCGAAAGTGAACAGAACACCTGTGATATGTTCACTTTGGCGCATAAAAAACGCCCGTCAAGGGCGCTACCGAGTCCCAGCCTGGCGCAACCCCGCAAAAAACGGTTGCTATCGCTAGCGCAGTAAGCGCATGACATGGTCGGTCAATTGGATACTATATTATCCACGCTTCTGTTCCATCCAATCATCGCGCTTAGAAATGAGCGATGGCGCTGCGACTGTCAGAATGGCCTGATGCGCCAAGCGCTGACTGGCGCGACCGTAGCGCACGGCACCCGGATCGCGATCAATCTCCGCTTGTAACCAGGAACACAGTGCGGCGCGCGCCGCTTGCGTTTGGGGCATGGTGCCCAACTTCAGCGCCAGCAACTCGGCCAGCACCGGTGTAAGACTCACGGTTGTGCGCACCTGATCGATCATCACGTGATACCGCGCCAGCGCCATAGCATCACCTAATATTAAAATGTTTTGGATACTATTGTATCCAAAACAAACGCGGCCGGTCTGCAATTTAGTGCCCTTATCTGCAACCGAGTTTTGCGACGGGTAAGCGCTTGATTTTGCGACCGTAAATATTCGGTGCAAAACGTACCCTTTTTGCAATGGCCGTGGACTCGCCGTGCGTTAGAATTTGTTGTTCAGCGGCTGCAGTCGGCCAATTCCTGTCGCCCAGCGCCGCGACAGACTGGTCATCTGTGCGACTGCTCTACTCCGATACCTGCCGGAAGCCCTACGCCCGCAACTCGGCCTTTGCTGCCGTTGGCGATCAGAGCCACGAAGGGCTGCAATGCGCGGGTCAGCCGACGTAGGTGAAAAAGTCGGATCGAACGGCAGCTTGCTACCACAGGCTATGTCAGTACCCGACCCAAAAGAGACATCTGGGTTTCTACGTAGCAGCCGTTCGTTTGAGATGGCCGGGCGGGTAATGTAGCGACATAGTTGTTCGATGCCTTGCCGATCTTCGGCGTTGGCGCAGAACACGTCACGCGGTTGACGTGCTTCGCGCAGCTCATTACCGGTGCCGCCTACGAGTGTCAGCACTTTGCGCCCCGCGCGTGGCCCCTGTGCGATGCGCCAGGTGCTGGATGCGGCTTGCAGTGGGGCCAGCACGTTGTCAGGGTCTGTGTCGCCGGTGCGCGCCAGATAGGTGATGCCGTCTTCTTCGATCAGGTAATCTTGCCTGGTAAGTAACTTCATGATTCTTCTGATGATTTTACCGAGCAGGGTTTGCAGTTGGTGCATGCTTGGGGCGGCGGCAGGATGGAATACGGGGGCCTTGTCTACGCTGGTCTGGTAAACCCCATCAAGCACCAGCGCGTGCAAATGGGTGTTCAGATTAGCCGCGCTGCCGAAGCGCTGAATCAGTGTTACCGCGCCGGTGGCCGCGTGCTGGTTGCGTAATCGCGTCCCGCACTGCTTGTTGTGACATGGTGCAACCCCTCCGGAATTTGAATTCAGAACGGATTCTCTACCCAGTCTGGCAGCCAGCGCAACACGTAATGAAAAGGGTTTCCCGGCGGCTATCGGAAAACCACTGCATAATGTATTTTGTGAATAGCATTGAAGTCCGGGCAAAGTACCCATTCCTGTGAGTAAGCATGCGTAACGAATTTTCTGCAGCGGAAGTCGCGCAGTTCGAGCGAGACGGTTTCCAGGTCGTGCGCGGCTTGGTGCCGCCTGCTGCCTGCGCGCGCATGCTTGAAGTGGCCGAACGCGATCTCGCTTTGACCAAGGCGCCACTGGAGTACGAGGCCGAGACGCAGTATCCCGGCGCGCCGGCATCGCTGGAATCGCCGGGCGGGCGTACCGTGCGGCGATTGTTGCAGGCTTACGCCCGCGATGCGGTCTACCAGGAGTGGGCGACGGCCGCACCAGTGGCTGCACGCCTACGCCAACTGCTGGGGCCTCACGTCGCGCTGGCGCAGGCCCATCACAACTGCGTGATGACCAAGGATGCCCGCTACAGCAGCCTGACGCACTGGCATCGTGACATACGCTACTGGTCGTTTGCGAGGCCGGAGCTGGTGTCGGCGTGGTTCGCGCTGGGAACGGAGCGCACGGAAAACGGCTGCCTGCTGGTGCTGCCAGGCTCCCATCAAACGACATTTGCGCCGGAACGGCTGGATGCCGCGCAGTTCCTGCGCACCGATCTGCCGGAAAATGCAGAATTGCTGAGCACTCAGGTTGCTGTCGAGCTGGATCCCGGCGGCGTGCTGTTTTTCCACTGCCGCCTGTTTCATGCGGCCGGCAACAACCGCACGATGCGAACCAAATTTTCGGCAGTGTTTACTTACCATGCCGTGGACAATGCGGCGCAGCCGGGCTCGCGCTCAGCGGGGCAGCCCGATGTAACACTATAAGTATTCGTTTTTATATGGAATTTTAGCCTCGCCACGTAATCCCGCGTGTCAGTGTGTCCACGTGTTCATCTTGCCGCCTTTTAGTTCGCTGCGATGCCTGCTTCGCGCGCAAGTTTGCCAAACGCATCGACGTGTTTCTGCAGAAACGAAGCGAATTCATCAGACGTGTTGCTGCTGACGAGTTCTATACCCAACGCCTGATAGCGTTTGCGCAATTCCGCAATTCCGCAATTCCGGAGGCCTTGGCAACTTTCGCGCGCAAGCGCTCTACCACGGCTGGTGGCGTGCCTGCCGGCGCCATCAGGCCATTGAAAGTGGTATCGATAAACCCGGGCAAGGGGGATAGGAAATTTAAAAGCTCTTTTTGCATAAACCCCAATGTATCGCGGCCCTATCGAACGGTCAATTCAGCCACATCTGCAAAGACGGCGAACCAGCGTGTGGTATCGATGGCCGGTGTCCATCGCTTACCAGGCATTGCCCAAAAGTCGGGGCGAATGGCAGCTGTCTCTTACGACGAATGCGTGCTCCCGACCCGTTCCGGCCAGTCCTCCTTCTCTGAAGCGGGCGTTC
>CAMBGJ010000319.1 GCA_945865805.1 Bordetella parapertussis
GCCTCGGCTTCAAAACACCCCACGAAGTCTTCTGGAAGAAGCTACACTCGCATCATAACGCGGTTGCACTTCAGACTTGAATCCGCCCGCGTTATCACCAGACAAACCCCGGCACAACGCATCCCGCAACCGGTTTTCGCTGGCGTTCATGCAGCCTCTAATGGGTATTCGCCCGATGGCACCGGTTGGTTACAAGCGACAGGAAATTTTTTCACGGCGCATTGTGCCCGACCTGTAACCTTTCGCCAATGCGCAACGAATTACCGAATATATCAGCACAAGGCTCAATCGTTTCGGAGCGGCTCGCCTCATGTCCAGCACACCACATAAACCCGGCAACGCGCAATGACCGCGCGGCCCGCTTTTCACAACGCGTACACACTTGCGGCGTTCGAGCACGCAGAGCAGGCGCTGTGTTCGCCCGGCGCTGCGTTACTCGATCAGCTATGGACACAGGCGCATCAGGCACGCAAAGAATCCACACTCGATGCCGGTGCGTTGACGAGTCTCACACCTGAAAGGCGGGCCGCCGCCGTTCTGTATCCGCATGCTGCGGCACGCTGGGCCTTGTTTACGGATGCCGCCGTGGCACACGCGTGGGGACGCTATCACCACCGGGGGCAACACAGCAGTGACGTCGGTAGCGGCACCGGCGTGTTAATCACGCGGCTAAACGACGACGTGGTGCAGTGGCAGCCGTTGAGCGCCGCTGGCCATGCATTTTTGTGCCTGTTTGCCGATGGGGGCACCTATGCGCAAGCTGCGGCAGGCATCGCAAGAGATCACCCCTATGACAGCCCCGTTACAAAAGTCGCCATGACACTGCTGGCCGCAGGCGCGTTCAACCGCATGAGCATCACACGCATCCACCGGCAATTTTTTAGACGCGCATAAAGCTCCAGATAAAACTCCGTTCAAAACAAATACTTATAATATACCCACGGCGACACTCTGGCCGCTGAAAGGTTATGCACATCTCGCCGACCAAGTAAAATAGACCAGACGCGCTTCCTGCACGGCGCAGGCCACAATAACAAGTCATCGGAGACCGAACCATGCACGCCACGCTGCCGCTGATGGAAATCAGCGACTTTCCCGCAATTCGTCGCAACCGCGTCGACACCCTGCAAGTCAATCTGGGCTACAAGTGCAATCAAAGCTGTTTGCATTGCCACGTCAACGCCGGCCCCACGCGCACCGAAATGATGAGCCGCGAAACGCTGTTCGAGGTGATCGCGTATCTGAAGTCGGCGCACATCACGACACTCGATCTCACCGGCGGCGCGCCGGAATTGAACTCGCATTTCCGCCTGCTGGTGAAAGCCGCGCGCGATATCGGCGTGCGGGTGATGGATCGCTGCAATCTGACCATCCTGCACGAGCCGGGCCAGGAAGACCTGGCGGATTTTTTGCACGATAACGCGGTGGAGATCGTCGCGTCGCTGCCGTGTTATCTCGAGGAAAACGTCGACAAGCAGCGCGGCAAGGGCGTGTTCGACGGCAGCATCCGCGCGTTAAAACTGCTGAATGAAAAAGGTTACGGCAAGCCGGGTTCAAACCTGAAACTAAGTCTCGTCTACAACCCGCAAGGCCCCGTGCTGCCGCCCGCGCAGGGGCCGCTCGAAGCCGATTACCGTAAACATCTGGCGCACCACTTCGGCATTACCTTCACCGAATTGTTTGTGCTGACCAATATGCCGATCCAGCGCTTTGGCAGCACGCTGATTTCCAAGGGCCAATTCACGCATTACATGGATGTGCTGAAAAATGCGTATCAGCCGCAGAATCTGGATTCGGTGATGTGCAAGTCGCTACTGTCGGTGGATTACAAAGGCTACGTCTACGATTGCGATTTCAATCAAATGCTCGGCCTGCCGCTGGCATGGAAAAATAAGTCGCGCACGCATCTACGCGAGTTGATGGGCGCGGATGTAGCGAACAACCCGATCGTGGTGAAAGACCATTGTTACGGCTGCACCGCCGGGCAGGGCTCCAGTTGCGGCGGCGCGTTGGCAGCGTAGATCTGGTTCTATTCTGGAATTTACTTTATTTACTTTATTCGCTTCAACATTGGGATTCACATGGTATCTCGATTTTTGGGCTTGATTCTGGCATTTGGCGTATTCACGACGGTACATGCCGCTTCAGGCGATCTGCAATTCGGTGTCGGACTATTCCAGCCCGATAAAGAGAAGAATGACGCGACCTATCGTCCACTCGCCGATTACCTCGCCGCCAAGCTGGGCCGCAAAGTCGTTTTGCGTACCGTGGATGCCTGGGAAGGCCTCGCCAAGTCGCTTTCCAATGGCGAAACCGATATCGCGCTGATGGGGCCATGGGGCTATGTGTTGGCCAATCATCAGGCCGGTGCGCAAGCCGTCAGCACTATTCTTTATGAAGGTAAGCCCGAATACTTTGCGATCATGATTACGCATCCCAAAAGCGGCATCAAACGTATTGAAGACCTGAAAGGTAAAACGTTTGCATTCGGCGACAAAGGCTCGACCTCGGGTTACCTGATACCGTTTCATCAATTCCATAAAATGAAAATCGATCCCGAGAAGTTTCTCGGCAAAGTGATCTATACCAAACATCAGGCGATAGAAACACAGGTGGTGCGTGGCGAACTCGATGCGGGCGCCGACTACAATCGCAATCGTGACGCCATGATTGCCGAAGGCTTGATCAAAGCCGAAGACAGCCGTATTTTCTGGACCTCAGCGCCGCTGCCCAACGATGCGCTGGCCGTTAGCGCCGATCTGTTCAAGGACAAAGCACTGGTCGCAAAATTACAGCAGGCGCTGGAAGGCATCGGCGCCGAATTGAAGTCAAATCCCAAGCTGCTGCCAGCGCGCTACACCGGTTTCGTCAAAACAGACAATGCCTATTACAAGCCCATTCGTGACGCGGGCCTTGCCACCGGCAAGCTCACGCCGGTGAAAAGGTGATCGGTTGACGGGCGGTTTCATTACGGGCCGCTTTCGACTGTATCTGGGAATTTACGTTCTGCTGTTGTGCGGCGTGGTAATACAGTTTGCGTTAAGCGACGATCTTTCATTTGGCCGTCGTCCGTGGGAAAACCTCAAACGCACGGCGGTGGAGTTTTCGTGGCCCAGTTTTCTGAATGTCTGGTACGGCAACGAACAACTGGAATATCGCGCCGACGACGGAACGCTGCTGCGTGTCGACAACGAACGTGAATCAGAAGGACGTTTTCTCAAAGGGTTGCTCGATGCGGTATGGACCACATTCAAAATTGCAACGCTCGGCTCGTTTATCGCCGCCATGCTTGCGCTGCCCTTTGGCCTGGCATCCGCCAGGAATTTGCGTCTTCCGCCGTGGGTGGCACACAGCGCGCGCGCCGCACTCGGCATTGCGCGCTCGGTGCATACGCTGGTGTTCGGCCTGCTGTTTGTCGGCATTATCGGGCTTGGGCCAATGGCGGGTGTGCTCGCCATTGCCGCGCATTCATTCGGCACGTATGGCAAGCTGTATGCTGAAACCGTTGAAGCGGTTGACGAGCGCCTGATGGAATCGGGTGCAGCGCTCGGGCTTACGCCGATGCAAACGCTGGTTTACGGACTGGGCCGCATGCTGCTGCCGCGCTGGCTGTCGGTGCATCTTTACATCTGGGAATTCAACGTGCGCGATTCAACCGTGCTGGGCCTGATCGGCGCGGGCGGCTTGGGCCTGCTGGTATCCGAAGCCGTATCGCTGTTTCAGTGGGGACGGCTCGCCACCCTGCTGCTGACCATCATAGCGTTGGTGGCAATGTTCGAAGCCCTCAGCCGTAAAATACGGCACGACATTCTGTAGTGGAAAACCGCGTGGCAATTTCCGTCACTGAAACGCAAGCGCCGCAGCCTGGGCGTAGCTGTCCGCTGCACTACCGCTACGCGCCTGGCGACTTGGCGCGTGCGGCCGATTTCACGGCTGATACGCTATATGTCGTTGGCGGGCTTTATGGCAACGTGCCTGCGCTGCACGCCGTGCTGGCACTCGCGCAACGCGAGCGCAGCGCAGTGACGCTGGCTTTCAACGGCGACTTCAACTGGTTCAATAGCGACGATGCGAGCTTTTGCGCGATCAACAACGAAGTGCTGCGCCATCGCGTGTTGCGCGGCAATGTTGAAACTGAAATCGCCGGCGATGATAGCGACGCGGGTTGCGGCTGCGCTTACCCGGCACACGTCAGCGATGCGGAAGTTGCGCGCTCGAACGCTATCGCCACAACACTGCGCAAAACTGCACGGCGCCATCCGGCACTACGCGCGCGACTGGCTGCACTGCCGATGAATCTGGTTGCGAATGTTGGCGGCATACGCGTGGCAGTGGTTCATGGAGATCTGGAGTCCCTCGCCGGCTGGTCACTGGCGCAAGATGCACTTGCTATTGAAAAAAATATAAATAATGTTAAAAAACAAATAGTTACATCACAATGCCGCATCCTGGCCAGCAGCCATACGTGCTTGCCCGTGGCGCTCTCGCTCAACACCGTACTCGGGCATGGCGCCATTTTCAACAACGGCGCGGCAGGCATGCCGAATTTTCGTGACGAACCGTTTGGGATGATCACGCGCATCGCCGTGGTGCCGGCGCCATTCCCGGTGCTTTACGGCACACGCATCGGCCACCTTCACGCAGACGCCATAGCCGCGCGTTATGATCACCCGCGCTGGCAGCATGAGTTTCTCGCCAATTGGCCTGCGGGCAGTTCAGGGCATGTGTCCTACCATCAAAGAATCACCCATGGCCCGGCTTACAGCGTGGCGGATGCCAACCGTCTGAATGTAAGCAATCGCCATTCGGCGCGACCAACATCCGTCACCTGAAACAGGCTCCAAAACGGTAAAGAGAATCGCCATGAAAAAAAGCAAACTACTGGTCTTCGCCATCATCGCTGCTGCTATCGCGGCGTTCTTTATCTTCGATCTGAAGCAGTATTTCAGTCTCGATTACTTCAAATCGCAGCGCGATGTGATCGACGCCTATGTCGCCGCCAGGCCGCTGCAAGCAGGGCTGATTTTTTTCGCGATCTACGTGGTGGTTACCGGGTTATCGCTGCCGGGTGCCGCGATCATGACGCTGATCGGCGGCGCGGTGTTTGGCCTCCTGTGGGGAACGGTGCTGGTGTCGTTTGCCTCCAGCGTGGGCGCGACGCTGGCGTTTCTCGCTTCTCGCTTTTTGCTGCGTGATTGGGTGCAAAGTAAATTCGGCGACAAACTCAAACCCATCAACGACGGCGTTGCCAAGGAAGGCGCGTTTTATCTGTTCGCGCTGCGGCTGGTGCCGGCGTTTCCCTTCTTCGCCGTCAACCTGCTGATGGGCCTGACCAGCATCAAGACGCTGACGTACTATTGGGTGAGCCAGCTCGGCATGCTGGCGGGCACCATCGTGTTCGTCTACGCCGGCACACAGTTGGGTGCCTTCAAAATTGGCGCGGGCCTGATTTTCGCCTTTGTGCTGCTGGGCGTATTCCCGCTCATCGCGAAGAAATTCCTCGACGCACTGAAGGCCAAAAAGGTCTACGCAAAATGGCAGCGCCCCGCGTCGTATGACCGCAATGTGGTGGTGATCGGCGGCGGCTCGGCGGGGCTGGTGACGTCGTACATCGCCGCGGCGGTGAAGGCCAAGGTGACGCTGATCGAGCGCCACAAAATGGGCGGCGATTGTCTGAACACCGGCTGCGTGCCGTCGAAGGCGCTGATCCGCTCGGCCAAGCTGTTGTCGCACATGAAGCGCTCGAAGGAATTCGGCATCCGTTCCGCCAGTGCGGAATTTGATTTCGCCGAGGTGATGGAGCGCGTGCAACGCATCATCAAGGATATCGAGCCGCATGATTCGGTGGCGCGTTATTCCGCGTTAGGCGTGGATTGCGTCGAGGGTGAAGCCACCATCGTATCGCCGTGGGAAGTCAAAATCAAAACCGCCAGCGGCGAAAAAACACTCACCACCAAAAACATCGTCATCGCCGCTGGCGCGCGGCCTTTCGTGCCGCCGATTCCGGGGCTGGCCGAAGTCAATCCGCTGACCTCGGACAATGTTTGGAACCTGCGCAAGCTGCCCAAGCGCCTGGTGGTGCTGGGCGGCGGCCCTATCGGCAGCGAACTCACGCAATGCTTTGCGCGTTTTGGTTCCGCAGTGACGCAGGTGGAAAT